>NZ_JBWKKH010000006.1:14002-101743 GCF_056431645.1 Saccharopolyspora sp. NPDC045839
AAGCGGGAGAAGAGCGCTCCATTGCGTTGGGCGGCTTTTCTTCCCCCAAACCCCCCCCCCCCCCCCTCCCCCCCCCCCCCCCCCCCCCAACCCCCCCCCGCGCAGGTACTCCATCCGAGCCGGTAGGAGAACGCTCCTCGCATGACCCGGAGTGATCAGCGGCGCCACCAGAACGCCTTGGTGGTGGCGAGGAACTCGCGGCGGGCGCCGCGGGCGGAGACCCGGCGCAGGCCGTCGGCCGCCGCGTCGTGGCCGACGCCGTGGGCGTCGATGCCCGCGCGCCGGCACAGCGCGACCGCGCGGCGCAGGTGGAACCGGGTGGTCACGACGGTGACCTCGCGCAGCCCGAAGTCCTCGGCCGCCCGCCGGCAGGACGACCAGGTGTCCACACCGGACTCATCCAGCACCACCGCGGCGGCGGGAACCCCGTGCGACACGAGGTGGTGCCGCATCACGACGGGTTCGCTGTGCCCGCGGGATTCCGGGCTGCCGCTGACGATGATGCGCCGGACCCGGCCCGCCTCGAACAGCTCCCGCGCCACGTTCAGCCGACCCTGCAGGATCCGGCTCGGCAGGCCGTCCCAGCGCACGCCCGCGCCGAGCACCAGCGCGTACTCGGTCGCGGGCGCGTCCTGCACCGTGCTGATGCGGCGGGCGCTGCGCGCCAGTGCCCATGCCGAGGGCAGCGCCGCCGCGACCCCGAGCCCGGCCAGCGCAGCGAGTCCCTTCCGAAGTCCACGCACTGGACAAGTGTGCCATCGAGGCCGCCGGCCTCGTGAGTGTTCTGGAGCGCCCCAGCAGTCCAAAGCACCCACGAGCGATCGGGCAACCGTCCCCAGTGGACGGTCTGCGGTCAGGCCGGGTTGAGCACCGGGTTGCCGTCCTCGACCACGAACGACTTCGCGGTCTCCGCCGGGGCGTCCTTCTTCGACACGTACGGCAGCACCCGGTAGTCGGCGCGCAGCTCGGCCTCGGTGAACTTGGTGCGCACGTAGCCGCGCCGGTTGGCGTAGAACTTCACGTGCGGGTTCTCCTTGAGCACATCGCCGTTGCCGTCGTCGTTGCCGTCCCCGCCGCTGGTGACGGAGGTCGTGATGAACTCGGTGCCGACGGCGCGCGACCCGGGGTCGTCGTGGGTCCGCTTGATCTCCGCGGCCCAGTGCCGGTGCACGTCGCCGGTGAGCACGACGCCGTTGCGGACCGCGCTGTCGGCCATCGCGCCGGCGATCCGGTCGCGGTTGGCCACGTAGCCGTCCCAGGCGTCCATGTTGTAGCCCTCTTCGGCGCCGGGCGTCAGGTCGATCTTGGAGAAGAACACCTGCTGGCCCAGCACGTCCCAGCGGGCAGTGGTGTCGCGGAACCCGTCGATGATCCACTTCTCCTGCTCGGCGCCGGTGATCGACCGGTCCGGGTCCTCGCGGTCGGTGCAGCCGGACTGCACGCCGTCGCCGCAGGCCTGGTCGTCGCGGTACTGGCGGGTGTCGAGCAGGTGGAAGTTGACCAGCGATCCCCAGCCGTACCGCCGGTAGAGCTGCAGGTCGATGCCGCCCGGCTTCGAGCCCGCGCGCAGCGGCATGTTCTCGTAGTACGCCTGGAGGGCGACCTTGCGCCGGTCGAGGAAGCCGTCGTCGGGCTTCTCCGGGGTCTCGTCGGCCCAGTTGTTCTCGACCTCGTGATCGTCGAACACCACCAGCCACGGCGCGGTCGCGTGTGCGAGCTGCAGGTCCGGGTCGGTCTTGTACTGCGCGTGGCGCTGCCGGTAGTTGGCCAGCGTGCGGGTCTCCGGGCCGAGCACCTTCCGCACGTCGCCGTCCTTGGCGGCGTACTCGTACTGGTAGTCGCCGAGGTGCAGGATCAGCCCCGGCTCGTCCTCGGCCATCCGCCGGTACGCGGTGAAATACCCCTGCCCGAAGTGCGCGCAGGAGGTGAAGCACATGGTCAGCTCGCCGAGCGCGTCCGGCGCGGGCGCGGTGCGGGTGCGGCCGACCGGCGAGATCGAGCCCTCGGCGCGGAACCGGTAGAAGTACTCCGCGCCGGGCTGCAGGCCCTCCAGCTCGACGTGCACGCTGTGCCCCAGATCCGGTGCGGCCTGGGTCTCGCCGCTCTGCACGATCTTGCTGAACTGCTCGTCCGCGGCGACCTCCCATTGCACGGGCACGGCCTTGTCGGGCATGCCGCCCAGCCCGTCGTCGGCGGTCGGCTCCGGCGCCAGCCGGGTCCACAGCACGACCCCGTCCGGCAGCGGATCGCCGGAGGCGACGCCGAGGGTGAACGGGTCGGCGAGCCGGCGAGTGCCGGCGCCGGGCAGCGACAGCGCGTTGGCCAGCGCGGAGCCGCCGAGGGCGGTCGCACCGAGCGCGGCGGCGCCGCCGAGCAGCACGGCGCGGCGGCTGACCCGGCCGGGTAACGGGATATCGGGCATCGGTGTCCTCCAGGTGTCCTGCGGAAGTCGTCCGGGGCTCGACCGTGGCGCGATCGAGCGCACGAAAGTACCGGCACCAGAAGAGGGTTTGGTGAATTCCCGGCGAAATGGGGCGGCCGATGCAAGCCCCGGGATCCGTTCGGCCCAGCCGCCGCCGGACCGATCGGCTCAGCGCGTCACCCGGCGTCGAGGGCGCGTCGGGTCGCCGCGATCACCTTGCTCAGCGCCGCGTTGAGCTGCTCCAGCTCGGCGACCTCCATGCCGAGGAGCTCGACCACGCGGTACGGGATCTTCTCGGCCTCCGCGCGGAGTTCCCGGCCCTTCCCGGTCAGCTCCACGGCGAGCAGTCGCTCGTCCTCGGTGCTGCGGCGCCGTTCCAGGTAGCCGATCGATTCGAGGCGTTTGAGCAGCGGCGACAACGTCGCGGGGTCGGCGTGCAGGTCGCCGCAGAGATCCTTCACCGATCTCGGCGACTGCTCCCACAGCGCGAGCATCACGAGGTACTGCGGGTGCGTCAGGCCGAGCGGCGCGAGCAGCGGCCGGTAGACGGAGATGACGTTGCGCGAGGCGACGGACAGCGCGAAGCACACCTGGCGATCGAGGGTGAGCGGATCCTCGCCGAGGTCGATCTGGTTCATCGGGGTCTCCTTCCGGCCGGGGGTGCCCGCTATCACGTTAATCATTAGCGTGCTAATGATTAGCATAGAGGTTGTTCGCGGACGCTCGGCGAAGGAGGGGACGTGGCCGCTGACGGACGAATCCGGCCCAATCCGGTGCAGTGGATCTGGTACGCCTTCGGCGGACGGCTGCCGGCGAGGTGCCGGGAGTGGGTCCTGCACGACATCACGTGCCGGACCTGGGTGCTGCGGCACATCGGCCGCAGCCTGGTCCAGATCTCCCCGGGACTGCTCTTCCTGCTGCTGCCCGGTCCGTTCTGGATCCGGGCGATGTCCGTGCTCGGCGGGGTCATCCTGGCGCTCTGGTACTCGCTGTCGTACCTGGAGCACACCAGCGAGTACCGGCTCACCAAGCACGGTTACCCGATGGGCACCGGACGGGCGGTGCGCGAAGAGGCGCAGGCCGCGATCCGTGCCCAGCGGGTGCAGCGGTACGCCGAGCTCTACCGCAACCAGCCGGAGCGGTGAGCTCGCGAGGTCATTTCGGCCGCCACCCGGCTCGGGTCGGCGGGCCGGGCGGGCCGGGCGGGCGCGCGGGTCGGGGGCGGCGCTCCCAGGGGCGGTTCGCGGGCTTGGAGAGGGCGGGCATGCCTGGCAACCTAGGGCACCGAACCGCCTTGGTGTGAACCACCTCGTGGCATTGGTGACATTTCCCGCATGGCGATCTACCAGCGAAGATCACGCACAGCTGATCGTCTGTGACAACTTCCCAGGTGGCGGCCCCGCAGCCCTGGTTCGCTACGGTCCGAACCGAATCGAATCCGCCCGGTAGCCGGAGCGTGTCGATGATCGACCTGCCATCCGTACCCGGCCTCCTGGCCGTCGAAGTGGTCGCATCCGACTCCCGGCGGGTGGATCACGCCGTCAAGCGCTGAGTACGCGGATGCCGGGATCCCGCGCTACTGGATGGTCGAGCTCGGGGCGCCGCCGAGTCTGCTTGACTGTCGTCTGACGGAGACTTCCGGCCATCAGGACGGCGGCTGCATCGCTGGTCGATTCGTCGCGGCTGAGCCCTTCCCGGTCTCGCTCCGGCTCGACGATCTGGAGTGGTCGACACGCCGGGAGGCCGGAGAAGAGGGTTGTTGTTGAGCGTTGGCACTCTCATGGGTAGAGTGCTAGCAGAACGGCGCCGCAGCGCCCCGGCACCCGCGACGGCGGGGAGCCACGGAGCCGTCTTAACCCAGACAACGCTTCGAAGGCCCCAGAAGGTGGAGGTCACACCGTGGCGAGCATCAAGCCGCTTGAGGACAAGATCGTGGTCCAGGCGAGCGAGGCCGAGACGACGACTGCGTCCGGCATCGTGATCCCGGACACCGCCAAGGAAAAGCCCCAGGAGGGCAAGGTTCTGGCCGTCGGTCCGGGTCGCATCGACGACAAGGGCAACCGCATCCCGGTGGATGTCAAGGAAGGCGACGTCGTCATCTACTCGAAGTACGGCGGCACCGAGGTCAAGTACAACGGCGAGGAGTACCTGATCCTCTCCGCCCGCGACGTGCTGGCCGTCGTCAACTGACGCTGCACCACGCGAGCAATGCCGCCCCGGCGGTCCCGACCGGGACCCCGGGGCGGTCGCATGTCCGGGACCGGAGCGTCCCGAGTCGTACGGAATGGGAAGTCCTGGGCGCGTGATCGCACCTCGGACGTCGAGCGAGCGGCGCCACCCGCACCGCCACGCAAGGCGACCCCGTGCACAGCAAAAGGCATCCATGAAGGGCTGTTGTAACCATGGCTAAGCAGATCACCTTCGACGAGCAGGCGCGGCGCGCGCTGGAGAGCGGCGTCAACCAGCTCGCCGACGCGGTGAAGGTCACCCTCGGGCCGCGTGGTCGGCACGTCGTGCTGGACAAGCAGTTCGGCGGGCCGCAGATCACCAACGACGGCGTGACCATCGCCCGCGAGATCGAGCTGAGCGACCCGTTCGAGAACCTGGGCGCCCAGCTCGCCAAGAACGTCGCGACGAAGACCAACGACGTCGCCGGCGACGGCACCACCACCGCCACCGTGCTCGCCCAGTCGCTGGTCCGCGAGGGCCTGCGCAACCTGGCCGCGGGCGCCAACCCGGCGTCGCTGAACAAGGGCGTCCAGGCGGCCACCGACGCCGTCGTCGAGGCGCTCAAGGCCAAGGCCACGCCGGTCAAGGGTCGCGACAACATCGCCCAGATCGCGACCGTGTCCTCCCGGGACGAGTCCATCGGCGCCCTGATCGGCGAGGCGATGGAGAAGGTCGGCGAGGACGGCGTGATCAGCATCGAGGAGTCCTCGACGCTGGCCACCGAGCTGGAGATCACCGAGGGCCTCCAGTTCGACAAGGGCTTCATCTCCCCGCACTTCGTCACCGACGCCGAGCGTCAGGAAGCGGTGCTGGAGGAAGCGCAGATCCTGCTGCACCGCGACAAGATCTCCGGCCTGCAGGACCTGCTGCCGCTGCTGGAGAAGATCGCGCAGGGCGGCAAGCCGCTGCTGATCATCGCCGAGGACGTCGAGGGCGAGGCGCTGTCCACCCTGGCCGTCAACGCGATCCGCAAGACCCTGAAGGTCGTCGCGGTCAAGGCCCCGTTCTTCGGCGACCGCCGCAAGGCGTTCCTGGACGACCTGGCGATCGCCACCGGCGCCCAGGTCATCGCGCCGGAGGTCGGGCTGAAGCTGTCCGAGGCCGGTCCGGAGGTGCTCGGCGCGGCCCGCCGGGTCACCGTGACCAAGGACACCACGACCATTGTGGACGGCCGCGGCAGCGCCGAGGGCGTCAAGGACCGCGTGGACCAGATCCGCAAGGAGATCGAGGCCACCGACTCCGACTGGGACCGCGAGAAGCTGCAGGAGCGGCTGGCCAAGCTGTCCGGCGGCGTCGCGGTGATCAAGGTCGGCGCGGCCACCGAGACGGAGCTCAAGGAGCGCAAGTCCCGCATCGAGGACGCCGTCGCCGCCGCCAAGGCCGCGGCCGAGGAGGGCAGCGTCCCCGGTGGTGGGTCGAGCCTGATCCACGCCGCCAAGGCGCTGGCCGACGACCTCGGTCTCACCGGTGACGAGGCCACCGGCGTGCAGCTGGTGCGCCGCGCGCTGGACGCCCCGCTGTACTGGATCGCCGCCAACGCCGGCCAGGAAGGCGCCGTCGTGGTGTCCAAGGTCCGCGACCTGGACTGGGGCGCCGGTTACAACGCGGCGACCGACGAGTACGGCGACCTGGTGCAGGCCGGCATCGTCGACCCGCTGAAGGTGACCCGCTCCGCGGTCGCCAACGCGGCCTCCATCGCCCGCATGGTGATCACCACCGAGAGCGCGGTCGTGGAGAAGCCGGAGGAGCAGCCGGAGGCCGCCGGGCACGGCCACGGCCACGGGCACGGCCACTGAGCCATTGCGCGTGAGCCGGGCCCTCGGCCCGGCTGAACGGCACGAAGATCGGGGCGGTACCCACGGCATGGGTACCGCCCCGATTTTTTTCGTCCTACCCGGAGCCGAATGACGCCCCTCGTAGTCATCCGACTCCGGCGGCCGCTCGCGATCCACGACGCGGCGGCCGACACAAGCGCGTCAGCTGGCCGCGACCGCCAGCTGCTGGCGCTTGCGCGCCTTGATGATCACTTCCCGCTCCGACTCCGACAGCCCGCCCCAGATGCCGTACGGCTCCTGCACGGCTAGCGCGTGCGTCCGGCACTGCGCGATCACCGGGCAGTGCTGGCACACCTCTTTCGCCTTCGCCTCTCGCCGAGCTCGTGCCGGGCCGCGTTCGCCGTCCGGATGAAAGAAGTACGCGCTGTCCATGCCTCGACAGGAGCCCCGTATCTGCCAATCCCAGATATCGGCGTTCGGTCCTGGAAGACGTCGAGTGTCTGCCATTGCGCAAACCACCTCCTAGCGGTGGGTCCCCTCCCCGCTGCAGCCGGCGGCCGCAGCCTCGCATGATCCGACCGTAGAACCGCGCCAAAACTTGTTCAACCCTTATCGAGCCAAAAGCTGTTCATCGTTGGAGTGATCTTTGGCCGACCAAGATCGACGCCCGACGGCTTGCCCTCCACGGGCCGGAACCGGAACATGTCCCGCGTGACGACGCGGCCGGAACCTGTGCAGGGGCAGGACACCCCCATCCCGAGCGACGATCCGGAGCTGGTCGGAGGTCCGGATGGCGCCGCGTCGGACGATCAGCCGCGGCTCAGCGTCGCCGCGGTGGCCCGCCGGCTCGGTGTGGCACCCGCCACGCTGCGCACCTGGGACCGCCGGTACGGACTCGGGCCCAGCGATCACACCAGCGGTCGGCACCGCCGCTACGGCCCGGACGACATCGCTCGCCTGGAGCAGATGCAACGCGCGCTGCTGCGCGGTGCCTCACCGATGGAGGCGGCCCGCTACGCCCGCACCGTCGCCGCGCCGCTGCCGCAGCGATACCCCGACGCGACCGAGCGGCAAACGCAGCCGGACGATTCCGGCGACGGGCCGATGATGCTGTCCGGTGTGCTCGGCGGCGCGGGCGACATCGAGTTGGCCGGCGGCTCGAACACCGGCGGGCGCGGGCTCAAGCTCACCGGGGCCGGGCCGCGCGCCCGCGGCCTGGGGCGGGCGGCGCTCGCGCTGGACTCCTGGTCCGTGCAGCGGCTGCTGATCGAGTCGATGGACACCGACGGCGTCGTGGAGACCTGGCAGGGCATGCTGCAGCCGGTGCTGCGCGCGGTCAGCGAGCGGCGGCAGCGGTCCGGCTCCGGCATCGAGGTCCTCCAGTTGCTGGTCGACTGCGCGTCCACCGCGCTGCGCTCGGTGATCGCGACCGCGCCGGCCCCGGTCAATCCGCGCCCGGTGGTGCTCGCCCCGGTGCCCGGCGAAGTGCAGGAGCTCGAACTCGTGGCGCTGGCCGCGGCGCTCGCCGCCAACCGCGTCGGCCACCGGCTGTTCGGCGCCGCGCTGCCGCGCGAAGGACTCGCCGCCGCGGTGCGCCGCTCCGCCCCGGCCGCCGTGGTGCTCTGGGCCGACCAGTCGCACTACGCCTCGTCGCGGGTGCTGGACGACATCCCGATCACCCGGCAGCGTGCCCGCGCGTTCGTGGCGGGCGCCGGGTGGGCGCAGCAAGCGCTGCCCGCGCACGTGGAGCTGCTCGATTCGCTGGAGACGGCTGTTGCCCGTGTTTCCGAGACCGTATTGGGCTGAGCGAGGCTCTTTGTGGCATAAATCACACACCCACCGTGTGGGTGGGGTTACGGCGTTCGTGCGGACGGGCGAAACTTCGGTCTCGACTGGGTGCAATCGGGTGAATACTGCAGGTACGGCGCGTGGCCGGCGGCTTCCCGGCGTAGTGGGCGGGCCGGTCCCGGCGGCCTGCTCCGTTCCAGTGAACCGGCACCCGATCGGGCTGCCACAAAATTTCTTGACGGATTAAGCACCGGATCGTGTCAAGGTTTTGGCCCCTGCGTCCGATAGGGGAGTTGGAACGTCACTCGCCTGCAGGAAGGAGTTCCCGTGACGACGGTCCTGATCTGCGATGACCGACGTAGCGTCCGGGAAGGGCTCACTCGTGTGATGTCTGCTGTCCCCGGAGTGAGTCGAATTGATTGCGTTGCGCACGGTGATGAGCTGCTGGCCCGCTTCTCGCGGCAGGCCGTCGACGTCGTCTTGGTGGGTACCCAGCGCGCGGTGCCGAACGGCGTCGAGGCCACCCGAAGGCTCGTCTCGGCCCATCCGCAAGCAAACGTGATCGTGTTCGGTGCCCCGGACGACGCGGCCAGCATCGCCGCCGCGATCGCCGGCGGCGCCCGTGGCTACCTCCGCTGGGATGCTTCCCGGCCGGAGTTGGTGGCGGCGCTGGCGCACACGCTGGCGAGCACCTCGGTGCCCGCGCCCCGGCAACCGTCCGATCCGGGGGTGCAGCTGACGGAGCGCGAACTCCAGGTGCTGCGCGGCATGAGCCAGGGCAAGAGCAACGGCCAGATCGGCCGGGAGCTCTACCTCTCGGAGGACACGGTCAAGACCCATGCTCGCCGGCTTTTCCGGAAGCTCGGCGTGCGCGACCGCGCGCAGGCAGTTGCGCACGGTTTCCGCCGCGGCCTCGTCGCGTGATCGTCGCGCGCGGTGATCACCGCGCGCCTGTCGATCGGAGCGCACCGGCAGATCCAGTCCGGGCTGCCGGTGCTCGGCGAGGACGTTGGCTTGGAGCGAGCTGACGTTACGAGTGCGTCTGTGGCTCGCGTCACTTCCGGCGCGACCCCGATCCGGGGTGCGACCGCTGGTGTGACGCGAGCCACAGTTCTTCGGAGTGGGACGATCCGGACGAAACCGGCCTTCTCGGCAATCGGCGCAGATGCCTCGAAAGTGTCGGGATCGCCCGGTCGTGCGATCCCTGTGAAGATCCTCTCTGATCTTCTCCGGTGAACCTCCAAGATCTCGTGGCCAGGGGAAACGCCGCCGGGGTCGGCGTCTGGTATCTCTGAATGTGTGACGACGACGGGCCCCTCCATCCACTCCCTGTTCAACGATCGCCCCCCGGCCGGTACGGTGAGCTCGGCGCGGCGTGCGGCGCACGCGATCTCCGCCGGACAAATCCGAATCGCTTGAACGCGTAACACCAGGGCTGCTGTCTGCGATGACCAACGTGGGGGACGGGCTGGACGCTCTTGTAGGCGCCGCCGTCGACGGCGATCGTCAGTCGATCGAGCGCTTGCTGGCCGAAATCCGTCCTTTGGTGGTGCGGTACTGCCGCGCCAGAGTCGGACGAAACGAGAGGTCGTTCGCTTCGGCGGACGACGTGGCCCAGGAAGTGTGCCTCGCGGTGCTGACCGCGCTGCCCACCTACAAGGACCAGGGTCGTCCGTTCCTGGCGTTCGTGTACGGCATCGCCGCGCACAAGGTTGCTGATGCGCACCGCGCGTTGGCCCGCAACCGCTCCGAACCGGTGGCAGACGTTCCGGACACCCCGGAATCCGAGGCCGGACCGGAGCAGCGGGCCATGCAGGGTGAGCTTTCGGGCAGGATGGCGCAGCTTCTTCGCGTCCTCCCGGCCAAGCAGCGGGAAATTCTGCTGCTCCGGGTGGTCGTCGGGTTGTCGGCGGAAGAAACCGCCGAAGCGGTCGGTTCGACGCCGGGCGCGGTACGCGTGGCTCAACACCGCGCGTTGGCCCGGCTGCGAAAGACGCTGTCCGCGGAGGAGGTGGTCTGAATGGCGGAGCGGAAGGGGCCCGAGGGGGAGCAGGCGGGACACGACCCTGTCGAGTCCGGCTGGCACGAGGACCGTTCGCGCGGGGCAGACGAGCGGGACCAGATTCCCGCAGAGGGGTCCGCAGACGAGGGAACGGAACTGAGCGACAACCAGCGGGATTCCGGCTCGGCCGAGTCTGAAACCACCGAACCCGACGCCGTGTCGTGCGACGCCGACGTGCTCTCCTTCCGGCCGCGACCGGCCGAGGAGTCCGACGAGCTGGTCGACTTCGACGACTTCGGCGAAGAACCGATCGACCTGGGCGCGCTGCAGGCCGACGACGCATTGCTCGACGCGCTCGGCGGGACCAATCCCGACGTGGTCGTGTCGGCCGACGACGAGCGCCCCAGCCTGGAGGCGCTGCTGGTCGCGTGGCGGCAGGACATCGACGCCGCGCCGATCGGCGATCTCGTCGACGTGGAGACCGCGACCGCGGCCATCGTGGCGGGCAGCCGCCCGCGCCGCAGGCTCAAGCGCCGGCACCTGGTGCCGGTCGCCACCGCCGCCGCGGTCCTGATGATCACGTTCACCGGGGTGGGCGTGGCCGCTCGCGACGCGCAGCCCGGCGACATGCTGTGGGGCGTCGCACAGGTCCTCTACTCCGACCGCACGCGCGCGATCGTCGCCGCGAGCTCGGCCCGCGAGGATCTGAACACCGCCGAGGGCGCGATCGAGCAGGGCAACCGCACCGCCGCCGAGGCCGCGCTGCGCTCCGCGCAGGAGCAGATGCGGGGCGTCGACGACGAGCACGGGCTGTCCGACCTGAAGGCCGCGCACGCTTCGCTGACCGCGCGGATGGGCCAGGGCGAGAACCCGCAGCCCACGCAGCCGTCGACGCCGACCACGCCGTCGACGCCGACCACGTCGCCGTCGCAGCCGGTGCCGCCGGTGCCGCCGACGGACAGCTCGTCGGTGCCGCCGACGTCGTCCACATCGCCACCGGAGTCGTCCACGTCGCCGAGCGAGACGAGCGGCAGTTCCGAGCACCCGTCGAGCGGCTGGGGATCGGACCTCTTCCCGCAGAAGAGCACCAGCAATCCGTGATGATGAGGCCGGTCTGACACCTGCCAACGCGAAGAGGGGCTCCCGGTCGGGAGCCCCTCTTCGCGTTCTGCTTGGTGGGCGTCGTCAGCGGGTGGTTTCGGTCTCGGTCACGCCGTCCGCGTAGCCGCGGCAGTACTCCCAGGTGACGTAGTCGCCCGGGTTCGGGTCGAACGCCGGCTCGTGCGGGCGCATCCGGCCGTCCTGCAGCAGCTGCTCCAGGCTGGAGCGCAGCAGCTCCCAGTCGTGGTAGTGGCATTCGCCGCAGTCCGCGCAGTCCACCACGATGCCGCGAAGCCCGCGGGGCTCCAACAGGGCCTGGTAGACGGCGAGGTCGGTCAGGTCGGCGAGCAGTTCGGCCCGTTCCTCATCGCCGAGTGGTGGGCCGTCGTCGGCGTCGTGATCGCCGAGTGCCATGCTCGGATCTTCCGGGTCACCCGCGAACGGGTCTGGTGGCATCGGATCGTGCGGCACGGCCCGCACGGTACCGGCTGCGTCCACCTTGTGGGGTTGTCGGGGCGGGTTTGACCGCCCGCCGTGGCGTGGCCCACCCCTCGGCCCACGGGGCAAACGCGCCTGACCTGTGGTCTCTATCATTGAGGGAATCCCCGATGCCGATGCCACGTTCCACACGTAATCGCCGAGGACATCCAGCCGCACCCGCAGTCTGCGGACCATAGCGTGAAGGAAGGCACATCCCTCGCCATGAGCAGCGAACTCTCCGCACCCGGCCTCCCCTCGAAGTTCGCGACACTGGGTCTGACCTTCGATGACGTGCTCCTCCTCCCGGACGAGTCCGACGTCATCCCCAGCGGCGTCGACACGTCCACCCAGCTGTCCCGCAACATCCGCCTGCGGGTGCCGCTGCTGTCCGCCGCGATGGACACCGTCACCGAGGCGCGGATGGCGATCGCCATGGCCCGCCAGGGCGGCGTCGGCATCCTGCAGCGCAACCTGTCCGTCGAGGAGCAGGCCGCCCAGGTCGAGGTGGTCAAGCGCTCCGAGGCGGGCATGGTCACCGACCCGGTGACCTGCTCGCCGGACGACACCCTCGCCGAGGTGGACGCGTTGTGCGCCCGCTTCCGCATCTCCGGCGTGCCGGTGACCGACCCGGACGGCACTCTCGTCGGCATCATCACCAACCGCGACATGCGGTTCGAGGTGGACTTCACCCGGCGGGTGCGCGAGGTCATGACCGCGACGCCGCTGATCACCGCGCAGGTCGGCGTCACCGCCGAGGCCGCGCTCGGGCTGCTGCGGCGCAACAAGATCGAGAAGCTGCCGATCGTGGACAACGCCGGCAAGCTCCGCGGGCTGATCACCGTCAAGGACTTCGTCAAGACCGAGCAGTACCCGCGCGCCACCAAGGACCCGGACGGCCGGCTGCTGTGCGGCGCGGCGGTCGGCGTCGGCGCGGACTCGCACGAGCGTGCGATGGCGCTGGTGGACGCCGGTGTCGACGTGCTGATCGTGGACACCGCGCACGGGCACTCGCGCGCGGTGCTGGACACCGTGGCGACGCTGAAGAAGGAGCTCGGCAACTCCGTCGACGTCATCGGCGGCAACGTGGCGACCCGGGCTGGCGCGCAGGCACTGGTCGACGCCGGGGCGGACGCGGTGAAGGTTGGCGTCGGGCCGGGCTCGATCTGCACGACCCGCGTCGTCGCCGGGGTCGGCGTGCCGCAGATCAGCGCGATCTACGAGGCGAGCATGGCCTGCCGACCGGCGGGCGTGCCGCTGATCGGCGACGGCGGCATCCAGTACTCCGGGGACATCCCGAAGGCCATCGCGGCCGGCGCGAGCAGCGTCATGCTGGGCAGCCTGCTGGCCGGCACCGCCGAGTCGCCGGGCCAGCTGGTGCTGGTCAACGGCAAGCAGTTCAAGGTGTACCGGGGCATGGGCTCGCTGGGCGCCATGCAGTCGCGGGGCCAGGCCAAGTCGTACTCCAAGGACCGCTACTTCCAGGACGACGTGCTGTCCGAGGACAAGCTGGTGCCGGAGGGCATCGAGGGCCGGGTGCCGTTCCGCGGGCCGCTGGCGCAGGTGGTCGACCAGCTGATCGGCGGACTGCGCTCGGGCATGGGCTACACGGGCGCCAACACGATTCCGGAGCTGCAGGATGCGAAGCTGGTGCGGATCACCGCGGCGGGGCTCAAGGAGAGCCACCCGCACGACATCCAGATGACCGTCGAGGCGCCGAACTACACCACGCGCTGATCACCACCGTCCCGGCCGCCGCATCCCCGCGATGCGGCGGCCGCGTCGTGTGGCGATTTCGCGCGAAATCGGCGCCCGCCAGGCATGGCGTGTGGCGATTTCGCGCGAAATCGCCGCGGGCCTGACGCCGGCTCGGCGAAGCTCGCGGCGGGCTAAGGAGCCCCCGTTGCACGTCACACGGGCAGCGAAGAGAGAATGCTTCGTCGGACAGCGGTGCGGCGAGGAGGGACTTCAACGGTGCGGGATCAGGTTGAGATCGGCATGGGCCGTACGGCCATGCGCGGCTACGACTTGGACGACGTGGAGATCGTGCCCTCGCGGCGGACCCGGTCGTCGAAGGATGTTTCCCTGGCGTGGCAGATCGACGCCTACCGCTTCGACATCCCGCTGGTCACGCACCCGACGGACGCGGTCGTCTCGCCGGCCACCGCGGTGCGGATCGGCGAGCTCGGCGGCCTGGGCGTGCTGAACGCCGAGGGGCTGTGGGCGCGCCACGAGAACGTCGAGGAAAAGCTGTTCGAGGTGGTTCGCGCTGCCGAGGAGAACAGCGACCCCGAGGCCGCGATCCGGCTGCTGCAGGAGCTGCACGCCGCGCCGATCCGGGCGGACCTGCTGGCCACCGCGCTGAAGCAGGTGAAGGACTCCGGTGTCACCGTGGCGGCGCGGGTCAGCCCGCAGCACGCCGAGGAGCTGACCCCGGACCTGCTCGCGGCCGGCGTCGAGCTGCTGGTCGTGCAGGGCACCATCATCTCCGCCGAGCACGTCGCCCGGGACGGCGAGCCGCTGAACCTGAAGCGGTTCATCGCCGAGCTCGACGTGCCGGTGATCGCCGGCGGGGTCGGCGACTACCGCACCGCGATGCACCTGATGCGCACCGGCGCGGCCGGCGTGATCGTCGGCTTCGGCCAGTCCCGCGCGGCGACCACCACCCAGGTGCTGGGCATCGGGGTGCCGATGGCCACCGCGATCGCCGACGCCGCCGCGGCCCGCCGCGACTACCTGGACGAGACCGGCGGCCGCTACGTGCACGTGCTCGCCGACGGCGGCCTGTCGTACTCCGGCGACATCGCGAAGGCGATCGCCTGCGGCGCCGACGCCGTGATGCTCGGTGAGGCGCTGACCGAGTCGGCGGAGACGCCCGCGCAGGGCTACTACTGGACTTCCGCGGCCGCGCACCCGAGCCTGCCGCGCAGCGAGATCGTCGGCTTCGCCGGTTCGGGCGCGGACCTGGAGCAGCTGCTGTTCGGGCCGAGCAGCGACCCGTACGGCACGCTGAACCTCTTCGGCGGCCTGCGCCGCGCGATGGCGAAGACCGGCTACCGGGACCTCAAGGAGTTCCAGAAGGTCGGCCTGTCGCTCCGCGGCTGACGCGCATCCACCACCGGGCTCGTGAGTGCTTTGGATCGCTGCAGCGGTCCAAAACGCTCACGAGCCTTGGCTTTTCGGTGCCGGGCGGGATCAGGTCGGCCGCTGTCCTAATCGGACGGCAGACTTGGCGGCATGCTGGACACTTCGGCGCGCCTGCTCAAGCTGCTGTCGTTGCTGCAGACGCCGCGCGACTGGGCCGGGTCCGAGCTCGCCGAGCGGCTCGGCGTGAGCGCGCGGACCGTGCGCCGCGACATCGAGCGGCTGCGCGAGCTCGGGTATCCGGTGCACGCCACCCAGGGCACGGCCGGTTACCGGCTCGGTGCCGGGGCGGCGGTTCCGCCGCTGTTGCTGGACGACGACGAGGCGGTCGCGGTGGCCGTCGGGCTGCGCACGGCCGCCGGGGTTGCCGGGGTGGAGGAAACCTCGGTCCGGGCGCTGGCGAAGCTGGAGCAGGTCCTGCCGTCCCGGCTGCGACACCGGGTGCAGACCCTGCAGAGCGCCATGATCGCGATGCCGGGGGACGGCCCGACGGTGGACGCGAGCGTGCTGACCGCGATCGCCGCCGCCTGCCGGGACCGCGAGCGGCTCCGCTTCGACTACTCCGCCCACGACGGCACGACGAGTCGGCGGATCACCGAGCCGCACCGGCTGGTCGGCTGGGGCCGCCGCTGGTACCTCGTGGCGTGGGACGTGGAACGCGACGACTGGCGGACGTTCCGGGCCGACCGGGTCGAGCCCCGGACGCCGACCGGGCCGCGCTTCGCCCCGCGCGAGCTGCCGGGCGGCGATGTCGTCGCCTACCTCGGCGAACGGCTGAACGTCGCGCTGTGGCACTGCCAGGCGACGCTGCGGTTCCGGTTGTCCGCGGCCCGCGTCGCGGAGCTGATCACGCCGACCGGCGCGCTGATCGAGCCGGTGGACGAGAACACCTGCGACGTGACCATGGGCGCCGATTCGATGCACCTCCTGGCGGTCTTCGCGGGGCTGATCGAGGCGGACTTCGAGGTCGTCGATCCGCCCGAGCTCCGCGATCGCCTGGCCAGGCTCGGCACCCGGTACCTCCGCGCCGCGGGACCGTGAGCGCGGCTTCGGCTGGAGCTCCCCGGCGCGATGTCCGCCACCCGGAGCCGCTGCGAAAAGCGGGTGCAGAACCTGGTTCGCCTCTAGCTACTGGCGAGTAATTACGTCTAGTCTGTCGCGCATGGCTGGACGTGACGAGAGCGAAACCGATTTCGACGTGGTCGTCATCGGTTCCGGGTTCGGCGGCAGCGTGGCCGCGCTGCGCCTGACGGAGAAGGGCTACCGCGTCGCCGTGCTCGAAGCCGGTCGCCGGTTCGCTGACGACGAACTGCCCAAGACGTCCTGGGACCTGCGGAAGTTCCTGTGGGCACCGCAGCTCGGGTGCTACGGCATCCAGCGCATCCACCTGCTGCGCAACGTGCTGATCCTCGCGGGCGCGGGCGTCGGCGGCGGCTCGCTGAACTACGCCAACACGCTCTACCGGCCGCTCGAGCCGTTCTACAACGACCCGCAGTGGGCGCACATCACCGACTGGGAAGCCGAACTCGCCCCGCACTACGACCAGGCCACCCGGATGCTCGGCGTCGTCCAGAACCCGACCGAAACCCCCTCCGACGTGGTGATCAAGCAGGTCGCCGGGGAGATGGGCGTCGGCGACACCTACCACCACACGCCGGTCGGCGTGTACTTCCGCAAGCCCGGGCAGACCGACTCCGACCCGTTCTTCGGCGGCGCCGGGCCCGTGCGCACCGGCTGCACCGAATGCGGCGCCTGCATGACCGGCTGCCGCGTCGGCGCGAAGAACACGCTGGTCAAGAACTACCTGTACCTGGCGGAAGCGGGCGGCGCCAAGGTCTTCCCGCTGACCACCGTGACCCGGCTCGGGCAGGGCGCCGACGGACGGTGGCGCATCGCGACCGCGCGCACCGGGGCGAAGGTGTCCCGGCGGCCCCGGATCTTCCGCGCCGACCAGGTGGTGGTCGCGGCGGGCACCTGGGGCACCCAGAACCTGCTGCACCGCTGCCGCGAGAACGGCGACCTGCCGCGGCTTTCGACGCGGCTCGGGCGGCTGACCCGGACCAACTCCGAGGCGATCATCGGCGCGCAGATGAAGAAGCGCGACCCCGAGCGCGACTTCTCCACCGGCGTGGCCATTACCTCCTCGTTCCACCCGGACACCGACACGCACATCGAGCCGGTGCGCTACACCAAGGGCGCCAACGCGATGGGGCTGTTGCAGACCCTGGCGACCAAGGGCGGCGAGGGGTCGCGGTGGAAGCAGTGGGCGAAGTACGTGTGGAAGCACCCGAACCTGGCGCTGCGCACGCTGTCGGTCAAGAACTGGAGCGAGCGCACCGTGATCCTGCTGGTCATGCAGAGCCTCGACAACTCGCTGACCACGCGGCTCAAGCGGGTCTTCGGCAAGAAGCTGCTGACCTCGGAGCAGGGCCACGGCGCGCCCAACCCGACCTACATCCCGGCCGGTGAGCAGGCCAACGAACTCGTCGCCGAGCGCATCGGCGGCGTCGCGGGCGGCACCTGGGGCGAGCTGTTCGACATCCCGCTGACCGCGCACTTCCTCGGCGGCTGCGCGATCGGCGAGGACGCCGAGCACGGCGTGATCGACCCGTACCACCGGGCGCACGGCTACCCGACGATGTCCATCGTGGACGGTTCGGCGGTGTCGGCGAACCTGGGCGTGAACCCGTCGCTGACGATCACCGCCCAGGCGGAGCGGGCGTTCTCGATGTGGCCGAACAAGGGCGAGCAGGACGCCCGCCCGGACCAGGGGACCGGCTACCGCCGGGTGGCGCCGGTCGTCCCGAAGTCCCCGGCTGTCCCGGCCACCGCGCCCGCCGCGTTGCGCCTGCCCCTGGCGTGACGCAGCAGCACCAGCGCGCAGAGGAAAGCGGCCATCGCCAGCCAGCCCGGCCACGCCGTCAGACCCGTTGCCAGCGGGCTCGGCGGTTGGTCGGCGGAGCCGAAGACCCACGGCAGCTGAACCGCAGCGGAGCTGACGGAGGTGTGCGCGACGACGGCGGGCACCACCGAGGCGGACCGCATCCGCAGCCAGGTGAAGACCGGCACGATCAGCACGCAGGTGACCAGGAAGGATGCGATCGAGACCGGCCACGACGCTCCTGGGTACTGGCCGCCGAGCAGCAGCGTCGGCAGGTGCCAGAGCGCGAACACCACGCCGGTGACCACCAGCGCGAACACCGGCCCGCGCGGCAGCAGCCGGGGCAGCAGGAATCCCTGCCAGCCCAGCTCCTCGCCGAAGAACATCGGTAGGAAGATCAGCATCTGGAGCAGCAGCGCGGCCGCCCAAGGCGCCATTTCGAGCCACGGAATCCCGGGCTGTCCCAGGGTTTCCGGGGCGAACTGGCTGCGGAACCCGGAGAAGTTCACGAGATCCGGCTGGTAGATCCCGGCCGTGGCGGCTATCGCCAGCGACAGCGCGGCGAGCAGCAGCGGCACGACGAAGGCGAGCGCGCATTCCTTCAGCGTGCCCTTGGGCCAGGTCAGCGCCAGCGTGGCGCGGATGTTCCGGCGGCGTTCCAGCCGTCGCAGGACGAATACCGCGGCGAGCGCCGGCGTGAGCATCGCGGCGGCGATGCAGAGCTCTTCGAGCAGGCCCATCGCGATTTCGTTGTCGGTGCGGCGAAAGCCGGTCAGCCACAGCGGGGTCATCGCCAGCCACATGCCCGCGTAGGCGAGTCCGGCGAACGCCAGGAGCGAGCGGATGTTCTGTTGAACCATGGCGGCGAAGCTATGGCGACGGCAGCGGATCCCGACAGGTCGTGGGCGCCCGGCCCAATGGTGTTGTGAACTCCACTGTTCCGCAGGCTCCGCTCCGGCAGACTCTCGATCGAGAGATCCCCGATCGCCGGGGATTCGAGGAGAGTGATGGGCAATGCAGCTGCGCCTGGTGGTTCGCGATGCCGGTTTCCTGCTGATCGGCCTGCCGACGGGAATCGCCGCGCTGGTCTCGATCCCGCTGGTCCTCGCCAGCGGACTGCTGGTCGCGACCGGCATCGGCATCATCCTGCTGCCCGGTTTCCTGACAGCGCTGCACCGCTTCGCGGAGTGGCAGCGCCGCCGAGCCGGGCGGAGGCTCGGTGTGCCGACTCCGTCCGTTCCGGCGGCGACCGGATTCGGCGCCGTGCTGCGGAATTCCGCCACCTGGCGGGTGCTGCGCTGGCTGCCGGTCCACGCGCTGATCGGCACGATCGGCGGGCTCATCGGCCTGGTCGCGGTCGCCGGGCCGCTGGCCACCGTGGTGACTATGGTGATCTGGCCCGTGGTGCCGAACGCGAGCCTGCTGGGCATCCGGGCGACGAGCTGGCCATTCGCGCTGAGTACCGGTGCCGTGCAGTTCGCGCTCGGGTTCGCACTGCTGTGGTGGGGTGTTCCGCCGTTGGCGCGGTGGCAGGCGAAGCTGAGCCTGGCGCTGCTGTCGCCGTCGGCCTCGCAGCTCAAGGCCGCCCAACTTGCCGAGCGGGTCGACGAATTGGCCGAAACCCGGGCGGGCGCGCTGGAAGCGCACGGCGCCGAACTGCGGCGGATCGAGCGCGACCTGCACGACGGCACGCAGGCCCAGCTGGTCTCGCTCGCCATCCGGCTCGGGATCGCCGAGAAAGCGGCACACCACGACCCCGATATGGCGGTCCGCATGCTGCAGGAGGCCCGCGACGGAGCGGAGGAGGCGATGAGTGGGCTGCGCAACGTCGTCCGCACCCTCTACCCGCCGATCCTCGCCGACCGCGGGCTCGCCGGGGCGGCTTCCGCGCTCGGTGCCCGGTGCGCCGTGCCGACCACGGTCACCGTTGCGGAGCTCGGCGAAGTTCCGGCCGCGGTCGAGGCCGCCGCGTACTTCGTCGTCGCCGAGGCGCTGAACAACGTGACCAAGCACGCCCGCGCGACGCGCGCCGCCGCGGCGATCGACCGGGTCGGCGACGAGCTCCGGATCGAGATCGGCGACGACGGCATCGGCGGGATCGACGAGTCGAAGGGCACCGGCGTGGCCGGGATCCGGCACCGCGTCGCGGCCCTGGACGGGCGGGCCGAGGTGGTCAGCCCGGAGGGCGGGCCGACCGGGATCCGAGTGGTGCTGCCGTGCGGGTCGTGATCGTCGAGGACAACGTGATCCTCGCGGAGGGGCTCAAGTTGCTGCTGAGCACCGTGGGCATCGAAGTGACCGCCGTGTTCGCCGAGGCGGAGCCGTTCCTCGACCTGATCGAGGCGGAGGCGCCGGACGCGGCCGTGGTGGACGTCCGGCTGCCGCCGTCGTTCCGCGACGAAGGCGTGCGGGCGGCCCTGCGGGCGCGCCGGATCCGGCCGGGCCTGCCGGTGCTGGTGTTCTCCCAGTACGTGGAGGAGACCTACGCGCGCGAGCTGCTCTCCGACGGCCGGGGCGCGGTGGGTTACCTCCTCAAGGACCGGGTTTCTCGGGTGGACGAGTTCGTCGACGCGCTGCGCCGGATCGCCGGCGGCGGCACCGTGATGGACCCGGAGGTCGTCGCGCAGCTGCTGACCCGGCGGCACGACCCGCTCGCCGCGCTCACGCCGCGCGAGCGGGAGGTGCTGGCGCTGATGGCGGCGGGCTACGCGAACGCCGAGATCGCGGCGCGGCTGTTCGTCACGGAGCGGGCCGTGCTCAAGCACGTCGGGAACATCTTCGCCAAGCTCGACCTGCCGGTCGGGGACTCGGGCCACCGCCGGGTGCTCGCGGTCCTCGCCTACCTCGGCGGCTGACGAGACGGGCGTCACAGCCCGGCCGGTCACATTGTGCCGAGGCGACTCGTCATAGGTGTGCAGACACCGAAACGGCAGAGGAGCCCACCATGGATGCGCGTTTGAACCTCTTCGGAAACCCGGTCGCGGGCAAGTTCGTGAAGCACCTCGTCTCGGCGAACAAGGCGGTCTCGGAGTCGGAGCTGCCCGCCGCGACGCAGGAGCTCGTGAAGATCCGCGCGAGCCAGATCAACGGGTGCGGGTTCTGCACCGACATGCACACCAAGGAGGCGGCCGCCGCCGGTGAAACGTCGCTGCGGCTCAACCTCGTCGCGGCGTGGCGGGAGGCCACGGTCTTCACCGAGGCCGAGCGCGCGGCGCTGGAGCTGGCGGAGCAGGGCACCCGCATCGCGGATGCGGCCGGCGGCGTCACGGACGAGGCCTGGGAGAACGCCGCCAAGCACTACGACGAGGACCAGCTCGCCGCGCTGGCGTCCCTGATCGCGCTCATCAACGCCTTCAACCGGTTGAACGTGATCGTCCGGCAGCCCGCCGGCGACTACCAGCCCGGCCAGTTCTGATCTCCCGGACCGGGGAGCCGGGTCCGGTGCCGTCGCACCGGTCCCGGCTCCCCGCCGTCCCGCCGGGCAAGGGCGGGGTCGGTGCCGCTGTGGCCTTGATTACCTGGGACAATGGGCGCCACCGCTCTCGCCAGGAGGTTTCGACGACGTGTCCGGTACCGCAAGCAGCAAGGGCGCCGATCGCCAGGGGCAGGGGCCTGTCCTCGTTGTCGATTACGGCGCCCAGTACGCGCAGCTGATCGCGCGACGGGTGCGGGAGGCGCAGGTCTACTCGGAGGTCGTCCCGCACGACACCTCGGTGGAAGACATCGCGCGCCGCGACCCGGCGGCCATCGTGCTCTCCGGCGGCCCTTCCAGCGTCTACGCCGACGGCGCGCCGCAGGTCGACCCGGAGCTGTTCAGCGCGGGCATCCCGGTGTTCGGCATCTGCTACGGCTTCCAGGCGATGACCTCCGCGCTCGGCGGCACGGTCGAGCACACCGGCACCCGCGAGTACGGCCGCACCGAGCTGGACATCACCGGTGACGGCGGCACGCTGCACGCGGAGCTGCCCGGCCACCACCCGGTGTGGATGAGCCACGGCGACTCGGTGAGCAAGGCCCCCGAGGGCTTCGCCGTCACCGCCGGCACCAAGGACACCCCGGTGGCCGCCTTCGAGAGCGTCGAGCGCCGGCTGGCGGGCGTGCAGTACCACCCCGAGGTGGTGCACTCGCCGCACGGCCAGGAGGTGCTGCGCCGCTTCCTGCACGAGATCGCCGGGGTCCGCCCGCAGTGGACCACCGCGTCCATCGTGGACGACACGGTGGCCGCGATCCGCGAGCAGATCGGCGACCGGCGGGCGATCTGCGCGCTGTCCGGCGGGGTCGACTCCGCGGTGGCCGCCGCGCTGGTGCACCGCGCCATCGGCGACCAGCTGACCTGCGTTTTCGTCGACCACGGCCTGCTGCGCTCCGGCGAGCGCGCCCAGGTGGAGCGCGACTTCGTCGCGGCGACCGGCGTCCGGCTGGTCACCATCGACGCGGTGGACCGGTTCCTCGGCGCGCTGTCCGGTGTCACGGACCCGGAGGAGAAGCGCAAGATCATCGGCCGCGAGTTCATCCGCGTATTCGAGCAGGCCGCCCGCGACCTGCAGGCCGAGGCGGGCGCGGCCGGCGAGCAGATCGACTTCCTGGTGCAGGGCACGCTGTACCCGGACGTGGTGGAGTCCGGCGGCGGCACCGGCGCCGCGAACATCAAGAGCCACCACAACGTCGGCGGGCTGCCCGACGACCTGCAGTTCGATCTGGTCGAGCCGCTGCGCGCGCTGTTCAAGGACGAGGTGCGCCGAGTCGGGCTGGAGCTGGGTCTGCCGGAGACGATCGTGCACCGGCAGCCGTTCCCGGGCCCGGGGCTGGGCATTCGGATCATCGGCGAGGTGACCGCGGAGCGGCTCGCGACGCTGCGCGCGGCCGACTCGATCGCCCGCGAGGAGCTGACCGCGGCGGGCCTGGACCGCGACATCTGGCAGTGCCCGGTGGTGCTGCTGGCCGACGTCCGGTCGGTCGGCGTCCAGGGCGACGGCCGCACCTACGGCCACCCGGTGGTGCTGCGCCCGGTGTCCAGCGAGGACGCGATGACCGCGGACTGGACCCGGCTGCCCTACGACGTGCTGGAGCGGATCTCCACCCGGATCACCAACGAGGTCGCCGACGTCAACCGGGTGACCCTCGACGTCACCTCCAAGCCGCCGGGCACCATCGAGTGGGAGTGATCCCAGCGGCCTGAAGCCAGAAGGCGCCCCGACCAGCCGGTCGGGGCGCCTTCTCGCTTCACCGGTCGAAGCGCCGAATCGTGAACGGCCGGCGATGGAGAACGAGTCGGCCTCCCATGCCGTCCTCCTCCCGCCCCGTGCGGCTTCGCGCCATGCGGGGCCGCCGTATGTTTCGCCACCCGAGCTGCTGCACACCCGATGGGGCGAGCGGACCGCCGCAGAGCGGGCACCGGCCTGCGGGGCGCGCCGCTCCCGCTGTTCGTCGGATGACTCGTGGAAGGGGCCTGGAAATGCGCGCCTCCCTGATCCAGCTCTCGGTCTCGGACACCGAATCCGCCGACGAACGCCGAGCACGGGCCGCCGATCTGGTCCGGCGCCGGGCGGGCGACGACATCGTCGTGCTGCCGGAACTCTGGACGACCGGCGCCTGGGCCTACGACGACTGGCAGGCGGGTGCCGAACCGGTGGACGGCCCAACGGTGCAAGCCATGTCGGCGGCGGCCAGATCCGCGGCCGTGTGGTTGCACGCGGGGACCGTGGTGGAGCGCGACGGGAACGGCGCGCTCTACAACACGGCATTGGTCTTCGACCGGGTCGGGGCGCTGCGCGCTACGTACCGCAAGATCCACCGCTACGGCTTCGACACCGGTGAGGCCGTGCGGATGGCCGCCGGGCGGGATGTCGTGACGATCCCCACCGAGTTCGGTGACCTAGGCCTCGCCACCTGTTACGACCTGCGCTTTCCCGAGTTGTTCCGGGCGTTGGTCGATGCTGGGACGGAGATCCTGGTCGTGCCCGCCGCCTGGCCGGCCCGGCGCCGCGAGCAGTGGAGGATCCTGGTGCGCGCCCGCGCGGTCGAGGAGCAGGCCATCGTCCTGGCCTGCTGCGCCGCAGGCTCCCACGGCGGCATGGATCAGGCCGGCGGCAGCCTGGTCGTCGACCCCTGGGGCGCCGTGCTCGCCGAGGCGGGTGCGGGCGAGGACGTCCTGACCGCGGACGTCGACGTGGGCTCGGTCGCGGCGATCCGGACCGAGCTGCCGGTCCTCCGGGACCGCGTCCTCGCCATTCCGGCTCCGCCGACCGGGCACGCCGGAGCGTGAAGCGCCCGCTCCGGCCGGCACTGCGGGGCTTGCCTGCCACCCGGTCGCTCTGACGTCCCACCTGGGACTTTCTGATGAGACGTCAGAGCTCGCGCTTCGCGGAATCGCGCGTCACTGCTCGACGCGAACCCAGTCGATCAGGTACCGGACGTTGCCCGCGGCCACCTTGTCTACTGTGGACTGAGGCAGGCCGAAGTACGGTTCCGTGACGCCGTTGACGCCGTTGGGATACCCGCCGCCGAGGGCGAAGTTCAGGATCAGGAACTGCGGGTCGTCGTACGCCCACGTCCAGCCCTTGGACTGGATCTCCTGCTTGGTGACCCGGTACGTCTCGACGTCGTCCACGAAGAAGGCCAGCCCGTCCGGCGTCCAGTCGACCTTGTAGACGTGCCAGTCGGCCGGGTCCTTGCCCTCGAAGTTCTGGCGCTTCGTGAACGGGGTGTCGCCGTGGTACTCCGGGCCGTGCAGCGCCGAGCTCGTCCACGGCTCACCGACGTGCTCCATGATGTCGATCTCGCCGCACTCCGGCCACGGCTTGCCGGCGTCGATGTTCGCGCCCAGCGACCACCACGCGGGCCACAGCCCGGACGCGGTGGCGCCCTCGGGGAGCTTGAGCCGCGCGGCGTAGCTGCCGTAGGTGAACTCGACCTTGTCCTGGGTCTTGATCCGGCCGGAGACGAAGTCGTAGGTCTGCCCGTCCGGCGCCTGGTGGCCGGGCTGGAACCGGGGGTGCAGCACCAGCGCGCCGTTGCTCGCGCCGGTCGACGGGTCCTGGTCGAAGTAGATGGTCTCCGGCGAGTCGATGTAGGCCTGCTGCTCCTGGTTGACGGTGCCGAAGTTCTCTCCGGTCACCTCGACCGTCCACTTCGAACGGTCCAGCTCCGAGCCGGAGAAGTCGTCGAAGAACACCTCGGCGCGGGGCGCCGCACCGGCTTCGAACAGCGGCGCGGAGGCCAGTAGAGCGAGCGCGGCACCGGCCGCGAGCAGTCGTCTCGGGGCCATGTCGGCTCCTTCCGAGTAGTGGGAGCGCCCCACTCCCGCGCGCCCAGGGTTCGAGAATGGATCGATCGAGTATGCCCACCGGTTCCGCGCCCGGTCCCGCTCGTGTCGTGTTTTGGACCCGCGTTCAGATCCGCGCCGGGCCGGTTCCCCGGCGTTTTCTCCGCCGCCGCAATCGGTTCCGCGGTCGATAGGATCGACTCGTCCTCCGGTCGTCTCACGAGGAGTGCGGATGGTGAAGTCAGCCCGGCACGGGCCCTACTTCTGCGGCATCGATGCCGCGATGGACGTGGTGTCCGGCAAGTGGAAGGTGCTGATCCTCTGGGAGCTGGACCAGCACGGGACCCGGCGGTTCGCCGAACTGCGGCGCGGCCTGCCGGGCGTGACCGAGAAGATGCTGACGCAGCACCTCAGGGAGATGGAGCAGGACGAGCTCGTGCACCGCGAGGTCTACCGGGAGGTGCCGCCGAAGGTGGAGTACTCGCTGACGGAGCACGGCGAATCCCTCAACCGGGCGCTGGCGGACCTCGGCATCTGGGGCGGCGAACGCATCCGCCGCATCGGCGCCGAGAA
Source organism: Saccharopolyspora sp. NPDC045839 (assembly GCF_056431645.1). Lineage (NCBI taxonomy): Bacteria > Bacillati > Actinomycetota > Actinomycetes > Pseudonocardiales > Pseudonocardiaceae > Saccharopolyspora > Saccharopolyspora sp. NPDC045839. The sequence continues at coordinate 39,659 of NZ_JBWKKH010000006.1, forward strand.
GGTGCACGTCGCCGCGAGCTGAGCCCGGCGGAATCGTGGCGAGCATTGCAGATCTGCCGGAACCGCCGTCCCGGCCGGACACCCGGAACTAGGGTCGGGCACGACCGAGCAGAGGGGGATCGATGGTCATCTTCGGGATCGTGCTGTTCGTCGCGGCCGGGGTCGGGTTCTACTTCATGCGACGTGCCCGGGACCAGCTGCACGCGATGATCGGTGCCGAAACCCTGCCGGTCAACGAGCTGGAGGTGCTGCGCCGGGCCTCCGACGAGGTCGGCGCGCGGGGCGGGTTCCGCAAGCAGTGCGAGGTGGTCGGCGCGGCCCACCCGAGGCCGGAGGGCGTGCTCGTCTCCGAGCTCAGCAAGACGGAATGCGTCTGGTTCCGCTACGTCGTCAAGCGGCGCTACGAGCAGGTGAACTACCGGGACGGCCGCCGCCACGTGGAACGGCGCACCGAGACCGTCGCCCAGCACACGTCCTGGGAGGGCTACGCGCTGCGCGACGACCAGGGCGTGCTGATCGGCGTCGATCCCAACGGCACCAACCCGGACCGGCCGGAACAGGTCGTCGATCGGTTCGAGCCGTACAACCCGCAGGGCCCGGTGATGTTCGGCCTCCAGCTGCCGGACATCTTCGACAGCAGCGGCACGATCGGCTACGAGTACGAGGAGTGGGTGATCCGGCCCGGCCGGCGGCTGTACGTCCTCGGCGAGGTGCACGACAAGATCGGTCCGCTCGTGATCGGCAAACCCGAGCGGGACGGCCACTTCATCGTCTCGACCCGCACCGAGCAGGAGGTCCGCGACAGCCGCCGGAACCAGCACCGGTGGCTGGCGATTGGAGTCCCGGTGGCCGCCCTGGCGGGTGTCACCCTCGTGGTCCTCGACATCGTCCTCTGACTGCCCGCCGCCCGCCGCCCGGCTCCCGCCGGTGGTGGTGGTCCGCCGGTGGTGATGGTCCGCAGTTTCAATGGAAACTGCGGACCGTCGGCGTGTCACACCCCGACACACCGGTACCTGTGGACAACTTCCGCAATTTCAATGGAAATCAGAGGTTCGATTTCCATTGAAATTGCGGGAACCAGGACCTCGGGACCGAGGACGTCGGGACCGAGGACTTCAGGATCGAGGACTTCGGGATCGAGGACGTCAAGACTGAGGACGTCGGGGACTGGGACCGAGGACTTCGTGCGCGAGGGCCTCGGGGAGATGGCCTCGGGGAGATGGCCTCGGGCGCGAGGGAGCTCGGGTTCTGGTTGCTAGCCGTCTCGGCGGGTTCGGAACGAGGCGATCAGCATGCCGATGCCGATCGCGACCGCGGACGCCGCGAGCAGCCACTGCACGTCGCCGCCGAAGCCGAGCAGCAGACCGCCGGCGATGACGATCGCGAGCAGGCCGCCGACCAGCGTGAACATGTCCGGTCCGCCGCGTTCGGTACGGCGGGTGGTCTCTTCGTCAGCCACGGACGACCTCCACGTCTCCAGTGCCCACCACCAGGTCGAGCACGATGTGCCCACCGCCGGGTCCGTCCTCGCCCTGGTCCACGACCGTGCGCTCCGCCGACCGGCCGTCCGTCGAGTCGCCCAGGCATCGCACGCTGCCCAGCTCCGCCGCGCACCGCGCGGTCACGTCCACGTCCGGCGGCAACTGCACGACGATGTCGCCGAGCCCGACGTTGGCGCCGGTGTGCAGCTCCTGGCCGTCGGCGATCTCCAGGTCCCGCAGGTCCAGCTGGACCGATCCGGCCGATCGCTTGTAGAGCGGCTGGACGTTCTGGATCGCGGTGGGCCGGATCTCGTCGTCGCCCAGTTCGCCGCTGAGATCGCCGAGCGGCAGCGCCGCCAGCAGCATGGCCAGCCCGCCGACCGGGATCGCGGCCCCGATCAGCCCGCGGCCGCCGCGCAGGAACGCCCCGACGACCATGCCCACGCCCAGCACGGCGAGCGCGATGGCCAGCGCGGTGCTCATCGGCGCGCCCAGCGCGGTGGCGAGCGCGGCGGCGAACGCCGCGAGCCCCAGGGTCACAAAGCTGATCCAGCGCCGCGTCGGCTGCTTCTGCTCGGGCTCGTCCGGCTCGCTCGGCTCGGGCAGGTCCCACGCGAACGGTGCGGCGCCGAGCGGATCCCAGGCCGGCGGAGTCTGCCGCGGCGTGTCGTCCGGTGGCGGCGCGGTCGATGTCGTACCGGGGTAGACCCAGGTGTTCGCAGCCACCGGAGCCGCCGGTTGCGGGCCGGTTTCGGGCGTCGCCAGGGGTGCCGCCGGCGCGACGCCGCGGTCGCTGTAGTTGTGATGCAGCAGGTAGAGCAGGGCGAGGCCGATCGCCAGGCCGAGGATCGACGGCGTGCTCACCAACCAGAGCACTCCCGGGATCAGCAGGAGCACGATCACCACGGCCAGCGTCGGGGACGTCGGCTCCCGGGGCGGCTCGGGCGAGCCCGGAACGGGATCGCCTTCCTTCGGGAACAGCAGCCATCCCAGCAGGTAGAGGACCAGCCCGGCGCCGCCGTAGAACGTGCCCAGGACGAAGGCGACGCGCACCAGGATCGGGTCGATGCCGTACCGCGCGCCGATCGCGGCGGACACGCCGCCCAGTTTGCCCCCGGTGCGCGGCCGCACCGGGCGGGTCTCCCAGAAGTCCCGCAAGGTGTCCTCGAAACCGGCGATGCCGGACCGCTTCGTACTGGTCATGGCAACCACTATCCGAGTCCGGCGCGGCCGGCGACATCAGGGTCGCCCCTGAGGTAGCCCGGAAAGTCAGGGCCCGTCCCCGATGCCCGCGTGCACGCGTGCGTGTGACCATCGATGTCGTGAAAGCCCGGTACAAGCGGAAGCGGACCAGCGCGGCGGAAGCGGCGGCTGAACCGCCGACGATCCCGGCGGCGCGCCTGACGGCGGAGCACCGGCAGCAGCCCGCACCCTTCGCGCAGCTGCACCGGCGGCGCACCGGACGGCTGGTGGCCGGCGTGGCCGGTGGTGTCGCCGAGCACCTGAACCTGCCGGTGCTGTGGGTGCGCGGTGCCTTCGCCGCGCTCGCCGTGTGCGGTGGAGCGGGAATCATCGCTTACGCGATGCTCTGGGTGTTCGTCCCGCAGGGCACCGGTGCGGAGCAGCCGGTCTCGACCAAGGAGCGCCAGCAGGGCTTCGGGATGATCCTGCTCGGCATCGGCGCGATGGTGGCGGTCGGCTCGCTGGTGGCGATGCCGACGTGGGTCGTCGCACCGCTGCTGGTGGTGCTGATCGGCGCCGCCGTGGTCTGGCGGGAGGCCGACGAGTCGCAGCGCCGCCGGTGGCGGCAGGGTGCCCGGTCCGGGATGGTCGGCGGCGGCGGGCGGCCGGCGCTGGTGCGCATCCTCGCCGGCGCGGCGCTGGTGGTCGTGGGCATCGTGGTCTTCCTGGCCGGCACTTCCGACCCATCGGACGTCCGCACCGGGCTGCTCGCGATGGTCGCCACGCTGATCGGCGTCGCGGTGCTGACCGTGCCGTGGTGGCTGCGCCTGGTCCGCGATCTCAACGTCGAGCGGGCGAGCCGGATCCGTTCGCAGGAACGCGCCGAGATAGCCGCGCACCTGCACGATTCCGTGCTGCAGACCCTCGCGCTGATCCAGAAGCAAGCCGAGTCCGAGCGCGAGGTGCGCCGCCTGGCGCGGGGCCAGGAACGCGAGCTGCGGAACTGGCTCTACGGCCCGGACGGCTACGGCTCCGACGGCACGGCGTCGACCGACGACGGGCCCGCCGCGCGGTTCGCCGCCGAGGTGGCCCGGATCTGCGGCGAGGTCGAGGACGTCTTCGCGGTCAAGGTCCAGCAGGTCGTGGTCGGCGACTGCGACCTCGACGAGCGCCTGACCGCGCAGCTCGCCGCGGCCCGCGAGGCGATCGTGAACGCCGCCAAGCACGCGGGCGTGGGGGAGGTCAGCGTCTACGCGGAGGTGGAGCCCGAGCAGGTGTCGGTGTACGTGCGGGACCGCGGCGCCGGGTTCGACCCGGAGCAGGTGCCCGACGACCGGCACGGCCTCGCCGACTCGATCCACGGCCGCATGCAGCGGCACGGCGGCCGGGTCAAGGTGCGGACCTCGCCCGGCTCGGGCACCGAGGTGCAGATGGAAATGCCCAGGGCAGCGGCGTGAACTCGCGTACGCTGCGGGACGAACCCAGCGATGGAGGATGTTGATCGTGACCGGTGAAGCGACACCCGAGGTCAGCGAATCCCGGCCGGTCCGGGTGTTCCTGGTCGACGACCACGCGTTGTTCCGCGCCGGGGTGCGCGCCGAGCTGGCGGCGGCCGCCGACCAGGTCGAGGTGGTCGGGGAGGCCGGTTCGGTCGCCGAGGCGGTCGCCGGGATCGGCCACTACGCGCCCGAGGTGGTCTTGCTCGACGTGCACATGCCCGACGGCGGCGGCGCCGAGGTGCTCCGGCAGGTGCGCAGCAAGAACACCAGCGTGGTGTTCCTGGCGCTGTCCGTGTCGGACGCGGCGGAGGACGTGATAGCGGTGATCCGCGGCGGCGCGCGGGGCTACGTCACCAAGACCATCTCCGGGCGGGAGCTCGCGGACGCGATCGAGCGGGTGCGGGCCGGCGACGCCGTCTTCTCGCCGCGCCTGGCGGGTTTCGTGCTGGACGCGTTCTCGGAGGGCCCGAACTCGGCGCCGGTCGGCGACCCGGAACTGGACCTGCTGACGCCGCGCGAACGCGAGGTGCTGCGGCTGCTGGCGCGCGGCTACGCGTACAAGGAGATCGCCTCCGAGCTGTTCATCTCGGTCAAGACGGTGGAGACGCACGTGTCCAGCGTGCTGCGCAAGACCCAGCTGTCGAACCGCTACGAGCTCTCCCGCTGGGCCTCAGACCGCCGCCTGGTGTGACCCGGACGCGGACCAGGCGCGCATCGGCACGACGCCGGTGGCGCGCCCCGATTCCGCCAGCAGCCTGCCCATCCGCTTCACGGTCCGCAGGTTCACCAGCGTGTCGTGCACGACGAAGCTCGGGAAGTTCCGCGCCACGACCTGCTCGAACTGCTGGATCGCGCTGATCGATGGCAGCCACACCGTGGCGAGGAGGTTGTGCTCGCCGGTGACCGTGGCGCACATCCGGACCGGTGCCAGGCCGGCGAATCCGGCCGCCACGCGATCCACGTTCTCCGCGGCGACGCGGCCGCGCACGGTCACGGTGACGGGCAGGCCGACCAGCGGCGCGGCCACCTCGCAGCGCAGGGAGAGCACGCGGGACCGCAGCATCGCGGTGGTTCGGCGGCGTGCCGTCGCCTGGCTGGTGCCGGCATCGCGGGCCAGTTCCGCGTAGGAGGCGCGACCGTTCTCCGACAGCAGCCGCGCCAACCTCCGGTCGAGCGCGCTGAACGTGAACGCGGTGCCGGGCTGCTGGCGGTCGAGCCCCGGGTCCAGTGCCGCGTGCGCCGAAGCGCCCAGCGCGTGCAGCCGCCAGTTCGCCCCCTCGCTGTAGAAGCGGGTGACCAGCGCCGTCGTCGTCGCGGTCAGGCCGGGAATCCGCTCGACCCGCCGGATCAGGTAGTGGTTGAGCGCTTCGAGGTTCTGCGCCGCCACGGTGAGCATCAGGTCCTGCGCCCCGGCGGTGACCTCCACCGAGATGCAGCAGGAGTCGTGGGCCAGCGCCGCCGCGACCTCGTCCTTGGTGCCCGGCAGGCACCGGACGGTCACGAACGCGACGCAGTCGCCGTTGGCGGGCGCGGCGAAGTACGCGGTCGTCCAGGCGTCGCCGCTGCCGGACAGCCGTTCCCAGCGGCGGGCCACGGCATCGGCCGACCGGACGCCCAGCGAAGCGGCCACGGCGGACCACGGGGCCCGCGGCCAGACCTGGAGCGCGTTCACGAGTGCCAGGTCCGACTCGCTGAGCATGACCGATTTCCCCGCCACAGCCGGGAATCATGACGGATTCGCCAACTTTCGACAATGCCTGCGCCGCGTTCGCCGACCATGCCGCAAACCGCATGGAAGGAGTCGCGATGACCACCAGCGCAGATGCCGGGCGGACGCGGCACCGCCGCACCGCACCGCGCCAGGAACCGCGAACCGGCTCGAAGTCGCCGAGGAGCCGCCAGGAAGGGCATCTCCCGGGCGGGGGAGCGACGCCGTTTTCGCGCGAAACCGGCGCTCTCCACGCCTGCGGGGCGACGGTTTCGCGCGAAAACGGCGCCCACCGGTCCGCGCGCCCGCTGAGCGACCGCTCCTCCGCCGGGAGGCGCCGGTGACCGCCTCCGCGCCGCTGCCCACGGGCACCGAACTCCTCGCGCGCCTGGACCGGCTCCCGGTCGGCAAGCCGCACCGCCGGCTGATGCTGCAGGGCGGCCTCGGCTACCTCTTCGAGTCCTACGACGCCGTGCTGCTCGGCTACGCCGCCTCGACCGTGGTCGCCCTGTGGAAGGTCGAGTCGGGGCTGGCCGGCTGGCTGCTGGCCTCGGTGTTCATCGGTTACCTGATCGGCGCGCTGGTCGCCGGGCTGCTCGCCGACCGCATCGGCCGCCGCCGCGTGCTGATGTACGCGCTGCTGGTCTACGTCGCGTTCACCCTCGTCGCGGCGACCGCGACCAGCCCGGGCGAGCTGATCCTGTGGCGGATCCTCAGCGGGATCGGGGTGGGCGCCGAGGCCACCATGATCGTGCCGTACATCTCGGAGTTCCTCCCGGCCCGCAACCGCGGCCGCAACATCGGCAACACGATGGTCTTCCTCGGGTTCGGCTACATCCTGGCCGGCCTCACCGCGGTGACCGTGATCAGCCCGTCGCCGGAGCCGGGGTGGCGCATCGCGTGCGTGATCTGCGTGGCGCCGGTGCTCCTGCTGCTCTGGTGGCGCCGGACGCTGGTGGAGTCGCCGCGCTTCCTGATCAGCCAGGGCCGCATCGCCGAGGCCACCGAGATCGTCGAACGATTCGAGCGGGAGATCGCCGCCCGGCAGGAACTGCCGCCCGTGCCGGAGGTCGTGGAACCGGCCGCGAAGCCCGCCCCCTCCAGGCGGAGTGCGATCCGGCAGTTCGCCGCGCTGTGGGCTCCCGGCCTGGCCGGGCGCACTGCAGTGGTGTGCGTCCTGTGGTTCGCCATCCAGGCGACGCACTACGGCTACGGCACCTGGCTGCCGACGCTCCTGGTGCTCAAGGGATTCACGATCTCCAAGAGCTTCGCCTTCGCCCTGGCCAGCGCGGTCGCCCAGGTGCCCGGCTACTACGTGGCCGCCGCCATCAGCGAACGCCTCGACCGCAAGTGGACGATCGTGGTCTTCCTGTGCTGCAGCATCGGCTGCGCGGCCGGGCTCGGCACCGCGAGCGACGACGTGGCGATCTTCTGCTTCACCGTCGCCCTGTCGTTCTTCATGAACGGCGTCGCCGGTCCGCTGTACGCCTACACGTCCGAGATCTACCCGACCGAGACCCGCGCGACCGGCATGGGCCTGGCCAGCGCCACCGCCCGGGTCGGGGCCATCATGGCGCCGGTGGCGATCGGATACCTGTACGCGGACATCGGATTCGGCGGTGTTTTCGCGGTGCTGTGCGGGCTCTTGCTGATCGGGGCCCTCGTCCTCGCCGTGGCGGGCCTGCGCACCGCCGGGCGCAGCCTGGAATCGCTGCACGCCCAGCCGGCGTCGCGGGCCCGCGACGACCAACCGGCCTGACCGCCGGGGAGTTCCCGCTCCATCGGGAACTCCCCGGCGCCGGTCACTTCATCGGGTGGTTGCTGGCCAGTTCGGCGTAGAGCTGGGAACCGCGCAGCAGGGCGAGGCGGAACCGCGCCCAGAGGCTCAACGGCCCGATCGGCGGGAGCTCGTCGGTGCGGGTGGTGGGCTGGGTGCGGAGCTGGTTCGACATCTCGTCCTCCTCGATTTCGGATGCGACAACGGGTTCCGGGGTGGTGGAGCGGCGGGTCAGCGCCACGCCGAGCAGCACGATCGCCATGCCCAGCAGGACCCGCAGGCCCAGTTCTTCGCCGAGCAACAACCAGCCGAGCAGCACGGACACGATCGGCATCAGGTAGGCGACGGTGGACGCCGTGGTCGCGCCCTCCTCGCCGATGACCCGGTAGTTGATCGCGAAGGCGAGGCCGGTGCCGAAGATGCCCAGCACCGCGACCGCGAGCAGCGCGAGGGGATCCCAGCCCACCGGGCGCAGGCCGTCGAGCGGGAGAGCCAGTAGCGCGTAGCCGGTGGCGGCGATCATCTGCATGGCCGCCAGGGTCAGCGGCGGCAGGCCGTGGTCCCCGGTCAGGTTCCGTCCGATGTAGACGTAACCGATCCCGTAGCTGACCGCCGCGCCCAGGCAGGCCAGCACGCCCCAGTCGAGCAGGCTGCCGCCCTGCCATGGCGCGAAGATCAGCAGCACGCCGAAGAATCCCAGCAGCAGCCCGCCTAGCCGGGCCGGCGGCATCGCCTCGCGCCCGGCGAACAGCCCGAACAACACCGTCCACAGTGGTGTCGTCGCGTTCACCACGCCGGTCAGGCCGGAGTCGACGGTCTGCTCGCCGAGGCCGAACAACACCCACGGCAGCGCGCTGCCGAACAGCGCGGCGACGGCGATGTGCCGCCACAGCTTGCGATCGCTGCTCAGCCGCAGGCCGCGCAGCGCGCACAGCGCGACGAGAACCGCGGCGCCCAGCACGATGCGGGTCAGCGCGATCTGGGTCGGGGACAGCGCCCCCAGTGCGAGCTTGATCAGCAGGAAGCTGGAGCCCCACAGCAGCGCAAGCACGCCCAGCCGCACGTAGTTGGTCGGGTTGTTCATGTCTTCTCCGGTCTCGCGGGGCGTGGTCGAAGTGTCAGCCCGCGGAGACGGTAGGTCTCCGAACCTTCGGCGACCGCCGAACCGATCTCCGCCTACTACGTTGCGCCCGCCGAGGCGTAAGCACAAGTGAAATAAAATCAACCGACGTTTCAGATCTGCTGTACTGTGGGGGAATGCTGGACGTACGCCGAATGCAGGTGCTGCGAGCTGTGGTCACGAGCGGCTCGGTGAGCGCGGCCGCGGCGAACCTCGGGTACACGCCGTCCGCGATCAGCCAACAGCTGTCCACGCTGGAGAAGGAGGCGGGCACGCCGCTGCTGGAGAAGGTCGGGCGCGGGCTGAAACCGACCCCGGCCGGCACCCTGCTGGCCGAGCGCGCCGGGCGGATCGCCGACCTGCTCAGCAGCACCGAGGCGGAACTGGCCGACATCCGGGCCGGGCGAACCGGCCTGCTGCGGGTGCGCTTCTTCCACACCGCCAGCGTCGGGCTGATCCCGCCGGCGGTTGCCAAGTTCCGCGCCGAACACCCCGACGTTCAGCTGGACCTGCGGATGCAGGAGGCGGAGCTGGTCGACGACGTGTCCCGCGGCGAGGCCGACCTGGCGATCATCGTGGTGGGCCGTTCCGTGCCCGAGCGGCGCGGGGTGCGGTTCGTGCACCTCGCCGACGACCCGTACCGGGTGGTGCTGCCGAAGTCGCACCCGATGGCCGCCGAGGACTGCATCGACCTGGTCCGGCTGGCCGGCGAATCTTGGGTGAACAGCGCCGTGACCAGCGACGACATCTGTTCGAGGCTGCTCGGGGACGCCTACGACAGCGCCGGTTTCACGCCGAAGGTGGCGCTGGAGACCGACGGCAGCTACTCCGCCCAGGGCTTCGTGGCCGCCGGACTGGGCGTCGCGCTGGTGCCGCGGCTCGGGCTCGACATCGTGCACCCCGGCGTGGTGGTGCGGGCGGTGCGGAATCCGGAACCGGCGCGCCGCCTCTACGCGGCGGTCCGCGAAACGGTGGCCGACCTGCCGGCCGCCCGCTCACTCCTGGCGACGCTGCACGAGGTCGCCAGCTGACCGGCGCGCCGCCCGGAACTCCCGGGCGGCGCTGGGCCGGGTCAGCGCCGGCGGTCGGTGTTGATCAGCACGTCGCCGTCCGGCGTGGCCACCATGCCGAGCGAGTGCGTCTCGGTGATCTTGCTGTGGCCCCTGGTGAACTGCAGCGTGACGATCACGTTGGACCCGGACATCACCGGCTCGCCGATGATCTTCACGTCGTCGATGGTCTTCCAGAACCTCTCGTAGCCGTCCTTGCCCTGCGACTGCAGGCTCGGGCCCAGCAGCTCCCACGCCTGGTCCAGCTTCTTCGGCACCAGCGAGTAGTAGTCGCGCACCACGTTCACGACCTCCTCCTTGGACGGCTGCCCCGCGGAGTTCGACGTCGTCGGGCTGGTCGTGGTCGGCTGCGCGGAAGTCGTCCGCGCGGCCGATGTGGTCGGCGTGGTGCTGGTCGGCTGGGGCTGCGGGGCGGACTGCGTCGAGGTGGCCGGGCCGGGCTGCTCCGGCGGGGCCCCGACGCCGAAGGCGTTCGCGGCGAGCACGCCGACGAGCACCGCGACGATGATCGCCACCACCCACAGCGCCACCTGGCGGTAGTTGCGCCGCGCCGGCTCCGCCGCCGAAACCGCGGCGCCGACGCGCGTGGGCGGGTTGGCGCTCGGTGGCGGACCCATCCGGTTGCCCGCAGGAGGCGTGCGCGGCGCTGCGGCGGTCGGCCGCTGCCAGCCCACGTTCGGCGAAGCGGTGGGGATCGGCCGCCCGTCGAGCACGGCCTGCAGCAGCTCGCGGGCCTGCGCCATGGTCGGCCGGTCGACCGGGTCCGGGCACAGCAGCTGCATCAGCGCCGGGGTCATCGGACCGGCCTGCTGCGGCGGCTCGATCTGCCCGCGCGCCACCCGGTGCAGCAGGCTGATCGCGTTCTCGTCCACGCCGAACGGCGGCCCGCCCTCGATCGCCGCGTACAGCGTCGAGCCCAGCGAGAACACGTCGGACGCCGGCGCCGGGTCGCGGCCGAGCGCCACCTCCGGCGCCAGGTAGGCCGGGGTGCCGGCGAGGATGCCGCTCTTGGTGACCGCGACATCGCCGATGGCGCGCGAGATGCCGAAGTCGGTGATCTTCGCGATGTCGTTGTCGCCGAGCAGGATGTTGCCCGGCTTGAGGTCGCGGTGCACGATGCCGGCCATGTGCGCGGCGGCCAGCGCCCCGGCCACCTGCACGCCGATCCTGGCCACCTGCAGCGGCGGCAGCACGCCCTGCTCGTCGATGACAGACGCGAGGCTTCGCGACGGGAGGTACTCCATGACCAGGACCGGCTGGCCCTCGTCCTCGGCGACGTCGAACACGACGATCGCGTTCTGGTGCTGCAATCGGGCGGCGATGCGGCCTTCGCGCATCGCTCGCTGACGGGCTTCCTCGGTTTCCTCGGGGGTGTAGCCGGCCTGAAGCAGCAGCTGCTTCACCGCGACCGTGCGGTGCAGGCGTTCGTCAACGGCCTGCCACACCACGCCCATGGCGCCGCTGCCGATCTGCTGCTGCAAGCGGTACCGGCCCGCGATCAAACGACCTTCGGCGCTCACCGGTGTCTCCTGGTACTGGCTGAGCCTGCTTGGACAGTACTGACCGGACCCCCGTGGCCAGCTTTCACTCGACGGTGTTCAACGTTACTGGGCGTCCCGCACGCGGCCGCACCCTGGGCCCGCCCGAGCCCGGACATGCACGTGGCCGGGGTGCTCACCTCGTGGTGAACGCCCCGGCCACCGCGGGTTCGAGACCGGATCTCGTTATTCCTCGGTGCCGCCGGTCGGCTCGGTCGTCGGCTCGTCCTGGGTGTCCGAGGGCGGAGTCGTCGGCTTCGTCGTCGGCTTCGTCGTGGGCTTCGTCGTCGGCTGCTGCGTCTGCGTCGTCGGCTTCGTCGTCGTCGGCGGCGAGTTGGTCTTCGTCGACGGCGAGTTGGTCCGCGTGTTGGCCGGCTCCTGCTCGGAGGTGGTCTCCGCCACCGGCGGCGGGAGCGGGTTCATCTCCGAGGTCGTCGGGTTCCCGGTGGTCTCCGGCGGCTTCTGGCCGTTCATCAGCGCCGAGGTCACCAGGACCGCGATCACCGCGACGGCCACCAGCGCGATGCCCGAGATCACCACGGGCCGCTTGCTCTTGCGCGGCTTCTCGTAGATCGCCGCATCGCCGCGGGTGTCGGAACCCATGTACGAGGTCGCGTCCTCGTACGACTGCTCCGAGTAGGGCTCCTCCTCGTAGTACGCGACGGTGGTGCCCTGCGAGCCGACGACGCTGGTCGGGGCCATCTCGGGCTGGCTGGACTCCGGCGCCAGCGCGGGCGGGATCGGTGCCGCCATGGTCGGGATCGACGTCACCGAGCCGCCGTCGGAGACCGACTGCAGCATGTCCCGGACCTGCGCCATGTCCGGCCGGTCCTCGACGCGGGCGGCCATCATCGCCATCAGCGGCTGCGCCATCGGGCCGGCCTGCCGGGGCGGTTCGATCTTCCCGGCCGCCACCGCGTGCAGCAGTGCGAGGGTGTTCTCGTTGAGCCCGAACGGCGGGTGGCCCTCGATCGCCGCGTACAGCGTGGCGCCGAGCGAGAACACGTCGGACGCGGGCGTCGGCTCCTGACCCATCGCCACGTCGGGCGAGAGGTAGGCGGGCGTGCCCGCGAGCATCCCGGTCTTGGTGACCTGCACGTCGCCCTGGGCCCGCGAGATGCCGAAGTCGGTGATCTTCACCTGGCCGTTGTCGCCGAGCAGGATGTTGCCGGGCTTGATGTCGCGGTGCACGACACCGGCGGCGTGTGCCGCACCCAGCGCCGAGGCGACCTGCGCGCCGATCCGCGCCACCTCGCGCGGCGGGAGCGGCCCGTGATCGGACATCATCCCGGCCAGGCTGACGGAAGGCAGGTACTCCATGACCAGGACCGGCTGACCCTCGTCCTCGGCCACGTCGTAGACCGAGATCGCGTTCGGGTGCTGGAGTCGGGCCGCGATCCGGCCCTCCCGCATTGCCCGCTGCCGCGCTTCCTCGGCCTCACCCGGATCCAATCCGGGCTGCAGCAACAACTGCTTGACCGCGACCGTGCGGTGCAGGCGTTCGTCGACACACTCCCACACCACGCCCATCGCGCCACTGCCGATGCGTCGCTGCACTCGGTAGCGTCCGGCGACCAGGCGACCTTCGTCGCTCACCGACGTCTCCCCGTACTGCTATCGATGCTCAGCAGGCACCGCGAATCCCGGGGATAATGGTCCCGGGTACGGCCCCACCGAACATCGGCGGATTTGGCGGACCGGCTCCGGCCCTCCGACATGTACACGTTCTCCTCGCGGTTCGGGCTCGTCGAACGTCTCGAACCCGACCGCGATACGGGAGCCTAGCCGACGCCAGGTCGGCGTAGGCCCGAAGTCGAAAGATCCGTGCAACCGGATTCGACGGTACGCCGGCGCTCCCGCGCGGTCGGCCGAACCGGATTCTCCTCACAGTCGTTTCCGCTGGTGATGTCGGTCCTGTGGGGCCGCGGGCGACGTCCCGAGCGGGCGGCACACCGGTTGCGCCGGGCAACGATATCGGTGCGCCCGGTTCATCCCGGTACAGCGGCGGGCGTTTCACGGGGCTCGGGTCGTTGCCGCATTGTTGTGCGCGGCCGGTCACGGTTCATCGTGGCGCGATGTGCCGGGCACCGAGCAGTTCGGCCCCGACGATCCGCGGGGAGGCGTCGGACTCGACGGTGAGCAGCTGGCGCAGCACCACCCGGTGCCCGTCCGGGTAGCGGGCCTTGACCTCGGCCAGCACCACCCCGGCCGAGGAGGTCCGAACCTGCAGCTGCGTCGATTCGACCGCCTGCCAGGCGCCGACCAGCGCCGCCTGCTGCCCGGCCAGCAGCTCCGGCGCCGCCAGCGAAACGGCCGAGCCCGGGTCGTGGTCCAGGCGGCGGTAGAACTCGTCGACCAGGTTGAGCGCCGATTCGTGGCTGCCGGCCGCGGGGTTCGCGGTGCCCTGCTCCGCGGCTTCCGGCGCATCGTCGGCCCCGCCGAAACCGGCCGCCGCGGCGAAACCGCCGTTGGCGTCGAACGGCCAGCCGGCCGCCCGGACCAGATCCGGGCGCAGTGCCGGCACACCGGTGATCGGGGCGGCGGAGGAGACCGGACGCGGCGCGGCGGCGGGTTGCGCGACGAGCCTCGCGCCGATCGTGGCGGCCACGAGCAGCAGCAGGGCGCCCAGCACGCCGAAGGCGATCCGGCTGCGCAGCGGGGGTGCGTCGGCAGTGGGGTCGGGCGCCTTGAGCAGCTCGTCGGCGATCCGCTCGTGCTCCGGTGACAGCGGCTCGCGCTTGATCAACTCGGCCACGGTGACCGCGCCCGCACCGCCGCGCCGCCTGCTGGTCGAAGGATGTTGCTGCACTCGCTCGCCCGCCCTCATGAGTTCGCCGTAGAACTCGTACCGCGCCGACGTCCGGATCGCGAAAGGCTTACCGCCGAGTTCACCGGAAGGGGGGTGCGCGAGGACTCGAACGGAGCAGTGGATCACGAGCAGTGATCAGGCGATCCGCTGGTCGGAGGTGATCAGCGGCTCGTCCTCCATCGTGTACCGCAGCTCCCGGCGCTGCGTCTGCACCGTGCCGTCCGCCATCGTCAGCCGGACGGTGTGCAGCGTGCTGGTCGGAGTCGCGTAGCTCTCGACGACGTCGACCGACTTGGCGCCCGAATACCTCGCGGCGAACGCCTCGTAGCCCTCGGCGTGCAGCGACCCGGTGGTCAACGCGTATGCGCTTCGCAGGTCGCCGCGGCCGATCGCGGCGTAGTACTCCGCCCCGCGCCGCTTGACCGGCCCGGTGTCGGCGAACAGCAGCGCCGGCCGCTCCGACGTCCTCGGCGGGCTGGGCGTCGGGGTGGCACTGGAGGTCGGCAGGCCGGGAGCGCCCGGGGCTGAGCTGCCGATCGGGTTCGGCTGGAACGGGATGCCCGTCGGCGTGCCCATCGGCGGCGATGGCGCCAGCGGCGGCAGCGGCTGCACCGAGCCCGTCGCCCGCACCGCCTCGGGCCGGGTCGGGTCGCCCGTCAGGTAGTACGGATCCGTCGGCGGCACCGGCGGGTACTCCCCGCGGGGCATGCCCGGCAGCTCCAAGCCCTCGATGGTCGTCGACCCGCCGGCCAGCAGCGTGGTGGCGAACATCAGCCCGCCCAGCGCGGCGGCCGACGAGGCGATCGCGAACCAGGCCGCCTGCCGCCAGGTCCGCGGCGGGGTGACCGACGCCGGGACCATGCCCAGGTCGAACTTGTGCAGCCCGCCCACCGGCATGGTGTCGACCAGCGGGTCGGTCGTCAGCCGCGCGCCGAGCGCGTGCGCCGGCCGGCGCGGGCGGACCGCCGGCGTCCACGGCACCGGGGACCCGGCCCGGTGCCGGCCGTGCGCGGGCGTTTCCGGCGTCGGCGGCCAGTCGAGCTGGCCGCTCCAGCCGAGGGTTCTGCCGCTGTGCATCGGAGATCTCGACTTTCTGCCACTCGCGGGGAGTTCACGACGTGTCGACAACGTGGAATGCCTCGGCGAGTCGACCGGCCATGCCGTGCCGCTCGGCCGTTCGTGCCAGGTGTCGCCGGATCATGCCCTGGAGGTCGTCGAGGTGCGCGGTCTGCGACCGGTGCGCGGCCAGCGCCGCGAGCTTCGCGTCGAAGTGATCGGTGATGTCGACCGCGCGGTTGATCCGTTCTTCGGGTGACTCCGACATCCACAGCTCGCGCACCGTCCACGGCTCCAGCCCTTCCCGCAGCAGCTCGGGGTGGGCGAAACCGTTGCGCGCGTCCGGGTAGATCGCGGCCAGGGTCGCCTCGCCGACGGCCCGGTGGTCCGGGTGCGACGTCGGGAGGTGCGCCCAGTTGATCTCCGGGGAGTGGCTGATGACCCGGTGCGGGCGGACCTCGCGGATCGCCTTGGTGATGTCCCGGCGCAGCTGCAGGTTCGCGACGACCTGCCCGTCCCGGTAGCCGAGGAAGCGCACGTCGGAGACGCCGACGGCGGCCGCGGCGGCCCGCTGCTCGTCCTGCCGGATGCGCGGCATGTCCTCGCGCGGAGTGTCGTCGAAGCCGCCGGCATCACCGGCGGTGCACACGCAGTAGGCGACCTGCACGCCGTCGGCGACCCAGGCCGCGACGGTGCCCGCCGACCCGAAGTCGACGTCGTCGGGGTGTGCGGTGACCACCAGGGCGCGGAGTGTCGAGGACGTTTCCGGCGACGTGGTCATGGTCACAGCCTAAGGGGCGGGCGCGATGACTCCGGTGCGGGGTCGCTCAATCACGCAAGGTGACCAAAGAGGCCTTTCGGTGCGAATGAGTACACCGAAAGGCCCAATGCTGATCTGGCATATGACTGCTCAGCGTGCTGAGCGGCCGATCAGAACTGCCCGTTGCGGAACTTGCCCTGCGTCGACTGCAGCGCCTTGAGCGAGGCGACACCGCCGCCACCGCCGAGGATCATCGCGAAGATGTCCGCCCCGGCCGAGTCGCCGGAGCTGATCAGCAGCGCCAGCAGCGTCACGCCCAGGCCGACACCGGCGATCGGGAACCGCTTCCGGGCGAAGTCCACGGCGGGCTGGCCGCCGGCGCGCTTCTTCGCGGCCGACGTCAGCATCGCGAGGTAGCCCGCGTGCCCGGCGGCGACGAGCACCCCGGCCAGCGTCACGAGAAAGGCCACAAGACCAAGAACACCCATGACCACAGTCTGCCTTGTTTCCGCCGTGCCCGGTATGGGTGATATCCCGGATATGCCGCGCGCGGGTCGCGGGTGGGCGGAATCCCGGGGGCTCCGGGGTGCCGCCGGAAGATCCGCCGAATGCACTACTGCGAAAAACGCCCGGTCAGCCGCACTGCCGCGGCGGCCGGTGGAAAAGGTTGTGATTTGGCCCTGGATTGAGACCGGACTCACGCCTTAGGTTCTCAGGCTATGAGCGATCGGTTGGCCGGGTCGGTTGGTGCGAGCTCTGCGCGATCCAGCACCAACGGCCTGGATCTGGGGGACAAGCGAGCACTCGTCACGGGTGCGGCGAGCGGGATCGGCGCGGCGGTGGCCCGCCGGCTGGCGGCGGCCGGCGCAGAGGTCATCGCCGTGGACCGGGCGGCCAAGGTCGAGGCCATCGCGGCCGAGATCGACGCCGAGGCCAGGATCGTCGACCTGGCCGATCTCGATGCCGCCGCGGCGCTCGGCGAGCGGGTGGACATCGTCGTCAACAACGCCGGTTTCCAGCACGTCGCGCCGATCCACCGGTTCCCCACCGACACCTTCAGCGCGATGCTGCGGGTGATGGTGGAGGCGCCGTTCCGGATCGTGCGAGCCGCGCTGCCGGGCATGTACGACCGCGGCTGGGGGCGGATCGTCAACATCTCGTCCGTGCACGGGCTGCGCGCGTCGCCGTTCAAGAGCGCCTACGTGACCGCGAAGCACGCGATCGAAGGGCTGTCCAAGGCGACCGCGCTGGAGGGGGCCCCGCACGGGGTGACCTCCAACTGCGTCTGCCCGGGCTTCGCGCGGACTCCGCTGGTGGAGCGCCAGATCGCCGACCAGGCGGAACTCCTGCGGGTGCCGGAGGACCAGGTCCTCGAAGACGTGCTGCTGGCCCGCACGCCGATCAAGCGCCTGGTGGAGCCGGCGGAGGTCGCCGAGCTGGCGGTGTGGTTGTGCGGCCCGGGCACCACGTCGATCACCGGGGCGTCGTTCCCGATCGACGGCGGCTGGACCTCGCACTGAGTTCTTCCCGTCGAGCTGGTGGGCGGCCCTGGGCTGCCCACCAGCACGTTCGCCGTCGGAAACGGGACTGGGAACGGTCGTGTCAGTGGCCGAGGCGGCCGCGGCCCAGGCGCAGCAGGATCATCGCGAGCTCGCGGCCCTCCGGGCCGAGTTCCCGGTAGCGGGCGAGCACGTCCATCTCGCGGTTGTAGACGATGCGCGGTCCGCCGGCCGCCATGCGGGCCTGGCCGACCTGCTGGGAGACCTCGGCGCGGCGCTTGACCAGGCGCAGGATCTCGGCGTCCAGGTAGTCGATCTCCTCGCGGAAGTTGCTGATGGCCTCCGCGGCGGCCTGCTTGGCCGAGGCGGGCTCGGACTTCGGCTGGTCACCGTCCACAGTGGCGTTCATCGGGCGTTTTCCTCCGGATTCGGCCCCGTCCCCGGTCCCCGGAACGCGCGAACGCCCCGAGTCCGAGGACCCCGGGGCGTCGTAGTGGTTTTGAGCTCACGCAGCTACGGGCGCCGGAGTCCCGGGCCCGTAGAAAAACTCGTAGGTCTGCGTTCGCACGCGACCAGTCTGCCACAGCCGGTATCGGCCTGGCCATGAGGTGGGCCCATCATCCCAACGGGTGGACCATGGCGATTATCGATCACCAGTTCGAGTTATTCGGTGGAAATGTGCCGGGAACGGCGCGGATCTTGGAGTCATGACGACCGAATCCGCTGCAGGCCGGCGTCCCGGCCAGCACTCCGGCCCTGACTCCCGGCGGCGTCCGCGCCGGCCCGTTCCGCCGCCTTCCGCGCGGACTCCCGACGCGCGCTGCGGATCACGAAGATGCCCGCCGCAAGGCCGCCGGCACAGGTCAGCGCGAGCACCGTCCAGCCGTAGCCGACCGCCCGGGCGGCCTCGCCGAGCGCCACCGCGACGGTGGTCTGCACCGCCGACCACAGCGCGCCGGCGGCCGTCGAGAGCACCAGAAAACGGCGGTACGGCAGCCGCAGCGTGCCGACCACCGCCGGGACCACGGCGTGCACCACGGCGACGAATCGCGTCGTGATCAGCGCGCGCCCGCCGGTGTCGTGCACGACCGCCTCGGCGGCCTGCCAGCGGCGCGCCCCGATCTTGCGCCCGACCCACGTGTTGCGGAGCCCGGGGCCGATCAGGCGGCCCAGCCAATAGCCCCCGCTCTGCCCGATGACGTTGCCCAGCACCGCCGCGCCGAACAGTGCCGGCGCCCACCGGGCGCCGAGGACGGCGATGGTGAGCAGCAGCGTCGCCTCGCCGGGGATCAGCAAACCGATGAAGAGGGAGGTTTCCAATGACAGCAGGACCAGCGCCAGCAGCACGCACAGCCACGGGCTCAGCGTCGCGGCCCACGCGATGAACTCCCGGATCGCGGCATCGATCTGGCTGATCAGCTCCATGGGGCCCGTTCCGTTTCCGTGGCGGTTTCGGCGGTCGGAACTCACCTTCCAGGCCGGCTGCGCGCGGGGGATCGGGGTAAGTCCCGGGGCGGTCCCTGAGTTTCGCGGCCGGGGATTGGGTCGGAGCTGTGCCGGGCACGCCGTCGGTGGGCCGGGATTCGGGCTCCGGGCCTCGGGTGTCGGTGCCCGAACCGTCCGGCGAGCCGATCCGCGCGTCCGGTTCGGGCACCGGGATTCGGGTTTTGTCCGGGCACGCCGGTAACGTGGAGCAACGATGAGCACCCCACTCGACCTCCAGTGGCAGAGCGATCTTCCGCAGCACGGATCGCCGCAGTCGGACGAATCCGGGCGCGCCTCGCGGTCCGGCCCGGATCCGGACGCCTTGCTCAACGGCCTGAATCCGCAGCAGCGCGACGCGGTGGTGCACACCGGTTCGCCGCTGCTCGTGGTGGCCGGCGCCGGGTCGGGCAAGACGCGGGTGCTGACCAACCGGATCGCCTACCTGCTCGCGGGTGGCGTGCACCCGGGCCAGATCATGGCGATCACCTTCACCAACAAGGCCGCGGCCGAGATGAAGGAACGCGTCGTCGATCTGGTGGGTCGGCGGGCCAACGTGATGTGGGTTTCGACGTTCCACTCCATGTGCGTCCGGGTGCTGCGCCGCGAGGCCAAGAGCCTGGGTCTGTCGTCCAACTTCTCGATCTACGACTCGGACGACTCCCGGCGGCTGATCACCATGATCGCGCGGGAGCAGGACCTGGACTCCAAGCGCTATCCGGCGCGCACGCTCGCGGTGCACATCTCGAACCTGAAGAACGAGCTGCTGACCCCGGAGGCCGCCGCCGAGCAGGCGGGCAACGACATGGAGCGCAAGGTCGCCCAGGTCTACGCGGGCTACCAGCGCCGGCTGGTCGAGTCCAACGCGATGGACTTCGACGACCTGATCATGCGCACGGTGGAGCTGCTGCAGGACCACCCGGCGGTCGCGGAGTACTACCGGCGGCGCTTCCGGCACGTGCTGGTCGACGAGTACCAGGACACCAACCACGCGCAGTACGTGCTGGTGCGCGAGCTGGTCGGCACCGGGACGACCGACGGCGGCGTCGAGCCGGCGGAGCTGTGCGTGGTCGGTGACGCCGACCAGTCGATCTACGCCTTCCGGGGCGCGACGATCCGCAACATCGAGGAGTTCGAGCGCGACTACCCGCAGGCCAGGACGATCCTGCTGGAGCAGAACTACCGCTCCACGCAGACGATCCTGTCCGCGGCCAACTCGGTGATCCGGCGCAACCCGAACCGGCGCGACAAGCGGCTGTGGAGCGATGCCGGGGACGGCGAGCGGATCGTCGGCTACGTCGCGGACAACGAGCACGACGAGGGTGCGTTCGTCGCCGGCGAGATCGATCGGCTGGTGGACGAGGGCGACGCGACGTTCAACGACATCGCGGTGTTCTACCGGACGAACAACCAGTCCCGGGTGTTCGAGGAGGTGTTCATCCGGCTGGGCCTGCCGTACCGGGTGGTCGGCGGCGTCCGCTTCTACGAGCGCCGCGAGGTCCGCGACGCGCTGGCCTACCTGCGAGTGCTGGAAAACCCGGACGACACGGTCAGCCTGCGCCGCATCCTCAACGTGCCCAAGCGCGGCATCGGCGACCGGGCGGAGGCCGTGGTCGCCGTGCACGCCGAGCAGGAGCGGATCTCGTTCGCCGCGGCGCTGCGGAAGGCGGCGGCCGGGCAGGTTCCGCTGCTCAACACGCGGGCCCGCAACGCCATCGCGGGCTTCGTGGCGCTGCTCGACGAGCTCCAGGCGGTCGCGGCGGAGTCCGATGTCGCCGAGATCCTCGAGAAGGTGCTGGAGAGCACCGGCTACCGCGCCGAAATGGAAGCCAGCGACGATCCGCAGGACGCGACGCGGGTGGAGAACCTGACCGAGCTCGTAACGGTCGCGCGGGAGTTCACCGAGACACTGGCGGGAGCGCCGGTCGGCGAGTCCGCGGCAGAGGTCGATCCGTCGGCCGAGGCGGTCGTCTCGGAGGCGGTGCCGGCGGCGGAGGATGCCGAAGAGGCGGCGCTGGGGCTGCCCGCGGACGACTCGCTGTCGGCGTTCCTGGAGCGCGTCTCGCTGGTGGCGGACGCGGATTCGCTGCCGGAGTCCGGGGACGGGGTCGTCACCCTGATGACTCTGCACACCGCGAAGGGCCTGGAGTTCCCGGTGGTGTTCTGCACCGGCTGGGAGGACGGCGTGTTCCCGCACTCGCGGGCGCTCGGCGACCCGGCCGAGCTGGCGGAGGAACGACGGCTGGCGTATGTGGGCATCACTCGTGCCCGGCAGCGGCTTTACCTGTCGCGGGCGCTCATGCGCTCGGCGTGGGGGCAGCCGATGACGAACCCGGCGTCGCGGTTCCTCACCGAGATCCCGGACGAGCTGATGCACTGGCGCCGGATCGAACCGGAGCGAGCCGCCCCGCAGGTGCGCAGCACCTGGGGCAGCCGCGGCGGTTTCGACCGCACCGGGTCGGATTCCGCCCAGGCGGGGCTGGCGGAGCGCGGCATGCGCAGCACCGGCATGAAGGGCTGGAAGGACACGGTCGCCATCAAGCTGGCGGCCGGCGACCGGGTCACCCACGACAAGTACGGCCTGGGCACGGTGCTGTCCACCGAGGGCGAGGGGCCGCGGGCCACCGCGACGATCGACTTCGGCAGCTCCGGCACGGTTCGCCTGATGCTGATCGGCAGCGTGCCGATCAGCAAGCTCTGACCCGGCGAGCGGTTCCATGTCCTAAGTGGACAATGCTTGGGGCGTGGTGGAATGTCCGGCGGCCGGCCGGGGTTTGGTACTGCGGTAGCAGGAAGCACGACCGCGTGAGGCGCGTCGTGAGCGAAACCCGGGCAGTCGTGGACGAGTTCTACCGCCGGCTGGGCGACGGCGAGATCGGCTCGTTGGCCGACCTCTTCGCCGGCCGCATCGAGTGGGACATCTACGGTGCGGAGGACGTGCCCTGGGCCGGGCGGCGAGCCGCGCGGGCGGAAGCGGCGGAGATCACCCGCTACGTCACGTACGAGGACAGCTTGGCCCTGGCCCGCGCCTTCGGGGGCTTCCTGAACCTCCAAGCGACGCACTGCGCTGCCGGGGTGGCACCGGGCCCGGCAGCGCCCGCGATCGAAATCGCTGCCGTGGTGTCTGCCGGGGGCCGGTCAGGGAATCGCGCCGCTGGCGGAGTCGAGGCCGGCGACGGTGTCCCGGATGCGGGCCCGCAGCCATTGATGGGCCGCGTCCGCGTCGTTGCGGGGATGCCACGCCATGCCCACCTCCAGTCCCGGGAGGTCCAGCGGAACCTCGAAGGTGTGCAGCCCGAGTCGTCGCGCCGCGGATTCCGTTGTCAGGCAGACGAGATCGGTCTCCCGTGCCAGCAGCAGTGCGGCGGTGTGGCTGGGCAGCACGACCGCGACTCGCCGCTGGATCCCGAGCTTGGCCAATCGCTCGTCCACCGGCCCTCGCGCGTGACCGCGCCGCGAAACGCTGATGTGCTCGGCCGCGCCGAATCGCTGCGGTGTGACCCGGCCGCGAGCCAGCGGATGCTCGGAGCGAACCGCGCCGACCAGCCGCAGCGACGTCAACGGCGCCGTGCAGGTCTCGGGATCGAGGTGCTTGAGCACCCCGAGTTCGACATCGATCAGGCCGTCGCGCAGGGCGCGGGTGTCCTCGACGGCTTCGGAGGCGAACCGCAGCGTCACTCCCGGCGCGTCGTTCCCGGCCGCCGCGAGCAGTCCGGGCGTCAGCGCGTCGATCAGGAGATCGCTCGTCTGCAAGGTGAAGGTGCGGGACAGCGAGGCGGGGTCGAACGCCGCGCCGCGGCTGAGCAGCGTGCGCGATTGCTCGATGACGGAATGCACGTCGTCGCGCATTGCTGCGGCGAACGGCGTCATGACCATGCTCTGTCCGGCGCGCACCAGGATCGGATCGTGCAGGATGCGGCGGATCCGGCCGAGCGTCCGGCTCATGGCAGCGGGCGAGGTCTGCAGCTGTTCCGCGGCGCGCGTCACGCTTTGCTCGTGCAGCAGCGCGTCCAGTGCCGCCAGCAGGTTCAAGTCCAGTGTGGACACTTGGAACTCCATTATGACGTCAGTCACAGCTGTCGCGAAGGTGTTGGTCACCAGCAGTATTGCGCGCGGGGCAAGTATTGCGTGCCGGCTTTGTCATCGCGGCAACGGTTTGTCCGGCCCAAGGTGGAGATGATCCCGCAACGGCGGGAACCTTTCGACCTGAGGAGAACCGGCCATGCAGACCGGCGACGTGCTGGCAGTGGTCAGCCAGAGCGGCCCCACCGTGAGCTTCTACGACGCGATCACCCACCAGCCGCTGGAAACCCTCGAACTGCCCTCGGAACCGCACGAGCTCTGCTTCGACCCCGAGCACCGGGTCCTGTACTGCACGATCGCCTACCACTCGGGCTACTACGGCGAGAACACCGGCCGGACCCACGAGGTGGTGGTCATCGACGCCGATGCGCGCGAGATCGTCGAGGTCATCGATCTCTCGCCGGAGCACGGCCCGCACGGCCTGGCGCTGGACGCCGAGAACCGGCGGCTGTACGTCAGCGTCGAGGCCGGGCCCGCCGGGCCGGGCGGCGTGGTCGTGCTCGACACGAAGACCCGCAAGCAGATCGGCCGCATCGACACCGAGGCGCCGGGCCCGCACTGGTTCGTGATCACGCCGGACGGGCGTCGAGGCTACGCAAGCAACAAGGAGGCCCCGTTCGTCTCGGCGGTCGACCTGGAGGCCGGCCGGCTGCTGCGCCGGGTGCCGGTCGCGGGCAGCGAAGGAATCGCCGTCACCCCTGACGGCAAGCACGTTTGCGTGGCCACGCCGAAGGCCGGGGCCCCCGACGCCCCGACCACCATCGAGGTGATCGACACCGAGACCAACGACATCGTCCGGACGATCCGCACCGAGGAACCCGTGCTCGCGGTCCACATCACCAGCACCGGCACACTGCTCGTCGGCGGGCTCCGGTTCGACGGCGACCCGGCCCTCTTCCGGCAGCAAGCCGGGCGGCTGCTGAGCTACGCGCCGGGCACCTACGAGCTGCTGGGCAGCGTCGAGGTCGGCAGCTTCCCGCTCACCATCGCGTCCTCGCCCGACGGCACGCGTGCCTACGTGTCCGCCGTGATGTCCTCGACGGTCTCCGTCGTCGACCTCGAAGCCCAGAGCACGCTGGCGACCCTGCCGATCGAACGGCGTGGCGAGCCCGGCGCGCACGGCCTCGCCTACATCCCGGCCGGCCGGGGGTGCTTGGGCTCGTAGAGCCCGATTTCGGCGCCGCTGGGCAGGCGGAGCGCGGTGAGCAGTCCCCAGCCTTCGTTGCTGACTGGGCGGGTGATCTCGACGCCGCTTTCCTGCAGCTCGCCGATGGTGACGGCGATGTCGTCGCACATCAGGTAGAGCTCGCAGGTGGGCTCGCCGTGGGTGGGATGGGTGGCGAGTTCCGCGGGCGGCAGCCCGAAGATCAGCCACCCGTCCCCGGCGTCGACGGCGTCGAACCCGAGCACGTCGCGGAGGAACGCCCGGTCCCGTTCGGCGTCCCGGCTGAACAGCAGCAAGTGCGCGCCGTTGATCATCGCAACCACCTCCTGGCGAAACCGTGCCACGGCAGCGGGCGGCCCGCCGCTCCACGACAAGCCCGGGCGGGACGTGCGCTGCCGTACGACACCGGAGCAGCCGCCGCGAGAGATCTCGTGATGGCCGACGAGCTCGGCGGCGGGAACTCGATGCCACCGGGTTTCCCGCTGAGTGCACCAGGAAACCGGCCGGCGCGCGGAGCCGGCGGAACTGACCGCGCTGCCGTGCACCTCCCGATCGAGTCGCCCGGGGCTTGGGTCAGAAGCGGTAGCGGAGCATCCGGCCCAGCCGCCGCATCGCGGTGATGCGCCCGGACGCGCGGATGGCGGCGCGCGCCGGAAGCGGGTACCTGTCGAGTTCCGGCGCATCGGTGAAAGACCACTCGGTGACGAACCGCAGTCCGGGCACGCTGGATTCCAGCGCTCGCGGCTCGTCGATGCCCCAGTGCAGCTGCGCTCCGGCGTGGACCACCGCGGGGTTGAAGCGGTTGGACACCCGGACCCCCAGGCTGCTGAAAGCGTCGAAGACCAGCTCTCCGCTGGGGAAGTGCCCGATGACGCGGCGCAGCAGCGCCAGACCATCCACTTTGGACAGGTACATGGTGAGCCCTTCGGCGACCACCAGGACCGGCCGGTCGCCGGGGATGCCGTCGAGCAGGCCGGGCGCGGTCACCGACGAGGCGATGGTGTGGTGGTGCGGGCGTTCCGGGAAGATGCGTCGGCGCAGCTCGATGACGTCGGGCTGGTCGATGTCGTACCACTCGACGCTCTCCGGCGGGTTGATCCGTTCGAAGCGGCTGTCGAGCCCGCAACCCAGGTGCAGGACCGTCATGCCGGGCCGCAGGGCCTCCTCGACCCAGCGATCCAGCGCCTTGGCGCGCATCGCCACGGAACCGGCGCTGTGCGCGCGCAACTTGAACTTGCCGAAGTCGAAGTCGATGCGCTGAACGGCCTCGTCGGCGTGCCCGTCGCCGAGCATCGGGTCTGCCGACCGGTTGTCCAGCGCGCGCAGGTAGAGCGTGGCGAGCATCGTCGCCTGCGCGCCGGTCAGCTCGACCTTCTCGCGCTTCTGGTGTTCGAAGCTGTAGTGCAGCAGTCGCATGGCCTTGCGCAGCGCCGGGAGGGTGTTCATGACCTTGGCGGTCGCGCGGTCGGTCGCGCGCATCTTCGCCACGGTCGGCAGGTCCATCATCGGCAGTTCCTGCCGCAGCCGGAGGCCGGGCACGCGCAGTTCGAGGGCGTGGGGATCGCCGATGCCCCAGTGGAAGGAGGCGCCCGTTCGCTGCAGGAACCCGGAGAAGCGCGCGGCCGTCACGGTCCAAGGCAGCACCGCGTCGAAGATCATCTCGCCGATCTCGAAGCGCTCGACCAGCCGGCGCAGCAGGTCCACGCCGTCCGCCTCGGTCAGGTACATCGTCAGGCCCTCGGCGATGACCAGAGTCGGCCGCCCGGTCGGGATCTCGTCGAGCCAGTCCCGATCGGTCACCGATGCCGCGATGGTGCGGTAGTTCGCCGGGCGCTCCGGGTAGAGGCGATTCCGCAGCTCGATCACGTCGGGCATGTCGATGTCGTACCAGCGCACGTTGGTGGGCACGGCGAGCCGGAACGCCCGGCTGTCCAGGCCGCACGCCAGGTGCAGCACCAAGGCGTCGGGGTGCTCGGCGAGGTAGCGCGCCGCCCAGTCGTCGAGCTGCTTGGCCCGGAGGATCACCGCCATCTGATCTCCCGAGCCCAACAGCCTGCGGAAGTCGAAGTCGATGCGGTCGAGCAGCCGATCCGCCGTCTCGTCGCCGAGCACCGGATCGGGCCTGCGGTTGTCCATGGCCCGGGCGTAGAGGGGGCCGAGGAGCGTCTGCTGAGCGCCGGTAAACCGGATCTGTTCGGTCACGCGGCCCAAGCTACACTTGTTTCACAAATTCGTGAAATAAAGAAACCGTATAAAATCTTTCGAGTGATCGACACGGCTGCTGAGGATGGGGACATGGCAGAACGCGCGGGCGACGAGGTGCTGCGGTTCGTCGAGCGGTTCGCCCTGGACCTGACCGGCGCCGGCTTCCCGCGCATGGCGGCGCGGGTGTTCGCGAGCCTGCTCGTCGCCGACGAGGGGCGGCGGACGGCGAGCGAGCTCGCCGAGGTGCTGGACGTGAGCCCGGCGGCGGTGTCCGGCGCAGTCCGCTACCTGGTGCAGGTCAAGCTGGTGGTGCGGGAGCGGGGTCCCGGCGAGCGGCGCGATCACTACCGGGTGCTCGACGACGTCTGGTACGCGAGCATCGTCCAGCGCGACGCGGAACTGATCGGCTGGGAGCGGACCCTCGCCGAAGGCGTGGCCGCGGTCGGAGAGGAAACGGGGCCAGGGAGGCGCCTGGACGAGACCCGCCGGTTCTTCGAGTTCCTCCGCGCCGAGATCCCTGAGCTGATGCAGAAGTGGCACCGGCAGCGGGAGTCGTGACCCTGCTAGACGAGTTCGGCGGCCTCGTGCACTTCGGACCGCGCAACAGACAGCTGCCCTCGATGATCGGCGCCAGATCGACCTGATCGCCGAGGCTCGCGGAGATCTGCTCGATCGGAGCGCGCAGGGTAGGTAGGGGCAAGGCTGAACGGCTTCTGCGTGATGAGGGCGGCTACCTCTTCGAGGCAGCTGCAAGGCAGAACTGTTGGAGCTGGCCAGCGCCCGATGTTCCTAGCCGCTAGGCGAAGGCATGTCACGAACGGCCACGGTCTCCTCGCCGTCGAGCAGCAGGAGCGGCATGGCCTTGCCTGCGATCAGGCGGTCGCCGCCTTCCGCGCCGATCGCCGCCACGCCCCGATGGCCGAGCCTCGCAGCCGGTCGATGTCGAGGCGGGTGTGCGCGGGCCGACCTCCAAGCGCGCGGCGAGTTCGCAGGCGCATCGACTTCGCAGGCGGCTGGAAGCAGAAGTGGCGCCGACGGTCGTCGACGCCACTTCCGAACTCGCGCGGATGCCTACGCGGGCGAGATGCCTCGCGCCTGCATCCAGGGCAGCGGGTTGATCTTCTTGCCGCTGGTGTTCCACACCTCGAAGTGCAGGTGCGGACCAGTGGAGAAGCCGCGGTTGCCCATGGTGGCGATCTGGTCGCCGGCCTTCACCTTCGTGCCCTGCTTGGCCGTGATGGTGTTGACGTGGCCGTAGACGGTGATCGTGCCGTCCTCGTGCTGCACCCGCACCCACAGGCCGAAACCGCTGGCCGGGCCCGCCTCGATCACGACTCCGTCGGCGACGGAATAGATCGGGGTGCCCTTGGCGTTGGCGATGTCGATGCCGTAGTGCGTGGTGCCCCAGCGGCCACCGAAACCGGAGGTGAAGCTGCCGTCGGCGGGAAGCACGTATTTCGGGGCCCGCGCCGCCTCCTCGGCGGCGATGCGGGCGGCGTCGCGCTCCTGGGTGATCCGCTCGCTCTTCTTGAGCTGATCCATCTCGGAGCTGACGTCGGTGGTCTGCGCGACCGGGAGCATCGCCGGAGCGGGAGCGCTGCCGCCGACGCCGGTGTAGGACTGGTCGGCCAGCGCGGTGTTGAACGAGGCCGATGCGTCCGACGGGTTGAAGTCGTCGTGGTCCGGGGCGGCGTGCCCTTCACCTGCGGCCATCGACTGCCCGGCGGCCGCGAAGGCGCCGGCTGCGACGGCGGCGACGACCACGCGGCCGCGCCAGACCGATGCGGGTGAGGAGCCCCGGGTCTTCACCGGACTGCTGGAGGGGTCGTCGGGAGACGCCTCCGCACAGCCCGGGGAGTGTTCTTCGCCGCCGGGGGAGCGGTGTCGAGCCAATGCCTGCCCTTCCGTCTCGGGGAGCCGGATCACGTTTCCGGGCGGGGATCCCGGGGCCGGTCGGGGAACCAGCCGAAGGTTGTCCTTCGTGATCAGACCGTGACAACGGACCGGGGGACAGTAACCAAGGTGATCCCCTAGGGGCAAATCCCTGTCCGTGGTGTCCCGGCTACGGAACGTGCCCGGGAGGCGCGTGGTGGGCCCGATTGTCGGGGTCGTGTGGATACTGGGTGTGGTCGTCGCGCAGCGGAGCTGCCAGCGGCTTCGTGATCGGCACGGGGTAGATCGATCGGCCCGCAGCTGACGCGGACATGTCTCGATCAAGTTGTCTCGCCGTAATGAAATGTGTTGCGAGTCACACTCCAAGAGCGGCTTGATGGGCACTCGGCGGTGCTCCGTTCGGTCGGCCCTAGGGGATGTCCCTGAGCGTGCGACCGGTAGGTGCTGCCGCCGTCCGGGGTTGCTAGCGTCTGCGCGGTGACTGCGCGGCCCGACCATCCGTCCGGCGGTTCCTCGGCTCTCGCCGCGAATCCGCAGCCCGATCTCGATCTGCCGATCCGACTGCGGGTCGCGATCGTGGTGGCCGCCGCCGGTGCTCTGTTCGTCGGCCTCGGCCCATTGCTCGGGCTTGTCGAGCCCGGCGCCTCGGCGGCATTCCTGGCATGGCCCCTTTTGCTGGTGCTCTCCCTGCTCGCCCCCGCGCTGGCCTTCGTCTTCGCCAAGAGTGGGCGGCTCGGAACGGCGGCGGCCGTGCTCGTCGGCCCGGCGGCGCTCGCGCCCGGCCGCTTGGTGCTGGATCTGCAGTTCGTCGCAGACCCCGGTCTGGCCGCCCGGCCCGAGCTGCTCCGGGTGGAAACCCTCGACGTCCTCGCCCCTTCGGCCGGTGTCTGGTTGCTCCTCGCCGGGCATGTCGCGGCGATCGTCGCCGGTGTTCTCGCAGTTCGGGGCATCGGGCACGGTGATGAGGGCGCCGGTTCGCACCGGCAAGGCCTGCTCGCGCTCGTGCTGTGCGCCGGCGTGATCGCGGCGGTCGGAGTCCTGATGGCGCCGTTCGCCTCCGAAGACCCGTACCTCTTGCCGCACCCGGCGCTGGACGGGCCGGTGGTGCTGCTGATCGGTGGCATCCTGCTCGCCGTCGCCGCGCCGAGCACCGCCGGATTCCTGGTGGGCTCCACCGACCCGGAGTTCGCCCGCGGCGGGCTGCTCGGGATGGCTGCGGCGCTGGCCTGCGTGGCCGTGCCGCCGCTGGTGTCCGCGGCGGTGCTCGACCAGGTCCAGCTGGCTTGGGGCCCGGTGCTCGTCGTGGTCGCGGTGATCGCATTGGCGGTGCTGGCCGTGCCCGCCGGGCGCGCCGATTCCGGTGAGTCGACCGACGATCTCCGCCTGCCCGCACTGACCCGGTTGATCACCACTTCGTCCGTGCTCGCCCTGGTCGCCGGCGCCCTGGCGTTGCTTGCGGCGGCCGCGCCGCAGGTGGAGATGCCCTTCGGGCTGCGCGACCCGTCGCCGTATCCGGCGCGGATGCTGTGGCCCGCCGGCTTCTTGCTGGTGGCGCTGGGCATCGGACTGCTGCTGCCGCGTGCCGCCGGATGGCTGCGCCCGATGCTGACGGTGGGCTGGGTGGTGATCCCGTTCGCGGCGGCCGGGGTGCTCGACGCGGTGTTCACCGCCGTGCAGGCAGCGGACGCAAGCGCCGGGATCGGAGCCTGGGCGGCCGGGATCGCGGTCCTGTTCGCCGCGGCCGCGGCGATCGTCGCGGCCATCGCCGGTGCGGTCGAACGCGACGACGTGGATCTGACGGAAATGGCGATGCACCGCATGGTGCTGGTTCCGTCGCTCCTCGCGCTGCTGCTCGGGGCCGGTGCGTTCAGCTTCCCGGTGCTCACTGCCCCGGACTACACGGCGCCCGGTGTGTTCACCGCTTTCGGGACGACGTCGTGGGGACTGGTGATCGCGCTGGCCGCGGTGGTCGGAGCGGCAGTGCTGGCCCCGATGTGCCGACCGCCTCGCGCTGCGGCGCTCCTCTGCGCGGCCGCGCTCGTCGTGGCGGTCCGGGTGCTCGAGTTCCCGCTGACCGCGGAACGGCTCCCGGGCTCCGAGCCCGGCCTGGGTTTGTGGTTCGGAGCGGCCTGCGTGGTGGTGCTGCTCGGAACGTCGATCGCGGCCGCCCGAGTGCCCGGCGATCGGCAGTAATAAGGAACGGTTCCTGATCATGCCCGGCGGCCCCGGGGTGGAGTTCCCGCAGGTATGGGCCCCGGAGGCGGTCGCCGGAGCTGTGACCCGCGTCGAGCGGCTCGAGTGAACGTCCCGTTCGTGCCATCCACTGGAGCAGGCGGGCGGCCCATATCTGCAGTGCGCGGAGGCGTTGGGTGGATGAGGCGAACGGCCTGTTCACCTCGTCTATCGGCGCGAACAGGCCGTTCGCGCCGCGCCGACCAGTCCATCCGTCGTGCGCACCGCTGTGCGGAATCCGCACGGTTCGTGTGATCAGGGGAAACGCCGAGGCCGCAGAGAGGTCGGTGCTGGGCCGTTCACCGCGGGCGGATCACTCGATCTGCCGCCTTGCCAGCGCGCGCGGCGCGGCCGACAATGCCTGGCACACCGTCACGGTGCGCTGTTCCGTTCGTCACCACGAACGTCGATATCGAGCCTGCGGAGCAGGCCAATCCCCGTGCTGGACGGTTCGACCAGGCCTAATGCCCAACCTCAGGTGAGGCAGTTCACCGGGTGCGCCGCCCCATGCGTCCTCGCAGGTCGATATCGTCACCGAGTCCGACACCGACGTCGCAGGAGAGTCGAGTGGACCTGTACGAGTACCAGGCGAAGGAGCTCTTCGCCTCCCACGGAGTGCCGACGCTGCCCGGCGCCGTGGCAACCGATCCGCAAGGGGCCAAGGCAGCCGCCGCAGAACTGGGCGGGCCCGTTGTGATCAAGGCCCAGGTCAAGACCGGGGGCCGCGGTAAGGCCGGTGGCGTCAAGCTGGCCGAGAACCCGGATGAGGCCGAGACCAAGGCCGGGGCGATCCTCGGTCTGGACATCAAGGGCCACATCACCCGCAAGGTGCTGGTCACCACCGCCTCCGACATCGCCGACGAGTACTACTTCTCGTTCCTCCTCGACCGTGCCAACCGCAACTTCCTCGCGATGGCCTCCGTCGAGGGCGGTATGGAGATCGAAGAGGTCGCGGCGACCAAGCCCGAGGCGCTGGCGAAGATCGCGATCGACCCGATCGAGGGCGTCGACCAGGACAAGGCGCGGGAGATCGTCACCGCCGCCAAGTTCCCGGCCGAGGTCGCCGACCAGGTCGCCGACGTGATCGTCCAGCTGTGGGAGACCTTCGTCGCCGAAGACGCCACGCTGGTCGAGGTCAACCCGCTGGTCAAGGACCCGCAGGGCAAGATCATCGCGCTGGACGGCAAGGTCACCCTCGACGAGAACGCCGCGTTCCGCCAGGCCAAGCAGGCCGAGCTGGTGGACAAGGAAGCGGAGAACCCGCTCGAGGCCAAGGCCAAGGAGAGGGGCCTCAACTACGTCAAGCTGGACGGCGAGGTCGGCATCATCGGTAACGGTGCCGGGCTGGTCATGTCCACCCTGGACGTGGTCGCCTACGCCGGCGAGAAGCACAGCGGTGTGAAGCCGGCGAACTTCCTGGACATCGGCGGCGGCGCCTCCGCCGAGGTCATGGCCGCCGGCCTGGACGTCATCCTCGGTGACCCGGCCGTGAAGTCGGTGTTCGTCAACGTCTTCGGCGGAATCACCGCCTGCGACGCGGTTGCCAACGGCATCGTGCAGGCGCTGAAGATCCTGGGCGACGAGGCAACCAAGCCGCTGGTCGTCCGGCTCGACGGAAACAACGTCGAAGAGGGTCGCCGCATCCTGGCCGAGGCCAACCACCCGGTCGTGACGATGGTGGACACCATGGACGGTGCGGCCGACAAGGCCGCCGAGCTGGCTGCGGGGGCATGAGGCCATGGCTATCTTCCTCAATGAGAACAGCAAGGTCATCGTTCAGGGCATCACCGGCTCTGAAGGCACCAAGCACACCGCTCGGATGCTGCGCTCCGGCACCAACATCGTCGGCGGTGTGAACGCCCGCAAGGCCGGGCAGACCGTCGAGATCGAGGGCAAGCAGTTCACGGTCTTCGGCACCGTCAAGGAGGCCATGAAGGAGACCGGCGCCGACGTGTCGGTCGTCTTCGTGCCGCCGAAGTTCGCCAAGGACGCCGTGATCGAGGCCATCGACGCCGAGATCGACCTGGCCGTGGTCATCACCGAGGGCATCCCGGTGCACGACTCGGCCTACTTCTGGGCGCACGTCAACGCCACGGGCAACAAGACCCGGATCATCGGGCCGAACTGCCCGGGCATCATCTCGCCCGGCAAGTCCAACGCCGGCATCATCCCGGCCGACATCACCGGCCCGGGCAAGATCGGTCTGGTGTCCAAGTCGGGCACGCTGACCTACCAGATGATGTACGAGCTGCGGGACATCGGTTTCTCCAGCGCCGTCGGCATCGGTGGTGACCCGATCATCGGCACCACCCACATCGACGCGCTGCAGGCCTTCGAGGACGACCCGGAGACCGAGGCGATCGTCATGATCGGCGAGATCGGTGGGGACGCCGAGGAGCGGGCGGCCGACTACATCAAGGCCAACATCACCAAGCCGGTGGTGGGCTACGTGGCCGGTTTCACCGCGCCGGAGGGCAAGACCATGGGCCACGCGGGCGCCATTGTCTCCGGTTCGTCCGGCACCGCCGCGGCGAAGAAGGAGGCCCTGGAGGCCGCTGGGGTCAAGGTCGGCAAGACGCCGAGCGAGACCGCCAAGCTGATGCGCGAGATCGTCAAGGGCTGAGCCCGATCTCGACACGTCCTTTTCGGGGCCGGACGCCTTCGGGCGTCCGGCCCCGGTGGCTGTCTGCATGCTTTTGTGCGGGGCCGACGGAATCGCGAGCGCTTCGCCGGAGCCCGCAGGCAAGTCCCGGTTCGGCGGTCTTCCGGTACACCGAAGCCGGTTGATTCGATACCGTCAGCAAGCTCCGCCCCCGAGTGTTGAAGCGAGGAGTCCGTCCAGCCATGTCCGCGCCCTTCCCCCAGTCGCCGCCGCCGGCCGCCCCGGGACGCCCCGGCGTTTCGCTCGGTCTCAACGAGATCCTGGCCTTGGTGGCGGCAGGCGCCGGTCTGATCGGCTACCTGATCGGTTTCTTCGACGGCGTCGCCGGCGTGGCGATCGGCAGCCTCGTCGGGTTCTCCCTGATCGTCTCCGCCGCGCTGGCGGGTCTGCGGTTCGTGCCGAAGACGCCGAACGCGCTGTTCGCGGCCGCGCCGCTGTCCGCCTACGCGACCCTCAGCCTGCTCCAGGACTTGGTCGGCGGTGGCTCCGGCGGGATCGTCGTGGTGCTTCTGCTGCTGTCCATCGTCCAGCTGGGTGCCGTGGTCGGCATCCTGCTGATGGAGGGCGGCATCGTCAACGCGCCGTCGAAGCCCGCGCAGCCCCCGAAGCCACCCTTCGGCCAGTCCGCCCCGTTCCAGTCGGGCAAGCCCGGCGGCCCGGCCGGTCCCGGTGGCCCCGGCGGTCCGGGTGGGCCCGGCGGTCCCGGTGGTCCCAGCGGTCCGGGTGGGCCCGGCGGTCCCGGTGGTCCCAGCGGGCCCGGTGGCCCTGGTGGTCCCGGTGCGCCGGCTTGGAACCAGCCCGGCCAGTTCGGTCAGCCGGGTGGCGGCTGGAGCCCGCCGGCCGGCCCGCAGTCCCAGCAGCCCGGCAGCTGGGAGCCCGCCTCCGGCGGCTTCCAGTCCCAGAACCAGCCAGGCCAGCCCGGTCCGTCGGGTCAGCCGACGCAGTCGAGCCCGTCCGCGCCTCAGTCGAGCCCCGGGCCGCAGTCGAGCCCGTCCGGCCAGTCGAGCCCGTCCGGCCAGTCGAGCCAGCCGCCGCAGTCCGGCCAGTCCGCGCCGACGTCGAACCCGTCCGGCCAGCCGGCGCAGCCGAGCCAGGGCGCCGGTCCGCAGGGCACGCAGCAGATGCCGCACCCCGGCGCCAATCCGCCCAGCTTCTGATCAGTTCGATCTGCTCGTCGCGCGGGCGGCCTTGTCACCGTTTCATGCTGGTGGCGAGGCCGCCCGCGCGGTGTTTGCAGGGGATACCACGGAATCGGATGGTGACTCGCCGCCACCGGATTGTCCAATGTGGACGAACGTTGTCGCACGATGGGCGGAAGTGACGGCGTGTTGTGACCCGTTCGGCGTAACTTCGATGCGACATTCAGCTGCGTGTCAGTGCTCGACTCGATCCCCCACGCCATCGCCGACGGTCCCCGCGAACGCCGGCACGGGATCCGCTGGTGGTTGCTCGCCGTGGCCGTCGGCGCCGTCCTGCTCGCCGGTTATCTGGTCGCCGCAGGGCTGATAGCGCTGGTGATGGCGACCGCGGGCAGCGCGCAGTTCGATCCGGTCGTGGCCCTGGTGGGGGCCCTGCCCGGGTGGCTCGCGCTGCACCAGACCGCGCTGAAGATCACGGACGCGCCGCTGAGCATCCTGCCGCTGCTGCCCACCGCGCTGGTGATGCTGCTGATCGCCGCGGCATCCGCCTGGGTCGCACGGCGGTCCCGACTGCGCCGTCCGGATCAAGCGTGGCCGTTGATCACGGCGATGGGGCTGGTGCACGCCTTCGTCGGTACTGCCATCGCTGTGGTGCTGGACGGTCCGGTGAATGCGGTCCCGGTGGATGCGTTCCTGAGCTGCGGACTGGTAGCCACGATCGCCTCTGCGGCAGGCGTGGCGAACCGGTGCGGGTTGATCTACCTGGTTTGGGAACGGGTCGAGGCCGAGGTCTGGTCGGGCCTGCGCC
The DNA here is from genome assembly GCF_056431645.1 of Saccharopolyspora sp. NPDC045839. Lineage (NCBI taxonomy): Bacteria > Bacillati > Actinomycetota > Actinomycetes > Pseudonocardiales > Pseudonocardiaceae > Saccharopolyspora > Saccharopolyspora sp. NPDC045839. The sequence goes on from NZ_JBWKKH010000006.1 coordinate 74,827, forward strand.
TCGGCCTGCTGGCGCTGGCCGCGCTCGTCGCTGCCGGTGGCGTGGTGCTGCTGGCCGGGATCTGCCTGTCGGCTCCGGAGATGGTCGCCGCCCTCTCTCGGCTCGGGAGCACGGCCGGCGACGCGATCGGCGCCACGCTGTTGTCGCTGCTCTACCTCCCTAATGCAGTCGTGGCGGGCTGGTCCTTCGCCGCCGGAACGGGCCTGTCGATCGGTCGGTTCGAGGTTCAGCCGCTGCACGTCGCGCCCGGTCCGGTGCCGGACCTGCCGCTGCTCGCCGTCCTGCCGACGCACGATTCGGCTGCCTGGTGGGCGATCGTGCTGGGGTTGCCTCTGGTCGTCGGCCTCCTCGTCGGGACCGCCGCGCGCCGGGTGCCCGGATCCCTGGCGCGCAGGCTGCTCGCGGTCGGTGTGGCGGCAGCGGTCGCGGCGATGGGAACGCTGCTGCTCGCGCACGTTGCCGGGGGCGATCTGGGCAATGGCCCGTTCGGCCAGGTGACGCTGCAGCCGGTCGCACTGGCCGCGGCGACGTTGTGCTGGGTCGCCATCCCTGCCGCCGCCGTCACGTGGCTGGCTGGGCCGGACCTCGACGACGAGTTCGGCGCGGACCAGGCGGATGCCGAGGAGGCCACGGGCTCGACCACAGCGGGCACCGACGCCGACTCCGCGGACGAGACGACCCCGAAGGACGACGCAACCGGCGATCCGTCTGATGCCTCCGCTTCGGGCGCCGCCGACGACACCGAAACCGGCGCCGACGACACCACCGATGTCGACGGCGATCGAGCTGACGCCCCGGCGGACGACAACGCGCCCGAGGCGGAGGCAATCGACGCGGATGCCCTGGAACTGGACGACCTGGCACCGGAGATTCCGCACGCCCGCGAGGCCGCGGAGTCCGAACCGTCCCGGAGCAAGCCCGCCGAGATCGACCCCACCGAATTCGACGGCGACCTCACCGGGGACGACCGGAGGTGAGGGCTGCGCCACTCGCCCGGGCCCTGGCGACGTCGGCGCCGCAATCAGCGCTTACGCTGCTTCGGGAGATCGTGCCGAGGCATGTCAGGAGCGAACGCTGAATCCGAGTACGCCCGACCAGCCGAGCGCCGCCGAGCACTCGAAGTCAACCCGGTTCGCCACCGCCGGCCCCGCACGGGTCGTCGTGCTGGTGTCCGGATCCGGAACCCTGCTGCAAGCGCTGCTCGACGCGACCAGTTCGCCGGACTTCCCGGTGCAGGTTGTCGCGGTGGGAGCCGATCGCGACGGCATCGAGGGACTGGCCCGCGCCGAGCGCGCCGGGGTGCCGACCTTCGTGTGCCGGGTCAAGGACCACGCCGACCGCGCCGAGTGGGACCGCGCGCTGACCGAGGCCTGCGCCGAGCACGAACCGGACCTGGTGGTCTCCGCCGGATTCATGAAGCTCGTCGGCGCCGATTTCCTGGCCCGCTTCGCCGGCCGGTACCTCAACAGCCACCCCGCGCTGCTCCCGTCGTTCCCCGGCATGCACGGGGTGCGGGATGCGCTGGAGTATGGAGTCCGGGTCACCGGCTGCACGCTGTTCGTGGTGGATGCCGGCGTGGACACCGGGCCGATCCTCGCGCAGGAGGCCGTCGAGGTGCGGCCCGACGACGACGAGGCGAGCCTCCACGAGCGGATCAAGGCCGTCGAGCGGCGGCTGCTGGTCGACACCCTGGAACAGCTGGCACTGCACGGCTGGACCGTGCAGGGACGGAAGGTGAGTATCCCGTGACCACGAACTCGCAGGAGCGGCGAGCAGTTCGCCGCGCGCTGATCGGCGTGTCCGACAAGTCGGGCCTGCTGGAGCTGGCCACCGGGCTGCACGCCGCCGGCGTGGAGATCGTGTCCACCGGCGGCACGGCCCGCACGATCGCCGCCGCGGGCGTACCCGTCACCCCGGTCGAGGAGCTCACCGGTTTTCCGGAGGCGCTCGACGGCCGGGTCAAGACCCTGCACCCGCGGGTGCACGCCGGGCTGCTCGCCGACCTGCGCCGCCAGGAGCACGCGGACCAGCTGCGCGACCTGGACATCGCGCCGTTCGACCTGCTGATCGTGAACCTGTACCCGTTCGTGCAGACGGTGGCCTCGGGCGCCGCGCCGGACGAGGTGATCGAGCAGATCGACATCGGCGGGCCGGCGATGGTGCGGGCGTCCGCCAAGAACCACGCGAACGTCGCCGTCGTGGTCGACCCGAGCCGCTACGAGTGGGTGCTGGAGCAGGTCCGCGAGGGCGGCTTCGCGCTGGCCGACCGGGTCGAGCTGGCTGCGGCCGCGTTCCGGCACACCGCGTCGTACGACGTCGCCGTGGCGTCCTGGATGAGCAAGGTGCCGACCGGGGACGACTCGGTGTTCCCCGGCTGGATCGGGGAGACCTGGGAGCGGCGCTCCGCACTGCGCTACGGCGAGAACCCGCACCAGCCCGCCGCGCTGTACGTCTCCGGCGGCGAAGCGACCGGCCTCGCGGCCGCGGCTCAGCTGCACGGCAAGGAGATGTCGTACAACAACTACGTCGACGCCGACTCGGCCTGGCGCGCTGCGCACGACCACAGCGAGCCGTGCGTGGCGATCATCAAGCACGCCAACCCGTGCGGCATCGCGGTGGCCGACGACATCGCCGCGGCGCACCGCAAGGCGCACGAGTGCGACTCGGTGAGCGCGTACGGCGGCGTCATCGCGACGAACCGCGAGGTGTCGGTGGCGATGGCCGAGCAGGTCGCCGGGATCTTCACCGAGGTGATCGTGGCGCCGGGCTACGCCGACGGCGCCGTGGACGTGCTGAGCAAGAAGAAGAACATCCGGATCCTGACGGCGCAGCCGCCCAAGAGCGGCCGGATCGAGATGCGGGCGATCTCCGGCGGCATGCTGGTGCAGGGCTCCGACGCGATCGACGCCGAGGGCGACGACCCGGCGAACTGGACGCTGGCGGCCGGCTCGCCGGTGGACGAGGCGACCCTGGCGGACCTGAAGTTCGCGTGGCGCGCCTGCCGCGCGGTGAAGTCCAACGCGATCCTGCTGGCGGACGACGGGGCGACCGTCGGCGTCGGCATGGGCCAGGTGAACCGGGTCGACTCGGCGCGCCTCGCGGTGTCGCGGGCGGGCGACCGGGCGAAGGGCTCGGTGGCCGCCTCGGACGCGTTCTTCCCGTTCGCGGACGGCCCGCAGGTGCTGCTGGACGCCGGGGTCCGCGCGATCGTGCAGCCCGGCGGCTCGGTCCGGGACGCGGAGACCATCGCGGCGGCCGAGGCCGCCGGCGTGCCGCTGTACTTCACCGGGACGCGCCACTTCGCGCACTGAATCCGGTGCACTGTGGACGGTGCGGTCGACTTCGGTCGGCCGCACCGTTTTCGTTTCGCCGGTCGCCCCGGCCGGGCGGTGATCGGTGCGCGTTTCGTCCGTGCGCATGGTTCCTTGCCTCCTCGGGCAGCGTGCCGCAGCCGTCGGCGCAAGGCCGGTGGCTACGGGCGATGTCGTTCGCCGTTCGCGGGCTCGCCGCGGGCTGGTCCGCCTGCTCGGTCGGCCGCCGGAACTGCTCGGACGGCGGCTTCCCCGCGAGCTGGAAACGCGGTCATAGGTCAAGTTGTAGCGGACATTTCCGCCAAGATCAGATGATCGAACAAATGTTCACCTGATCCGGTCGAGGCCCTTGACGCGGGTCGCTGCGCAGGGTTTACTTGACTTGTTCGAACTGAGGTTCGAGATAACGGAAGTGGCCGATGTCGGGGTCGGCTACTCCGATGGAACCGGCGCCGTGTTCGGGTGCAGGCGCAGTGCCGGTTCCACCGCTGCCTTCCCCGCAGCGGCTGAATGGGTGCCCGCGCCGGGGTCGGGCATCCATGCGGTCACGATGTGGGGAGGCGGCGATGTCCGCGATGGCGTCCTTGACGGCGCTGGGCGCGTCCACGGCTGACGGGGTGTTCGTGGGCGCGCAGGCCGTCGAGGCCGGCGGCATTCCGGGAGCGGGCCGGGTGCTGCCCACGCGGACGGAGCTCGCCGCCGTGCTGCCATGGCCAGGTTTGCGCCGTGGCAGCACGGTGGCGGTGCACGGATCGGTCTCACTGCTGTTCGCGCTGCTGTCCGAGGCGACGGCGAACGGATCGTGGGCGGCGGTGGTGGGGCTGCCCGGAATCAGCTTGGTGGCGGCGGCCGAAGCCGGTGTGGAGCTCGCCAGGCTCGCGGTGGTGCCGCGGCCGGGCGGAGACCCGGTGGGCGTGATCGCCGCGCTGCTGGACGGGGTCGACCTGGTGGCGGTGGGTGGTACCCGGCAGGTGGCCGACTCGGATGCCCGGCGGCTGTCGGCTCGGGCGCGCAATCGCGGCTCGGTGCTGCTGCCGTTCGGCCCGTGGACGGGTGCCGAGGTGCAGCTGCGCTGCGTCGGTGCCGACTGGCGAGGACTTGGACAGGGTCATGGCTACCTGCGGGAACGTGCCGTCACGGTGCGATCGGGAGGGCGCGGAGCGGCATCCAGGCCGCGCTCGTGCCGACTGCTGCTCCCGGCGCGAGACGGAGCGATCGGGGTACCCGCGGACGAGCCGGGCGAGAGTGCTCGGCCGCAGTTGCGCCCGGTGGCGGGGTGAGCGCGGTGCCGCCTCGTCGACTCGTCATCTGGTGTCCGGACTGGCCGGTGGTCGCCGCCTCCCGTGCGGCCGAGCTCGGCCCGCTGGTGCCCGCCGCGGTGTTCGCGGCGAACCGGGTGGTGGCCTGTTCCGAAACGGCCCGCGGCGGCGGGGTGCGTCGGGGGATGCGCCGCCGCGAAGCGCAGGGCCGGTGCCCGGAACTTGTTGTGTGCGAACACGATCCGGCCCGGGACGCGCGGTTGTTCGAGCCGGTGGTGGCGACGGTCGAGGAGTTGATGCCGGGCGTGGAGGTCGTGCGTCCGGGCCTGGTGGCGGTCCCGGCGCGGGGGCCGGCCCGGTACTTCGGTTCGGAGGAGGCCGTCGCCGAGCGCGTGCTGGACCAGCTGGACGCGCAGGTCGGCGTCGAGTGCCGGATCGGCATCGCGGACGGGCTGTTCGCGGCGGTCCTGGCGGCCCGGCGCAACGAACTCGTGGCCCCGGGCCGAAGCCGGGAGTTCCTCGCTCCGCTGCTGATCGAGGAGATCGATCAGCTCACCGACCGGCTGCCCGGGCAGCGCACCGCAGATCAGGCGGAGCTGGTGGATCTGTTGCGGAGGCTGGGGATTCGCACGCTGGGCGAGTTCGCGTCGCTGTCCTCATCGGACGTGTCCACCCGGTTCGGCCAGGCCGCGTTGCTGGTGCACCGCGCGGCCGGCGGCCGAGAAGAGCGGCCGGTCCTGCGGCGGCAGCCGCCGCCGGACCTGGTGGTGCTCGAGGAGCTCGACCCGCCGGTGGAGCGGATGGACGAGGCCGCGTTCGCGGCCAAGGTCCTGGCGGACCAACTGCACGCCAGGCTGGGCGAACTCGGGCTGGCCTGCACCCGGCTGGGGATTTCAGCCCGCACCGAGCACGGCGAGGAGCTGCACCGGGTCTGGCGCTGCGCGGAGCCGTTGACTCCGGCGGCCACTGCGGATCGGGTGCGCTGGCAGCTCGACGGCTGGCTGCACGGTCGCAGCGGTCGGCAGCGCCCGACGGCCGGGGTGAGCGTGCTGAGCCTGCGGCCGGAAGAAGTGGTCGGGGCGGGTGGCCTGCAGCTCGACTTGCTCAACGCCGCGACCGGGGAGGCGGATGCCCGCGCCGGGCGCGCGTTCGCGCGGGTGCAGGGCTTGCTCGGGCCGGAGGCGGTCCTGACCGGGGTGCTCGGCGGCGGCCGGGACCTGCGCGATCAGGTGCGGTTCGTGCCGTGGGGCGACGAGCGTCGTCCCGCGCTGCCCGCCGACCGGCCGTGGCCGGGGCGCATCCCGTCGCCGTCGCCCTCGGTGGTGCCGGATTCGCCGTGGCCCGCGGCGGTGTTCGACGACGAGGGTCATCCGGTGGGCGTCACTGGTCGGCATCGGCTCACCGCTGCGCCGTGCCGCGTGGAGGTGTCAGGTGGGCGGTCGCGGGCGGTGTCCGGCTGGGCCGGGCCGTGGCCGGTGGCCGAGCGCTGGTGGGCGGAGCTGCTGGCGGGCGGAGCCGGCCAGACGGCACCGGCGGCGCAGGTGCCGGCGCGGGATGTGGTGCGGGTCCAGGTCGTGCTCGAACCGGAAGCGGATCCGGCCGGGGACGGCGATGCCGAGGTGGGCGAGGTGGCGCTGCTCCTGGTGCACGAAGAGGGGCGGTGGTGGGTGCAGGGCGCCTATCGATAGCGACGAACTCTCGTTCGAGTGGAGTGCGGCTTATTTGGTGGCAGCGATGAATCGAACAGGAGTTCACTGGATTTCATGAGTTGGTTCAACCCTCCACAGACCTGGTCGGACCTGGAGAAAGCGCTCTCCGGCCGACTGCCTCCGGCCGACGGGTCCGGCCCGCGTGACGAGCGGCATCCCGGCGACGGGAACGACAGCCCGGCGTGGACCCGGCGGCGCGCCAGGTACGAGGCCGACGCCGTTGCCGCCGTTGCCGCGGTGCCCTATGCGGAGCTGCACGCGCACTCCAACTTCAGCTTCCTCGACGGTGCGAGCCATCCCGAGGAGCTGGCGGCGGAGGCGGCTCGGCTCGGGCTGGAGGCGATCGCGCTGACCGACCACGACGGGCTGTACGGAGTGGTCCGCTTCGCGGAGGCCGCGGCCGAGCACGGGGTGCGCACCGTGTTCGGCGCCGAGCTGAGCCTGGGGCTTTCGGTGCCGCAGAACGGGATTCCTGACCCCGAAGGCCGCCACCTGCTGGTGCTGGCCCGCGATCCGGCCGGCTACGCAAGCTTGTGCAGGGCGATCAGCGAGGCGCACTTGGAGGGCAAGGAGAAGGGCCGTCCGGTGTACGACCTGGAGAAGCTCGCGGGAGCGGCGGCGGGGCACTGGCAGGTGCTCACCGGGTGCCGCAAGGGTGCGGTCCCGGCGGCGCTGGCCGAAAACGGCCCGGCGGCGGCCGCCGCCGAGTTGGACCGGCTGATCGCGCTGTTCGGGCAGGACCACGTGACGGTGGAGCTGGCCGACCACGGGCTGCCCGCCGACTCGGCGCGCAACGACGCACTGGCCGGGCTCGCCGATCGAGCCGGAGTGTCCACAGTGGCCGCAACCGGTGCGCACCTCGCCCGGCCGGACCGCGCTCGGTTGGCCGCGGTGGCTGCGGCGATCCGGGCCCGCCGCAGCCTGGACGACATGGATGGCTGGCTGCCCGGCTGGGCGGGCAACTACCTGCGTTCCGGCGCGGAGATGGCCGAGCTGTTCGCCCGCTACCCGGGGGCCGTGCAGCGGGCCGCCGAGCTGGGCCGGGAGTTCGCCTTCGATCTGAAGCTGGTGGCCCCGAAGCTGCCGCCGTTCGACGTGCCGATGGGGCGTACCGAGGCGAGCTGGCTGCGCGAACTCGTCCTCCGGGGCGCGCTCGACCGGTACGGCCTGCCGCAGGACGATCCCGCGGCCTACCGGCAGATCGAGCACGAGCTGGCGCTGATCGAGCAGCTGGAGTTCCCCGGCTACTTCCTGGTGGTGTCCGACATCGTCGAGTTCTGCCGGGAGCAGCGGATCCTGTGCCAGGGGAGGGGGTCGGCGGCGAACTCGGCGGTGTGCTTCGCGCTGCGGATCACCAATGCCGACCCGGTCCGCTACCAGCTGCTCTTCGAGCGCTTCCTGGCCCCGGAGCGGGACGGGCCGCCCGACATCGACCTGGACATCGAGTCGGATCGCCGCGAGGAGGTGATCCAGTACGTCTACCGCAAGTACGGCCGGATGCACGCCGCGCAGGTCGCGAACGTGATCAGCTACCGACCGCGCTCGGCGGTGCGGGACGTCGCGCGGGCCCTCGGCTACTCGCCCGGGCAGCAGGACGCCTGGAGCAAGGAGATCGAGCACTGGGGGCCGCTGCCGGAGGACTCCGAGATACCCGAGCCGGTGCGGGAACTGGCCGGTGAGCTGCTGGGCTTCCCCCGGCACCTGGGCATCCACTCCGGCGGAATGGTGATCTGCCACCGGCCGGTCGGCGAGGTCTGCCCGGTGGAGTGGGCGAGGATGCCCGGCCGCACGGTCCTGCAGTGGGACAAGGACGACTGCGCGGAGGTCGGCCTCGTCAAGTTCGACCTGCTGGGGCTCGGCATGCTCTCGGCGCTGCACTACGCGATCGACATGACCCTCGAACACCACGGGGTCGAGGTCGACCTCGGCGAGCTCGACCTGAACGACCACGCGGTGTACGAGATGCTGCAGCGGGCCGACGCGGTCGGGGTGTTCCAGGTGGAGAGCCGCGCGCAGCTGGCCACGTTGCCGAGGCTGAAGCCGCGGGAGTTCTACGACCTCGTGGTGGAGGTGGCGCTGATCCGGCCGGGCCCGATCCAGGGCGGTTCGGTGCACCCGTACATCCGGCGCCGGAACGGCTTGGAGGACTGGGACTTCGAGCACCCGTCGATGGCCGGCGCCTTGAAGAAGACCCTCGGCGTCCCGCTGTTCCAGGAGCAGTTGATGCAGTTGGCGGTCGACGTCGCGGGCTTCTCCGCGGCCGAGGCGGACCAGCTGCGGCGGGCGATGGGGGCCAAGCGTTCCGAGGAGCGGATGGAGCGGCTCCGGGGGCGGTTGTTCGAGGGGATGGCGGACAAGGGCATTTCCGGGGAACTGGCGGAGCGGATCTACCAGCGGATGCTGGCCTTCGCGAACTACGGCTTCCCGGAGAGCCATGCCCTGAGCTTCGCGCTGCTGGTGTTCGCCAGCGCGTGGTTCAAGCACTACTACCCGGCGGTGTTCTGCGCCGCGCTGCTCAAGGCCCAGCCGATGGGCTTCTACTCGCCGCAGTCGCTGGTCGCCGACGCCCGCCGGCATGGGGTGCGGGTGCGCGGGCCTGATGTCAACGCGAGTCGCGCCCAGGCCGATTTGGAGCCGGATGCCGGCAGCGAGGGCAAGCGAGCGGTGCGCCTGGGGTTGGCTTCCGTGCGCAAGCTCGGCGAGAGCGCCGCAGAGCGATTAGCCATGGAGCGCGCGGAGAACGGCCCGTACGTCGACATGGCGGATGTGGCGCGCCGAACGCAGCTGACTGCCGCGCAGATGGAGGCACTGGCGACGGCGGGCGCGTTCGGCTGCTTCGACCTATCCCGGCGGGAGGCGTTGTGGAACGCCGCCGCCGCTGCCGGTGATCGGCCGGATCGGTTGCCGGGCACCACCGCGTCGGCCGCCGCCCCGGCGCTGCCGGGGATGGACGGCGTGGAGATGGCCGCCGCGGACGTGTGGGCCACCGGGGTGTCGCCGGACAGCTTCCCGCTGCAGTTCGTCCGAGCCAGATTGGACGAGCTGGGCGCGATCCCGGCAGAGCGACTGTCCGAAGTGGAGCACGGTTCCCGGGTGCTGGTGGGTGGCGCGGTGACTCACCGGCAGCGACCGGCCACGGCGGGCGGTATCACGTTCCTGAACCTGGAGGACGAGACCGGCATGGTCAACGTCATGTGTTCACCGGGTTTGTGGGCGCGCTACCGGAAAGTCGGGCGTACCAGCGCCGCGTTGCTGGTACGCGGAATCGTCGAACGAGCGGAAGGAGTGATCAATTTGAGAGCTGACCGGCTGCAGAAACTGGAAGTGCGCATCCCCTCGACCTCGCGTGACTTCCACTAGCTGCGGCGAGCCTCGCATCTCGCTGGTGACTGCGGCCACCGAACCGGGGCGTCGACCATGCCCGACCGGCAGCGGAAGGACACTTCTCCCTCCCAGAGTGTTGTTCCCCCATCTGACGGCGGACGCTGGAAACGCCAAGAGCCCGGGTACGACGTGCGTGCCGGCATGCCGTGCCCGGGCCCGTTCGGCCCCGCCGTTCGCCGCGTCCTGCGGAAGGAAGCGTCACGAGACGTTGAACTTCGCGGCACCGACCGCGTCGCAGGCCTCCAGATCGTCGACGCCCGTCGACACCGTGACGTCGATGATGGTGTCCAGTGCGTCGCGGGCGGCCAGGAGGCTGGCCACGGCTTCGTCGATGCGCTCACGTTCCCGGTTCAGATCGGGCAGCATGCCGGAACAGGCCGGCGCCAGGGTTTGGCCGTCGTTGACCATGCACGGCAGCAATTCGGCAATGGTCGCGGTGTTGAGGCCCGCGGCGAGCAGCATGCGGATGCCTCGCACCGTGGCGACGTCCTCTTCCGCGTACTCGCGGTATCCACTCGGCAGTCGCGATGGCCTGATCAGCCCTTGTTCCTCGTAGTAGCGCAACAACCGCTGGCTGACCCCGGTTCGTCGGGAGAACTCTCCCATCCGCATGTGACGACCACCATGTCCAGTTGACTCTCACATCGATGTGACACAGCAGTCTAGCCAGCATGACGAACCAGCAATCGGCAATGCGCCGGCTTCGTGACCATCGTGCGCTGAGCGGCGTGGTGGGTGATCAGACGATGCCGCAGCGGCGGATCGCCAACAGGGCGTAGGCACGCGCGGCCCGTTCCAGTTCCGCGATCGCGACGTGCTCGTCGTGCGCGTGTGCGTAGCGGATGTCTCCGGGCCCGTACTGGAGCGTCGGAACTCCGGCGGCCGCGTAAAGCCGCAGGTCGGTTCCGTACGGGGCGCCCACCGCGGTTGGGCGGGACGCTCCGGCTGTTGCCGCGGCGTCCTGGGTTTCGGCGAGGAGCCGGTGTCCTTCGGGCAGCCGTCCGCTGGCGAACATCCCGCCGGGCCACCTCACCCGCACCGGGCGTTCCGAGAGCCACGGGTCGGCGGCGCAGGCCTGTGTGATGGCGGCTTCGAACTCGGCCTTGGCGGCGGGGATCGACTCGTCGAGCCGCACGCCGTAGCGGCCTTCGGCGATCGCGAGATCCGGCACCGTGCTGGCCCAGTCGCCGGCCCTCGCCATGCCGATCGACAGCGGGTACGGCACTTCCAGGTGCGCCACCAGCGGGTCGGGGTCGGCGTTGCGGCGGGCCTCCAGTTCGCGCAGTGCCGGAAGCAGGGCGGCGAGCTTGTCCAGCGCGCTCACGCCGCGGTAGCGGGTGGAACCGTGGGTGCTCTGCCCGGCGACTTCGAGCCGGAACGTGAGGGAGCCGCCGTTGGCGGCGACGATCGTGCCCGAGCTCGGCTCGGCCAGGACGCACGCGGCCCCGCGATGGCCTCGCTGGAGCGTCGCGAACGCCCCCAGGCCGCCGTCTTCCTCGCCGACGACGGTGTGCACGGCCACCGGCCGGGCGAGCCGGATCCCGGCGGCGCGCAGGGCTTGCAGCGCACCGAAGATCGCGGCCAGCCCGCCCTTCATGTCGCAGGTGCCCCGGCCGGCGGCGATGCCGTCCGCGACGCGCAGTGCGTACGGGTCGCGGTCCGGCCACCGGTCGAGATCGCCGGGCGGGACGACGTCCGTGTGCCCGCAGAAGATCAGCGCGGGCTCCGGGCCGTCTCCGTGCACGCCGACGCAGCCGTAGGCGACGTCGCGGTCGGCTTCCTGCCCGGGGAAGCCGGGCTCCTCGGAGAGGGCGGCGACGTCGATGCGCCAGTGGTCCACCCGGTGCCCCAGCGAGCCGAGCTTGTCGGCGCACCACTGCTGGGCGTCGTGTTCGCCGCTGGTGCCGCCGACGCTGGGGATCGCGACGAGGTCTCGCAGGTCGTCCAGAATCCCGTTCACGTCCACCGCGTCGAGCACACGACGTTCGAGGTCGGAGGGGGTATGCGCGCCGTTCACGTTTCGAGTGTGTCGTATGCGTCCACCGGCTCGACGCGCGCCCACTACCATCTCCGCGTGGCCGAAGGCGACAAGACCGAGCGGGAATTCGAGATCGGCAAGGACGGACTGGGCGGCATCGTCGTGGGCATGGACGGCAGCCCGGCGAGCTTCCACGCCGCGGCGTGGGCGGCCGGCCTGGCCAGGCGGGAGCGTGCCCGCCTGGTGCTGGTCTACGTCGAGGCGGTGGGCGGCGTCGCCTACTGGTCGCCGATGGGCGTAGCCGTGGCCAGCGAGGCGGCCGAGAGCCTGGTCGAGGAGCTGAAGAAGGAAGTCGTGTCCCACTTGAAGTGGGTGGACATCGATTGGGACTTCGTGCACCACCGCGGCGATCCGGCCGTCGGCCTGGAGCAGGTCGCCGAGCAGTACCGGGCGGATCTGATCGTGGTCGGCCGGTCCCGCCGGCGCGGCGGCCTGCTCGGCACCGTGCCGGCGACACTGGTGGTCGAGGCGGTCCGGCCGGTCGTCGTCGTGCCTTGAGCTCTCACGAGCCCGGGGTCAGCACGAGGTAGGCGAAGCCGACCAGGCCGCGGTATCCGCGCAGCCACCTGGTGCGGTGCTCGTCGGCCAGGGCGCGGACTTCGTCGCGTCCGGCCGCGGTGGGGTTGTCCAGCAGCCACTTCTCCAAGGCGCCGCACCAGCGGGATTCGAAGCTGTCCCACTCGTCGGTGCCGGCGGTGGCCAGCCGCAGCATGCGGAATCCGCATTCCTCGGTGAGCTCGACCAGTTCGGCGAGCGACCGGTCCACGTCGAGGTCGTTCCGCATCGACGCGGTGTCCCGGAAGGCCTCGCCCAAGAGCAGTCGGCCGCCGCGCCGCAGTCGCGGCCGGATCGCTTCGAGTGCCTGCCCGGTGCCGCCCCACGCGTGGCTGCTGCCGATCGAGATCGCCACGTCAGCGGTTCCGTCCCAGCTGCCGGCGTCGCCTTGCACCAGCCGCACCCGCTCGGCCACGCCGCGAGCCTCGGCGTTGCGACGGCCCCGGGACAGTTCTTCGTCGGTGGTGTCGATGCCGATACCGGTCGCGCTCGGCTCCGCTTCGAGCAGTCGCAGCAGCAGCTCCGCCCATCCGCAGCCGAGATCGACGACCTCGGCGGAGTCCAACGGCGCCAGCGCGCCGATGAGTTCTTCGGCGCGGGTGTCCGACATCGGTGCGTTGAAGTCGAGGTCAGCATGTGCGAGCACTATCGGATTCACCCGGCGCAGGCTGTCAGAACCCACGGCGGGGCGCCACGGACTATTTCGTTCGCGACGATCGGCTATTAATGCTCACCGGTGGGACAGGATGTTGACCACCGTTCCGCTGGGGTCGCGGCAGAAGAAGCGGCGGACGCCCCACGGCTCGTCGGTCAGCGGGTGCACGATCTCGTGACCCCGCCGCAGGGCTTCCTCGTGCGCCGCGTCGACGTCGTCGACTTCGACGGAGATGTCCGGGTGCGTCGGAGCCGTGGCGTCTTCGCCCATGATGCTGATCTGGCGCTGCGGATCGTCGGGGGCGCTCACGGTGACGATCCAGCCGAGGTCCATAACGACCTGGAAGCCCAGGATGTCGACGTAGAACTCGCGGGTGGCCGAGAGGTCGTCGGCGCGGATGTTGGGTACGACTCGGCGCACGCGCATGGTGCCTCCAGGAGGGTCGGTGTCACGTGCCACTCTAGGAGTCATGACGAGCTTGGTCGGCGAGGATTTCCAGGACGCGGTGCTGACGGACGAGCAGTGGGAGGGCCGGACCTTCGAGCGCTGCGACTTCACCGACGCCGACCTGACGGGCCTGAGCACCCGCAACTGCGTGTTCTCCGACTGCGTCTTCACCGGCACCGATCTCAACGGTTCCAAGCACGTCGCGACGGCGTTCCGGTCGTGCAAGTTCGAGCGCACCGTGTTCGGCAAGTCCACCATGGACGGATGCACCCTGCTCGGTTCGAGCTTCGTGGACTGCCGCCTGCGCGCCTGGACCTTGCGCGAGACGGATCTGACGCTGGTCGGCATGGGCAAGGCGGACCTGCGCGGCTTGGACCTGCGCGGAATCCGGTTCCGGGAAGCCAATCTCGTCGAATGCGATCTGCGCCGCTGCGATCTCCGCGAGGCGGACTTCACGGGCGCGCGCATGCTCGGTACCAGGCTGGACGATGCAGACCTGCGTGACGCCCGGATCGATGCCGATGCCTTGGTGCAGGCGAAGCTCTGGGGCGCCCGGATCGACACGATGACGGCACTCGCGTTCGCCGCAGCCCACGGCCTCCGCGTCGACTGACCGGCCGTGCGGCGCGCACGACGCGAAGCTCGACGGAACTCGTTGACCTGAAAGGGAAACCTGTCTCGGTGCTTGGTAGGTGCTGCCCGCATCGGGCTGTCGAATGCTGCGATCGAGCCCGACGAGCAAGCCGCCTTGAAGCGAAAAGCCTGCCGTGGCAAGGAGAATTCCTGTTGCCGCCGAGAAGTGGGCCGGAATGAGCGAAGGGCGCCTGTGACCGACGTTGCCGGTTGCAGGCGCCCTTCGCGCTGAGCTGGATCGGTTATTCCATGGGCGGGCGGTCGTTGGCCGGCATTTCGGCCAGGGTGCCGTCCGCGAGCAGGTCGCCGATCGTCGTCGGGAGCACGAACGCCGTGCCACCGCCGGGCTGTTCGAACCACGGCACCGCAGTGCCGCGCAGCGCCTGGATCGGCCGCTGCACCCGGTACGCGAAGTACGAGCGGTTCGACCACTGCGGCGGCAGCGAACGGTGCGTGTACGGCGTGCGGATCGCGTAGGTGACGTTGCCGTTCGGCTCACCGAACCGGTCCAGTTCGGTGCCCGGCTGCAGCATCACGACCCGGCGATCCCGGTACAGCGTCAGCGGCGGCTCACCGCTGAGCGGCTGGATCTGCTGACCACCCTGCGGCTGACCACCCGGCGGCTGGGGACCGGGCTGACCGCCTTGCGGCTGACCCGGCTGACCGCCCTGCGGCGGACGCGGCGGCCCCTGCCGGGGCGGCCCCGCCATGCCCGGCCCACCGGGACCAGGACGCCGCTCCGCGCCGCCGACCGGCCCCTGTGCGGGTCCGGCCTGGGGCACCGGCGCTCCGCTTTCCCGGCGCGGCTGGCGCTTCGGCAGTGGCGGCGGTGCGCCCGGACCGCCGGCCGGCGGCTGCACGGGCTGACCGACCGGCGGCGACGGCGGAGCCGCCGGCGCCGACTGCGGCGGCGCGGGCCGGTCCAGGCGCGGTGCGGGCTGGAAGCGGGTGGCCTCTTCGCCCGCCTGCGCGGCGGTGTCCAGCGGCGGTTCTTGCGGTCCGCCCGCCGGGTCCTGGTTCGCGGTGAACAGCGGGTTCGCCCCACCGTGATCCGGTTCCGGTGCCGAACGCTGCGGCAAGTCGGGCACTTCCGCCGCCGCCCGCTGCGGCAGGTCGGTCACCTCTGCGGAGCGCTGCGGGAGATCAGTGACCTCCGCCGCCGCCCGCTGCGGCAGGTCGGCCACTTCTGCGGAGCGCTGCGGGAGGTCGGGCACTTCCGGTGCCGAGCGCTGTGGCAGGTCGGGCATTTCCGGTGCCGAACGCTGCGGCAGATCAGCGGCTTCCGGCGACTGCTGCGGCAAGTCCGGCGTGGCACGCTCCGGCAGATCGGCCGGCGGCGCAGCCGCGTCGACCTGCATCGGCGCGGGCCGGTCCATCAGGAGGCTGCCCAGCAGGTACGCCGCGGCGTGGTCGACGCGGGCGAACCGGACGTCCTCACCGTCGTCGGAGCCGGCGGTGACGACCCAGTCGGCCCCGTCCTCCAGCAGGCAGCGGGCGTCCGGGCTGTGGCTGCCGATGCGGTAGCCGCGGCCGTCCACCTGGTGGTCGGTGAGCCGGTCGTGCAGCTTGGCCAGCACTTCCTGGGTGTCCGGTGCGTCGGTCTCGTCGAGCACGTGCCGGGATCCGCCCGACGGCTCGGGCTCGGCGAGCGCCTCGCCGGCCTCGTCGTCGAAGTCGGGTTCCGGCTCGTCCGCGGGCTCGGCGTAGTCCTGCGGCTCGCGGTCGAGCTCACCGTCGAGGTCGTCGGCGGGCTGGTCGAGCAGCTCGCTGACGGCCGCGTCGCGGGTGGCCTCGTCGACCTCGGGCAGCTGGAAGGCTCGCCGGCGGATGTGCTCGACGAGCTCGGCTTCCGGCGGGACCCCGTACTGCGTCAGGTAGAAGGCGGTGGCGCCCGGCCACAGCCAGGTGCCGTCGGTGTGCCAGGTGCCCGGCACGGACGCGGTGCGCTCCGGGTCGAGCTGGTCCTCCTCGTCCTCGCGGGACGCGAGCACGATCGGGGCGTTCTCCAGGTACTGGCGCAGCGCCCCGACTTCTTCGGTCGGGATCGGCTCGCGCTCGGCGACGACCGGGCGGCCCTGCTCGTCGTAGTCGTCGAAGACGTTGGCGACCTGGAATCCGTCGGCCGGCTCGGCGATCCCCGGCTCCGGGATCGGCGTTTCGGCGACGGCGGGTTCGGCGGCCGGCGGGGTCTCGGGCTCGATCGGGTCGACGACCGGTGCCTCGGCGATCGGCGGCTCGACGATCGGTGCCTCGGTCACCGGCGGTTCGGGGACCTGCGCCTCGGCGACTGCTGGCTCGGCGACCGCCTGCTCGGCGGGCTGGGACTGCGCGGGGCCGTCGAAGCGGTCCCGCATCCAGTCCGGGATGTTCTCCTCGGCGCGCGGGTAGCGACGCAGCTCGTCGACGTACGCGGCGCGCGGCAGCGGGCGGTGCCACTGCGGTTCGGAATCGAAGTTGATATCGATGCGGTAGCTCGACGGGCGCTCCACGACGTAGAGGGCGCTGAGCCAGGTGCCCACATCGGGCCGGTACATGCCTTCGCGCAGGCGCTCGAAGATCTCCTGCAGTTCGGTCGGCGGCTCCCAGGGGTGGGAGCTGCCGTCCTGAGCGGCGACCTCACCCAGCAGGTCGTGGTACTCACCGGTGGCGCGGTACTCCACCGTGATCTCCTGCCAGTCCTCGGGAGCGCCCTGTAACAGCAGAACCCCGATCCTGCGGGCGATCTGCTCCTGCTCTTCCGGACTGATCGCTGTCGGACGCGACATGGGTGACATCCTCCCCCTCTCGACGAGGCAACCCGACTCCACCCCGCCAAGACGCTACTCGACGCGGGTGCGGCCATGTGCGCTGTGTGCGAGTTCGGTGCTGTTCATCCAGCACACGTGCTCTCGCACAAGATCCTTGTCACAGCGCGCGGTGATCTCGTCACGAAAGCCTGCCTGTTGGGCGGGCGGATGAACATCACACCACCAGGTGTATCGATCAGCGGCGCCACGTCGGCGGCGGACGGTCGACGAAATTCGGTAGCGGCACGGGCGTGCCAGAAGCCAGAGTCAGGCACGTGCTTCGTCCCTACCGACTCCTGGCGGCGGTTCCGCATGCGTCGAGCCTGATGGCTTTCAGCCTGCTGGGACGCCTGCACATGCCGGCGCTGGCGATGGTGCTGGCTTTCCTCGTCGTCGACTGGACCGGCTCGTACGCCATCGGCGGCGTCATCGGGATGATGGTGACGGTCGGCCAGGCCATCGCCGGACCGCTGCGCGGCCGGGCCGCCGACCGCAGCTCGGCGCCGAAGCTGCTGGTCGTGACCGGTCTGGGCTCCGGGCTGGGAATGGTGGCGCTGGTCCTGGTGACCCGCTGGGTGGATTCGGCGCAGTGGTGGCTGATCCTGCCCGTGGCGGTGTTCACCGGGCTGTCGCACCCGCCGATCACCCAGATCGGCCGGGCGATCTGGCCGCGGCTGACCGATGGTCCGGCGCGGGAGGCGGCCTTCGCGGTGGAGGCGACGCTGCAGGAGCTGCTGTTCGTCGTCGCGCCGATGCTGGCGACCTTCGTGGTGGCGATCTGGGGCGCGGTCGTCGCGATGCTGGCCTGCGCGGCTTGGGCGGCTCTCGGATCGATCATCTTCGCGGCGTCCTTGCTGCGCGCCGGGCTGCGCGAGGCGCCCGCGGAGAGCGCGAGTGGCGCTCGCGGGGCGGGGTCGTTGTTCCGGGTGCGCGGCTTCACGTCGTTGCTGCTGTTCTACGCCGCGCTGGTGGGCGGCCTGATCTCGATCGACCTGGTGCTCGTCGGCTGGGCCCGGGAGCGCGGTGCGCCGGAGCTCGCGGGGCTGTTGGCCATGGTGTGGGCGGTCGGCTCGCTGGCCGGTGGCCTTGTGTCCGGAGGCTTCGCGGCGCGCCCGAGGCTCTGGCTGCGGGTTCTGCTGGCTGCGCTGGGAATGGCCGCGCTGGTGCCGGTGCTGCCGCCGATCGCCGATCCGGGGTCGCCGTGGCTGGTCGGCGCGATCCTGCTGATCGGCGGCACGGCGATCGCGCCGACGCTGGCCGCCGGCAACGGGCGGATCGCGGACCTGGCGCCGGCCGAGCGGCGCAGCGAGGCGTTCGGCTGGCTGACCAGCGCCACCACGCTGGGCGGGGCGATCGCCTCGCCCATGGCGGGCTGGATGCTCGACTTCTCCGGCCCGGCATGGGCCGCCGCGGGGGCGGCCGGACTGGCCTTCGTGGGCTTCGGCTTTGTCGCACATCACAGCGCCCGGGCGTCGCGTGCGCTGCGGGAGAGGGAGCAGACTGCGGCTACGTGACTGTTTCTGCGCTGCGACACCAGGAAGACCGGCCGAAGACCCGGGAACGGAACCTCGGAATGGCCGGCGCCGCCGGGGTCGGGGTGCTGCTCGCGATCCAGGCGCGGATCAACGGCGCGCTCGGCGTGCGGATGGACGACGGCATCGCGGCCGGGCTGATCTCGTTCTTCGGCGGTTTCGTCGTGCTCCTGGCCGCCACCTTCGCGTTCCCGCAGGCCAGGCGCGGCTGGCGGAATCTGCGCACCGAGCTGCGCAGGCCGGGCGGGTTGCGGCCGTGGCAGTGCCTCGGCGGCGTGTGCGGCGGATATCTGGTGTTCACCCAGGGCATGGAGGCGGCCGCGCTCGGCGTCGCGATGTTCACCGTTGCGGTGGTGGCCGGGCAGGTCAGCAGCGGGCTCGTCGTCGACCGGCTCGGGTTGGGCCCGGCCGGGCCGCAGCGCGTGACGCCCGCGCGGCTGCTGGGAGCGGGACTCACCGTGGTGGCGGTGGTGATCGCGGTGTCCGCGAAGCTGGGTAGCGGCGAGGCCAGCTGGCTGGTGCTGCTGCCTGCGCTGGCCGGGATCGGCCTCGGCTGGCAGGCGGCGGTGAACGGCCGGATGAAGCAGGCGGCCGACTCGGCGGTGTTCGCGGCCACGTTCAACTTCGGCATCGGGATGACGGCCCTCGCGGTGGCCTTCGCGGTCGAGGTGGCGCCGCGCGGCCTCCCGCACTTCCCGGCGGAGCCGTGGCTCTACACCGGCGGTTTCCTGGGGATCTTCGTGATCGGCGGCTCGGTAGCGCTGGTGCGCTTCACCGGCGTGCTGGTGCTCAGCCTCGGCATGATCGCCGGCCAGCTGGTCGGCGCGCTGCTGCTCGACGTGTTCGCCCCGGCCGCCGGGACGGGCATCCCGGCGTTCACTGTGCTCGGCGTGCTGCTCACGCTCGTCGCCGTCGGCGTGGCGGCATTGCCGGACCGGCCGGGACGCGCCGGGCGCCGTCTGCCACGATGAACAGCCGTGAGCGCGACGATTCTGGACGGCAAGGCCACCAAGGACGCGATTTTCGACGAGCTGCGGCCGCGGGTCGCCCGGCTCATCGAGCAGGGGCACGCCCCCGGGCTGGCCACGGTGCTGGTCGGCGATGACCCGGGTTCGCAGTCTTACGTGCGCGCCAAGCACAACGACTGCGCCAAGGTCGGCATCAAGTCGATCCGCAAGGACCTGCCCGCCGACGTCAGCCAGGCCGACGTCGAGGCGGTGCTGGACGAACTCAACGCCGACCCGGACTGCACCGGCTACATCGTGCAGCTGCCGCTGCCCAAGCACCTCGACGCGGGCCCGCTGCTGGAGCGCATCGCGCCGGAGAAGGACGCGGACGGGCTGCACCCGATCAGCCTGGGGCGCCTGGTGCTCGGCGAGGAGGCGCCGCTGCCGTGCACGCCGCGCGGCATCATCGAGCTGCTGCGCCGCTACGACGTGCCGCTGAACGGCGCGCAGGTCGCCGTCGTCGGCCGCGGCATCACGGTCGGCCGCCCGATCGGCCTGCTGCTCACCCGGCGCAGCGAGAACGCCACCGTCACGCTCTGCCACACCGGCACCAGGGACCTCGCCGAGGAGGTGCGCCGCGCGGACGTCGTCATCGCGGCGGCCGGCAAGCCGCACCTGATCACGGCCGACATGGTGAAGCCGGGCGCGGCGGTGCTGGACGTCGGCGTGAGCCGCACCGATGCCGGGCTGGCCGGGGACGTGCACCCGGACGTCGTGCAGGTCGCCGGTTTCGTGTCGCCCAACCCGGGCGGGGTGGGCCCGATGACCCGCGCGATGCTGCTGACCAACGTCGTCGAGGCCGCGGAGCGCAACGCCGGCTGATCCGGGCCGCAATTTCAATGGAAATCGGATCTTCGATTTCCATTGAAATTGCGGGGTCCGGCCGCAGACGGCACGACGATGGGAGGAACGGCGTGAGCGAACGGTTCGACGGCAGGTCGCGCCTGTCGGTGCACGTGCCGTTCGGCCTGGTGCTGCTGCTCGGGCTGCTCGGGTTGCTCCTGATCTCGCTGGGGCACTGGCGAAAGGGTCCGGTGCTGCTCGGTGTCGCGCTGCTGCTCGCGGCGGCGATGCGCGCCGTGATCCCGCCGGAGCGGACGGGGCTGCTGACGATCCGCAGCCGGGCCGTGGACGTCCTCGTCTACAGCGGGTTCGGCTTGATGATCATCGCAGTGGCGATGACCATCAAGGGCGGACTGCTGGGCTGAGGACCCGTAGGGTTCCCCGTCGTGCGCATCGATCACCGGGCGGATGAGCCGGTTCGTTCCGGAATCCCGGAACACGGCCGGATTCCGCGCTACTACGCGGCGAAGATCGAGCTGCTCGAACTGGTCGAGGAGCTCGGAGAGGGAGCCGCGCTGCCCGCGGAGCGGGAACTCGCGGAGCGGTGCGGAGTCTCGCGGGTGACGCTGCGGCAGGCCGTCACCGAGCTGGTGCTCGAAGGCCGGCTGATCCGCCGGCAGGGCAGCCGGACCGTCGTGGCGCCGCCGAAGATCGTGCAGCCGCTGGCGCTGGCCAGCTACACCGAGGGCGTCCGGGCGCAGGGCAAGGAGCCCGGCCGGACGGTGATCACCGTCGAGTCGCGGTCGGCGGATCCGCGCTTGGCGGCGGATCTCGGCCTGGCGCCGGGGGCCGAGGTGGTGCACCTGGAGCGGGTGCTGATGGCCGATGGCGAGCGGGTCGGGCTGGAATCGAGCTACCTGCCGAAGCAGCGCTTTCCGGAGTTGCTGGGGGAGTTCGACCCGACCGGTTCGCTGTACGCGTTCCTGCAGGAGAAGCTGGGCGTGCGGTTCGGCGAAGCCGAGGAGCGCATCGAGACGGTGCTCGCGACGCCGCGTGAGGCGCTGCTGATCGGCACCAACCCGGCGACGCCGATGATCCTGCTGCACCGGTGCTCGTGGACTCCGGACGGTGAGCCGATCGAGCGGGTCCGCTCCCTGTTCCGCGGCGACCGCTTCAGCCTCGTCACCCGCCTCCGCGACTGAACTCCTCTCGCGGGCACCGCTGCCGGCCTCGGCGAGGACCTCGCAATTTTGCCTGAAATCGGGAACTTCCGGTCGCGAGGTGCTCCTGCGAGTGGTCTCCCAATTTTGCCTAAAATTGGGCACACTGGCGCCCAGATCCGGACAAAGGGGATTCCAATTTTGCCTAAAATTGGGCGATCTCTGGTCCGGCGCGGCCTTTGGTAACGAACAGATAACTGATCTAGTCCTTCTGGTGGTGTTCACCTTGGGTTCGCCGCGCCTGCACTGGCTATTCGTCGTCGGCCGCGAGTGTTTGCGCCGTGCGAGTCCTGATTGTTGGCGGCGGCGTGCTGGGCACCATGCACGCGCTGCGAGCCCTGGAACGGGGCCATGAAGTGGTGCACCTGGAGCGGGAGGCCGAGGCTCGCGGTGCCTCGGTCCGGAACTTCGGGCTGATCTGGGTCAGCGGCCGGGAAGCCGGCCCGGACCTGGCGGTCGCGATGCGCGCCCGCCAGGACTGGGAGCGCATCGCCGCGGACGTGCCGGAGCTCGGCTTCCGCGGCAACGGCTCGCTGACCGTGCTCCGGACGCCGGCCGAGCTGGCGGTGGCGGAGGAGTTCGTCGCCCGCCCGGACGCCGCCGAGCGCGGCACGAAGCTGCTGGATCCGGCCGAGGCGAGGACGCTGAACCCGGCGCTGCGCGGCGAGATGCTGGCCGCGTTGTGGTGCGAGCAGGACGGCGCCGTCGAGCCGCGGACCGCGCAGCCCGCGCTGCGCGCACACCTCGCCAAGACCGGCCGCTACTCCTGGCTGCCCGGTCGCGAGGTTCGCGACGTCGGCGAGAGCTGGGCGCGGGACGACACCGGCGAGCGGCACGAAGCCGACGTCGTGGTCCTCTGCACCGGCGCGGCCCTCGGCGGTCTGGTCCGGGAATTGCGGCCGGAGCTGCCGGTTCGCCGGGTCCGGCTGCAGATGATGCAGACCGATCCGCTCGGCGAAACCCTGACGACCTCGATCGCCGACGGCGACAGCATGCGCTACTACCCCGGCTATCGCGGCGCGGCGCTGGACGCGCTCAACGCCGCCGAGCCGCAGCCGCAGGTGGCCGCGGACAACGGCATGCAGCTGCTGATGGTGCAACGAGTCCACGGTGGACTCACCATCGGCGACACCCACGAGTACGACGCGCCGTTCGCGTTCGACGTTCACGAAGATCCCTACGAGCACCTCGAGCAGCGCGCCGAGGAACTGCTCGGCCGCCCGCTGCCGCGGATCGCGCGCCGCTGGGCCGGGGTTTACGCGCAGACCGCGGACAAGTCGGGCGTCGTGCACCGCGAGCAGGTGCTCCCCGGCGTCTGGCTGGTGACCGGCCCCGGCGGGCGCGGCATGACCTGTTCCCCGGCGATCGCCGCCGACACCTGGAAGGAGATCGACGCATGATCAAGCTGGTAGTGCTGGACATGGCCGGCACGACGGTGGCCGACGACGGCCTGGTCGAGCGGGCGTTCACGCAGGCGATCGGCGAGGCCGGCGTCGCCGAGGACGACGCCGCGTTCCCGGGCATGCTCGACTACGTCCGCCGCACCATGGGCGAATCGAAGATCACCGTCTTCCGGCATCTGCTGAGCGGCGACGAAGACCTCGCGCAGCGGGCGAACCAGACCTTCGAGCGGGCGTACGCCGAACGCGTCGCGGACGGCGACTGCCGGGAGATCGACGGCGCCGAGGCGGCGATCCGGCGACTGCGCGACAACGGCATCAAGGTCGCCCTGACCACCGGTTTCTCCGAGACGACGCAGCGCCAGATCCTCGACGCGCTGGGCTGGGGCGGGCTGACCGATCTGACCCTGACCCCGGCGCAGGCCGGCCGCGGCCGGCCGTACCCCGACATGGTGCTCACCGCCCTGCTGCGGCTGGGCATCGACGACGTGCGCGAGGTCGCCACCGCCGGCGACACCGCGTACGACGTGCGTTCCGGCCTGCGCGCCGGGGCGTCGATCGTCGCGGGCGTGCTCACCGGCGCGCACGACCGCGCCGCGTTCACCGAAGCCGGTGCCACCCACGTCCTCGAATCCGTCCGCGACCTCCCCGAACTCGTACTGCCAGCAAAGGAAGATCTGCCGTGAAACGCATCAGCCGACTGGTCGTCGGACTCGCCGCGCTGGGCCTGCTCTCGGCGTGCGGGCCGAGCGCGGCCGAGCAGGGCGGCGAGTCCGACGAGCTCGTGTTCGCCGCCATCCCGTCCGAGGAATCGGCCGGCCTGCAGCAGGACTACCAGCCGGTGCTGGACCTGCTGGCCAAGGAGACCGGCAAGAAGATCACCTTCCAGAAGGCCACCGACTACGCCGCGATCATCGAGGGCCAGCGCGCCGGGAAGATCGACATCGCGAAGTACGGCCCGTTCTCCTACGTGCTGGCCAAGAAGCAGGGCGTGCCCGCGAACGCGGTCGCCGGCCAGGTGGAGGCGAAGGGCGAGCAGCCCGGCTACCGCTCCTACGCGATCACCCGCCCGGGCAGCGGGATCACGTCGCTGGCCGACTTCCGCGGCAAGAAGGTCTGCTTCGTCGACCCGACCTCGACCTCCGGCTACCTGTACCCGAAGGCGGGCCTGCTGCAGGCGGGCATCAACCCGGACACCGACGTGCAGCCGGTCTTCGCCGGCGGCCACGACGCCTCCGCGATCGCCGTCGCCAAGGGCGACTGCGACGCAGGGTTCGCCTACGACAGCATGGTCGACCGGCAGCTGGTCGAGAAGGGCCAGCTGCAGCCCGGCCAGCTGACCGCGGTGTGGAAGTCGGTGGTGATCCCCGGCGACCCGGTCGCCATCTCCGACGACCTGGACCCGGCGCTGAAGGAGAAGATCACCGCCGCGCTGCGGGACAAGGCCAACAGCGATTACCTGCGCGCCAATGGGTTCTGCACCGGGGAGTGCAAGATCGGCGACGTCGACGGGTACGGGTTCGCCCCGGTCGACGACGCCTTCTACAACGGCATCCGCGAGGTCTGCGACGTGACCAAGGACGAGCAATGCCAGTGATCGCCTTCGACCGGGTCGGCAAGTCTTTCGGCAGCGTTCGGGCGCTGGACGAGGTGTCACTCGACGTGGAGCGGGGCGAGGTCGTCGTCCTGCTCGGGCTTTCCGGATCGGGAAAGTCCACCCTGCTGCGCCACGTGGACGGGCTGCAGCGCCCGACCTCCGGAAGCGTCCGCGTGCTCGGCGAGGACGTCGGCTCGCTGCGCGGATCCGGCCTGCGAGCGCTGCGCCGCCGGGTCGGGTTCGTGTTCCAGCAGTTCCACCTCGTCGGATCGCTGACGGTGCTGGAGAACGTGTGCACGGGCGCGCTGGGCAGCCTGCGCGGCCCGCGGCTCGGGCTCGTCGCCTACCCGAAGCGGATCCGCTACGCAGCGATGGAGCAGCTGGAGCGGGTCGGCCTCACTGACCAGGCGTTGCAGCGCGCGGACACCCTCTCCGGCGGGCAGCAGCAGCGTGTCGCGGTGGCGCGGGCGCTGTTGCAGAAGCCGGAGGTCCTGCTCGCGGACGAGCCGGTCGCGTCGCTGGACCCGGACTCGGCGGCGCAGGTGATGAACCTGATCGCGGAGATCGGCCGGGAGGACGGGCTCACCGTGCTCTGCAGCCTGCACCAGGTCGACCTGGCGTTGAGCTGGGGGCACCGGATCGTCGGGCTGCGCTTCGGGAGCGTCGTGCTGGACACCCCGGTCGACGGGTTGAGCCGGGACGCGGCGATGGGGATCTACGCCAAGGTCGGATCGGCCGAGCTCGCGACGGCGGGGTGAATTCCGTGACCACGACAGCAGAAGCGCCGGCCCGCCGGGCCGGGGTGGCGCCGCGCCGCCGGACGCTGGCCCGGCCCCGCCCGGAGGGCGCGGCGGCGGCACTGGTCGTGCTCGCCCTGCTGGGCG
The DNA here is from genome assembly GCF_056431645.1 of Saccharopolyspora sp. NPDC045839. Taxonomy (NCBI): domain Bacteria; kingdom Bacillati; phylum Actinomycetota; class Actinomycetes; order Pseudonocardiales; family Pseudonocardiaceae; genus Saccharopolyspora; species Saccharopolyspora sp. NPDC045839. The sequence goes on from NZ_JBWKKH010000006.1 coordinate 100,027, forward strand.
CCGCGATCTGGGCGTTCAGCGACCTGCGGCTGAACCTGGCGACCATTGTGGACGGATTCGGCAACGCGGCGGACTTCGCGGCCCGCACGCTGCCGCTGGACTTCCCGCCGACCGGCGAACTGCTCGGCCTGGCCGGGCAGACGCTGGCGATCGTGGTCTGCGCGACACTGGTCGCGTCGCTGATCAGCGTGCCGGTGGCGGTCCTGGCGGCGCGCAACACCACGCTCGGCGGAGCCGGCCGGCTCGGCGCGCGCGTGGTGATCGTGGTGGCCCGCGCGGTCCCGGACGTGGTGCTGGCTATCGCGTTCTTCCGGATGTTCGGCTTCGGCGGGCTGACCGGTGTGCTCGCCATGGGCCTGCACTCGGTCGGCATGATCGGCAAGCTGTACGCGGACGCCATCGAGCAGGTCGACGAGGGGCCGCGCACCGCGATCCGCGCGGCCGGCGGCACCCGGTTGCAACAGCTGGTCAGCGGCGTCCTGCCGCAGGTGCTGCCGTCGTTCGTGGCGACCTCGCTGCACCGGCTGGACATCAACCTGCGGGTGTCGGTGGTGCTCGGCTTCGTCGGCGTCGGCGGGCTCGGGCAGGCGATCGCGGATTCGCTGCGCACCCTCGACTACCAGCGGGGGATGGCGTTGGCGTCGGTGGTGTTCCTGCTGTGCGTGCTGGTCGAGATCGTGTCCGGCTCGATCCGCCAGGCGTTGCTGGGCGTGCGCGAGGAGCGCGGACGGAAGACCGGCGTGCTCGCGGCGCTGACCGGACGGAAGCTCGGCGTGCAGGTGCCGGTTCAGCGGGGCGCGGGGCATGCCGGTTCGCACCGGAACGAGCGCTCACGACCACCGATCAGTCCTCAGTGGACGGCGGCCCGGCTGCGGCGCGCCGGCTACTGGCTGCTGACCGCCCTGATCGTGGCCGCGTCGATCTGGGGCGCCGACATCTCGTTCGCCCAGTTCGAGCGGGCGATCACCGACTTCGGCCCGACGCTGGCGCTGTTCTGGCCGCCGGAAACCGGTGGCATCCTCGGCGAGCTGCTGGCCGAGCTGCTGGTGACCGTCCAGATCGCGTTGGCCGCGACCCTGATCGGCGCGGTGCTGGCGCTGCCGATCGGCGCGCTGGCGGCGGCGAACGTGGCGCCGAGCCCGGCGGTGGCGAAGTTCTTCCGCGGCGTGGTGCTCGCGGTTCGCGGGGTGCCGGAGCTGGTGCTGGCCATCGTGTTCGTGGTGATCACCGGTCTGGGCGCGGTCGCGGGCGCGTTCGCGCTGGGCGTCGGATCGGTGGGCCTGCTGGGGAAGCTCGTCGCGGATTCGCTGGAGGAGGTGGATCGCGGTCGCGAGCAGGCGCTGCGCGCGACCGGGGCGAACCGGCTGCAGGTGTTCTTCGCGGCGACGGTGCCGCAGGCGGCTCCGGCGTTCGTGGCGCACGTCCTGTACCAGCTGGACACGAACCTGCGCTCGGCGACGCTGCTGGGACTGGTCGGCGCGGGCGGCATCGGCTACTACCTGCTGAACGCCTCGCGGGTCCTGGAATTCGGCGTGGTCACAACGGTTCTGCTGCTCACCTTCGCGGTCGTCGTGCTCGTCGAACTGCTGGCCCTCTGGCTCCGCAAGGTCCTCCACGTCTGAGGGTTCCCCATCCGGGTGTTGGTCCGCAATTTCAATGGAAATCGGACCGTCCACTTTCCCTTCGAGTGTCGAACAAACACACAACAAAAACGAGT
>NZ_JBWKKH010000006.1:101753-331336 GCF_056431645.1 Saccharopolyspora sp. NPDC045839
TTCCTCTGCTCTCACGGTTTTCCTCTTTGTTTGGTTTTCTTTTGGTTTTTTTGTGGTGTGGGGGGGAGGGGGGCCTTTTTCTTTCTCCCCCCCCCCCCCCCCCCCCCCCACCACGGCACCGGAACCGGTTCCCGCAGGTCAACGCCCGTGAGCGTGTGAGTTGCTATAGCGCCCCAAAACACTCATGGGCCACTAGCGGGTGAGGTGGAGTGTCGGGCTTACTCCCACCAGAAGGACCAGGTGCGGCGGCCGCGGATCTCCTGGGAATAGGCCTCGATGGTGCCCGTCTCCTGCAGGATCCGGTCCGGGCAGAAGGTCCAGTGCTCCGCCGCGACGGCCGCGGCGTGGTCGGCGTCCTGCGGCGGCGCCGCCACGCTCAGGTCCAGCCGGTCCGGGCCGAGGCGCAGCAGGCGCGCCCCGAACCGCTCCTCCCAGCTGCGGGCCATCGCCGAGAGCCCGGCCGTGCGCGACACGTGGTTCGCCGCGCCGGACCAGCCCAGCGCCGTCAGCACGTCCGCGCCGCGCCGCACCGGGATGAGTGCGAGCCGGGTGTCGGCGTCGATGAAGCGCGGCAGCTGCTGGTTGGCCAGGACGTCCGGGTCCGCCAGCAGGTTCCCGCCCAGCGCCGGTCCCGGGCAGTTGTAGTCGAACGGCGCCAGCACTTCCAGGTCGTACGCCGGGCCGAGCTCGTCGTCGGCCTGCACCAGGCCGTCCCAGATCCGGGCCATCACGTCGACCACCCGCCAGCGGTCGATGTGTTCCAGCGGTTCCGGTGGCACGACGCCGACCGTGCACCGCTCCCCGTAGACCTCGTCGCTGTCGCACAGCAGCAGCGGCAACAGCCCGGTGATGCGGTGTTCGGCACGAAGGGCGGCGACGAGCTGCGGCGCCGGGGCGTCGTCGCTGATCCAGCACAGCGGCTCGGGGTTGTCGGTGAGGGTGGTCTGCTCGGTCAGGACCTCGCCGGGCGGTAGCGGGACGGAAATTCCTGCACCGGTGCCGAAAACCGCGGACAGGTCGGCAGGAGCCCCCGCTTGCCGGTCGTCTCGCAACACTTCACCGCCTCCTAGGCAACGCCCCTCGTCGCGGACCACCTTAGAGCCTGGCCTCGACCGGTTTCGCGTGGCGTGCGCAGCCCGCGGCCGTCAAGCCCCGGCGCGATCCGGGGAAAGTCCCGGGATCAGCAGGATTCTGCCGGTCCGGCTGCCCGAGATGTGCAGGTCGAGCGCGCGTGCCGCGGATTCCAGCGGCAGCCGCTCGGCGACCAGCGGCCGCAACTGTCCACTGGCGACCATTCGGAACAGTCCGGCCAGGTCCGTCCGGAACTGCTCGTTCGGCCTGATGTAGTACATCCGGGCCCGCCGGCCGCCGGTGCGCCCGAGCAGTCGCGCCAGCTCCCACCGGGCGAGCCGCCGGGTCAGGCCCAGGTAGGGGCGCCACCACGGCCCGTCGTCGTGCAGGGTCGCCGAGCTGCCGTAGGCGTGCAGCGAGCCACCCGGCGCGAGGAGTCGCCAGGACCGGTCCAGGCTCTCCGGGCCGAGCGGGTCGAAGATGGCGTCCACGCCGCCGGGCGCGAGCTCGGCCACGCGGGCGTCGACGTCCTCGGTGCGGTGGTCGATGAGCTCGATGCCGATGTCCCGCAGCTCTTCGTGCCGACTCGCGGACGCCGTCCCGATCACCCGCGCGCCGGCTGCGACGCCGAGCTTCGCCAGCAGGACGCCGACGCCGCCGCCGACGCCGTGCACCAGCACCGTCTGTCCACTTCGGATCTTCGCGGCGCGGTGCAGCATCTGCCAGGCCGTGACGCCGTTGACGATCATCGCGGCCGCGTCGCCGGCCTCGACCCCGTCCGGCACGGAAACCAGTTCGGCGTCCCGGATTTCGGCGTACTCGGCCCACGCGCCGGTGCGCGGCATGGCCGCGACCCGCTGGCCCGGCCGCCACCCGGTGACCGCCGAGCCGACCGCGATGACCTCGCCGACCAGGTCGTAGCCGGGCACGAACGGGAACTTCGGCTGGGCCGGGTAGCGCCCGCGCAGCATCTGCACCTCGGCGAAGGACACCCCGGTGGCTTCGACCCGGACCAGCACGCCGTGCGGTCCCGGCGCGGGCGGCGCGCTGCGCCGCGTGGTGACGACTTCGGTCCCGCCGAGGCCGGTGAGCACGATCTCGGTCCCGGTGCTGGGGATGGTCATGACGCCTCCATGTAACAAGCCAGTTTGATTGTTAGAAGCTATAACATGACTATGAGCCTGTTACGGTGTGGGTGTCAAGGGGAGGGGACATGGACGCAGCGCCGCGCAGCCCGCGGGAGCGGTTCCGGGAGCAGATCCGCAACGAGGCCAAGCGGGTCGCGCTCGACCAGCTCGCCGAATCGGGACCTGCGGGGATCTCGGTGAACGCGATCGCGAAGCGGATGGGCATCACCGGCCCCGCGCTGTACCGGTACTTCGACAGCCGGGACGCGCTGCTGACCGATCTGGTCGTGGACGCCTACGACGACCTCGGCGATGCGATGGAAGCCGCGGCGCAAGCACACCGCGGCGCGGATCCCGCGACGAGGTTCCGCGAGCTCGGCGCCCGGTTCAGGTCCTGGGCGCTGACGCAGCCGCACCGGTACCTGCTGCTGTTCGGCACGCCGGTGCCGGGCTTCCAGGCCCCGGAACTCACCATCGGCCTCGCCGACCGGGCCTTCCGGCCCGTCCTCGACGTCGTCGCCGACCTGGCTCCCGGCGGGCTGCCGGCGGAGCGCACGGCGTTCGACCGGCAGCTCGCCGCCTGGCGCGAGCGGCGCGGCGGATCGCCGCTCCCGCCGGCCGTCCTGCAGCGCGCGTTGCTGGCCTGGTCGCGGATGCACGGCTTGATCAGCCTCGAAGTGGAGGGGCAGTTCGGCGCGATGCTCGTCGACCCGGAGCCGCTGTTCCGGGCGGAGCTGGAATCGGTGCTCGACCAGCCCTGGCAGTGAGGCGGCTCCTCGGGGGTGCCTCGCTGGGGGAGAGGTCTGGAGCTGCGAGGCGACGCCCGGAGGAGCCGCGCGACTCGGGCGGATCCGCCGTCCTGCGAGGCGGAGCGGCCGAGAGGTCAGTCCCCTTCGCGGGGACGGGGAGTCTCGATCGAGCAATCGCCGCCCGGGTAGACGAGGCCCTCGTGGCCGTCCTTGAACCGGACCTTGTACGGCGGGGCGCCGTCCTCGCCGCGGACCTCCAGGATCTCGGCGATCTGGTCGGCCTCGTCGACGTGCCTGCTGTGCACGTGCAGTCGATCACCAACGGCTGCTTTCATCACCCATCACCTCCGCGGTCCCAGACTAAGTGACCGGGGCCACACCGCGCATCGGGTGCGCCGCGGAGGTGCGGGCGGCCGCCTCAGTTGCCGATCTGCGAGCAGGTGGTGGTCACCTGCTGGTACCGCTCCAGCTGGGCGGTGGTCCACTCCGCGCTCGACTCCAGCGTGATCTCGCCGGAGGCGACGCGCTGCACGGACTGCTCGACCTCGAGGAGGTTCTGGCGCAGCGTCTGGTCGGCCGTCTGCTCGGCCAGCTTGCGCAGTTCCTCGGCCTTCGCCTCCGCGTCGGCCTTCGCCTGTTGCGGGTCGGCGAAGTTGGGCATGAAGCTCGCGACGTTGATCGCCTGCGCGCAAGCGGAAATCGAATCCAGGTCCTGCTGCGCCTGCTGGATCTGCTCGTCGGCGTTCTGCAGGCCCTGCTGAACCTCCTGAACCTGGCCGCACGCGGCGAGGCCGGCCAGCAGCGGCAGCGACAGGGCTGCCACCACGAACCTCTTTCGAGCTCGCATCTTCCCTCCGGGGCTTCGGGCGGCGCCGAAGTGGTGCCGCTCTTGTACCCTATCGACCCCGGAATGAGCGATGGGCGAAATGTCGTATCCAGTCGGTCCGAGATCGGCTAAATCCCGTGGATTCGGGAGCGGAACCGATCAGGACGGGGAGATCCAGGCCATGATCTCGGGCGGCAGGTCGAGCTGGGCGATCCACGGGGCCGCGCCGATCCGGTAGAGGACGACGGCGCTCAGCACCACTGCGGCGATCGTCAGGCCCGGGCCGATGAGCACCATCTCCACCTTGCCGCCGGTGCGCATCCGCAGCGCCTTCGGCGGTGCCACCGGGTACCAGGTCTTGCCGCTCAGCGGCACCGGCCAGAGCATCGGGCAGCCCTGCTCGGTGATCGCGTCGCCGATGAAGTGCGCGATGCAGCCGATCATCACCGCCACCCCGAAGGCCGCGGCGTTGGTGGGCTGGTCGCCGGCCCAGGCCCAGCAGGCGAGGGTGAGCAGCACCGAGGCCACCGTGATCATCAGCGCGTCCTTGCCGGACGACCAGGTGTGCAGGAGGCCCCGGACCGCGAGCCCGGCGAAGAAGAACATCAGCACGCCGAGCGCGGTGCCCTGGCTGGTCTGCACGATGGCCGTGGTGATCAGCCCGGCGAGCACGGCGAAGACGACGGTGTGGGTGAAGCCGCGGTGGGTGCCCTCCCGGTTGCTGTCGTGCTTGGTGCGGGTCAGCCGGTAGATGAAGCCGCTGAAGCTGCTGATCCCGGCCGACGCGCCGCGCGAGACGGCGCCGAAGGTGCTGGCGACCGTCGACTTCGGGTGATCGATGTCGGGCAGCAGCGCGGCTCCGGCGGACAGCGTGGCCCCGACCACCCAGGTCTTCGGGGATAATTGCCCCAGCGCGTGAGTGTCGGCCAGGGCGGTCACTGCCGCCCAAGCGGCCACCCCGCTCATCGCGTGCGTCGGTCCGGTCGCCACGGCCGCCTCCAAGATCGCTCGGTCGGGTGTCGAGCCTAGAAGAAGATCACGACACCTGGTCGCGGTCGGGAACAGTGGCGCAACGCGCGTCCGCCGGGGTGGTGGCGGACGACGGGGGCAAGGCACAATCGAAGCCGATAGCAGTACGCTTGTACCGCTTGCATTCTCGCGAGAGGAGCACCCCGCCACATGAGCAAGATCAAGGTCCAGGGCACCGTAGCCGAGCTCGACGGCGATGAGATGACCCGGATCATCTGGTCCTTCATCAAGGACAAGCTGATCCACCCGTACCTGGACATCAACCTCGATTACTACGACCTCGGCATCGAGCACCGGGATGCCACCGACGACCAGGTCACGGTCGACGCGGCCAACGCCATCGCCAAGCACGGCGTCGGTGTGAAGTGCGCCACCATCACGCCGGACGAGGCCCGCGTGGAGGAGTTCGGCCTGAAGAAGATGTGGCGGAGCCCGAACGGGACGATCCGCAACATCCTCGGCGGCGTCATCTTCCGCGAGCCGATCGTGATCTCCAACATCCCGCGCTACGTGCCGACCTGGACGAAGCCGATCGTCATCGGTCGTCACGCGCACGGCGACCAGTACAAGGCCACCGACTTCAAGGTCCCCGGCCCGGGCACCGTCACCGTCACCTACACCCCGGAAGACGGCGGCGAGCCGATCGAGTTCGAGGTCGCCAAGTTCGGTGCGGACGGCGGCGTCGCGATGGCGATGTACAACTACCGCAAGTCGATCGAGGAGTTCGCGCGCGCGTCCTTCCGCTACGGCCTGGAGCGCGGCTACCCGGTCTACATGTCGACCAAGAACACGATCCTCAAGGCCTACGACGGCATGTTCAAGGACGTGTTCCAGGAGATCTTCGACGCCGAGTACAAGGCCGAGTTCGACGCCAAGGGCATCAGCTACGAGCACCGGCTGATCGACGACATGGTCGCCAGCGCCCTGAAGTGGGAGGGCGGCTACGTCTGGGCCTGCAAGAACTACGACGGTGACGTGCAGTCCGACACCGTGGCGCAGGGCTTCGGCTCGCTGGGTCTGATGACCTCGGTCCTGATGACCGCCGACGGCAAGGTGGAGGCCGAGGCCGCGCACGGCACGGTCACCCGCCACTACCGCCAGCACCAGCAGGGCAAGCCCACCTCGACCAACCCGATCGCGTCGATCTTCGCCTGGACCCGCGGCCTGCAGCACCGGGGCAAGCTGGACTCGACCCCGGAGGTCGTCGGCTTCGCCGACACGCTGGAGAAGGTCGTCATCGAGACCGTCGAGAGCGGCAAGATGACCAAGGACCTGGCACTGCTGGTCGGCGGCGACCAGGCGTTCCAGACCACCGAGGCGTTCCTCGCGACGCTGGACGAGAACCTCCAGAAGAAGATGGCCAACCGCTGATCTTCCGCACCGCGAACGCCGCTCCCCACCAGGGGGGCGGCGTTTTCCGCTTTCCAGGGCGATTCCGGCGTACGTCGCCCGCCAAGAGCCCGGGCGGGGACTCCTGCCGGCGAGGGCCGGTCGGCGGGCTTCGATTTCCATTGAAATCGAAGAACTCATGCACACCCCTACGGCGTGTCGTCACCCGACACGCGGGGAGGGTGTGGACAACCCGCAATTTCCATTGAAATCGAACCTTCGATTTCAATGGAAATTGCGGTCACTTCGGGCCGGTCGGGGACCAGATGCCCTCGACCAGCAGGGTCAGGAAGCGGTCGATGCTGTTCGGGCTGTGCTCGTTGGCCCACGAGATCGACGCCACCAGCAGCAGGAGTTCGCTCGCCAGGAGATCGGGGCGGACCTCGCCGGCCTGCTGGGCGCGCGCGAGCAGCTGTTCCCCCACCTCCCGCATCGCGTGGCAGGACGCGTAGAGCCGGGACTCCTCGTCGTTCAGCGTTGCCATCACAGAGGCGGGCAGCCCCTGGTACCTGTTCGACGACTTCGCGAATTCCCGCAGCCAGGTGACCAGCGCGGTCCGCGGCGACTTCGCGCCCAGCAGGTCGGCGCCCATCTCGCACAGCGTGGCGAAGCGGTCGTGCAGCAGTGCTTCGAGCAGCGCGTCCCGCGTCGGGAAGTGCCGGTAGAGGGTGCCGATGCCGACTCCGGCGCTGCGCGCGATCTCCTCCAGCGAAGCGTCGGTTCCGCGCTCGCGGAAGGCGGCCTCGGCTTCCGCGAGCAGTCGTTCGTAGTTCCGGCGCGCGTCGGCCCGCATCGGGCGTCGCTCGGTCGTCATGTCCTCACCCATCGGAAACTCGTTGCCAACCGGAGGCTCCCTCCGTATTCTTCCGGAGAACCGGAGGATGCCTCAGCTTAATCGGAGGATGGCAGAACATGTCCCACGCGCAGCACGACCCCGGCCGGCTCGGAATCTGGACGTTCGCGTTCGATCCGCACCCCGCCGCGCGGGTCCGCGAGGCCGCCGCGGAACTGGAGGACCTGGGCTACGGCGCGGTGTGGTTCGGCGAGGCGTTCGGCCGGGACGCGGTGTCCCAGGCCGCACTGCTGCTCGGCGCGACGGAGCGAATCGTCGTGGCGACCGGTATCGCGAACATGTACCTGCGGGATCCGATCGCCGCGGCGGCCGCGGAACGCTCGCTCGGCGAGCAGCACCCCGGCCGGTTCGTGCTCGGCCTCGGCGGGCACCGGGTTCCCAGATCGCCGATCGCGTCCGCCGGCTATCGCATCCCCTTCAGCGGCAAGCCGGTGTCGAGCATGCGCGACTACCTCGACAACCTGGACGAGGTTCCGCTCAACGCCGCCGCGGCAACGGTGCCGCCCCGGCGGCTCCTCGCCGCGCTGGGGCCGAAGATGCTGGACCTGGCCGCCGAACGCACCTGGGGAGCGCACACCTACTTCGTGCCCGTCGCGCACACCGCGATGGCGCGTGCACGCATGGGCCCGGCGGCGTACCTCGCGGTCGAACAGGCCGTTGTGCTCGACCCGGACCCGGATCGGGCTCGCCGGACGAAGCGCGAGCACGTCGGCGGTTACCTGCAGGCCCCGCACCAGCGGAACAACCTGCTGCGGCTCGGCTTCGGCGAAGCCGATCTCGCCGACGGCGGCAGCGACCGGCTGGTCGACGCGATCGTCGCCGGCGGCGACATCGAGAACATCGCCGAACGGGTGCGGGAGCACTTCCAGGCCGGTGCCGACCACGTCTGCCTGCAGGTGCTGACGGCGACGCCGGGCGAACTGCCGATGTCCCAGTGGCGAGAGCTGGCGGCGCTCGTCCAGGGGTAGCGGGCGCTCAGGGGGCGAAGGCGCAGAACTCGTTGCCCTCGGGGTCGGCGAGGATGTCCCAGTCGATCTCCTCGTCCCGGGCCCGGACCAGGGTCGCGCCCAGCGCGAGCAGTTCGTCGCGGTCGCCGACGACGTCCAGGTGCATCCGGTTCTTGCCGTTCTTCGGCTCGCGCACCGGGTTGAGCCAGATCAGCGGCCCGACGCCGGCCGGGTCGACGATCGGCACCGGCCACTCGGCGGGGCGATCGCCCGCGGCGGCGAGGCTGTCCCGGCGGACGTAGCCGATCGCTCGGCACCACCAGTCCGCCAACGCCTGGTGGTCGAGCGCGTCCAGTGCGAGGTCCTTGAAGCGTGCGGGCATGCCCGGATTCAACCGGACTACCGCCTGCGCACGGGTGCCGGGCGGGCGACACCCGAGCCGCTGAACCGGGCGTGCCGACGGGTGCCCGGGGTTCCGCGCTCGCAGCCGGGCCGGTTATAGCTGGTCTGACCGTGCCGGACCAGGAGGTGTGCCGTGTTCCTGTTGCCTCGTCCGTTGTTGCTCATCGGTGCCGGTGTGCTCGGGGTGAGCTACCTGGCCGGCACCGGCCAGGCCGGGTTCGGCGTCGGGGAGCCCGGGCCGTGCACCTTCCACGTCACCGCCGACGTCCTCAACGTCCGCTCCGGGCCCGGTTCCGGGGAGGACCGGGTGGGCAGCCTGGGCAACGGCGAAGAGGTGACGGCGACGCCCAACGTGGTCGGCGGCTTCCGCGATCTGGGCGGCGCGCGCTGGGCGGCCGCCGAGTTCCTGGCGCCCGTGCCGGGCAGCTCCTGCGATCCCTGACGGAACCGGCGCGCGGTGCGCATCGTTGGACTCCTGGGACGTGTTCGAACGGACGGGAGTGCCGATGCCGTACCAGTACAAGGTCGTGGAGCTCCGGGAGAAGTGGCTCGGCGGCAAGATGTCGGGCGACAAGCTGGAGCGGGTCCTCAACGACCACGCAGCCGACGGCTGGCAGCTGAAGGCGATCACCGGGGCCGACGTCAAGGGGCGGGTCGGCCCGGGCGGCGTAGAAGGGCTCCTGGTCACCTTCGAGCGCCAGGCGTGAGGCGGGGTGGTGCACGGCCGCTTTCGCGGGTCGGCTAAGCTGAACCCCGCAAGCGGCCGAGCCGCTCGGCGCGATTAGCTCAGCGGGAGAGCACTACCTTGACACGGTAGGGGTCACTGGTTCAATCCCAGTATCGCGCACCACCACTCGAACCCTGCCGGTGATCTTCGCCAGCAGGGTTTCGTCGTTCCGGCGGTGTTCGCGACCGTGTCGACGCTGCGTCCACTGTGGATCCGACCGGGTCGATGTGTCGACTTGTTGCCCGATGGGGAACCTGTCCTGTTCTGTCGGTGACAGCGCGCATCGGCCTGAATACGTTGGTTCAGACCAACATCCCCGAGCCCCGAGGTGGGACATGCGCAGCAGGGCGATCACGGCAATGGTGCTGGCGCTGGCGGCGGTGGCCCCCGGCTTCGCCAGCGCGGGGAGTCCCGCGCCGATGGCGGATCCGCCGCCCGCCACCTGGCAGGAGCACTGGTTCGAGCACGACCAGAACCTGCGGCTGATCGACCACAACGACACCGTGGCGCTCTACTTCGACCAGGACGTCGACCCGGCCGCGCGGGAATGGCTGATGCCGTACCTGACCTCGATGTGGCAGTACTCCCAGCAGACCTACGGCAACTCCGGCAACCAGATGACGGCCGACCGGCTGTACTCGGTCCACCACGAGGGCAAGTACTACGGCGGCCACCCGTCGACCGTCTACGACGAGTCGCACGACTTCCGCAACGTCAGCGACGTCGGCGGCGACGACTGGGCCGCGCCGCAGTACGAGATCGTGACGCACGAGGCGGGGCACGTCGTCGAGAGCATCGCCGCCGGGAAGCACGGCTCGCCCGCATTCGGCCTGTGGGGCGACAGCAAGTGGATGGAGTTCTACATCTACGACGTCTACACGCAGCTCGGAATGGCGGCCGAGGCCGAGGACTTCTACAACCGGATGACCGCCGACGACCACGTGGACGACTTCCCGCGCGCCGGCACGCACTGGTTCCGCGACTGGTTCCACCCGCTGTGGCGCGACCACGGCGGCGCCCAGGTGATGGTGCGCTACTTCGACCTGCTGGGGCGGTACTTCCCGGCCAACGGCGAGGAATTCGCCCGCGACATGAACTGGGGCGAGTTCGTGCACTTCATGAGCGGCGCGGCCGGGGTGAACCTGAAGGGCCTCGCCACCGAGGCGTTCGGCTGGCCCGCGGAGTGGGAGGCGCAGTTCGTCAAGGCGCAGCAGGACTTCCCGGAAGTCCGGTACTCCTGACGGCGGCATCGCGCGGCCGCCCGGCCCCGTCACCTCACGCGATCGGGTAGCCGCGCGCCCAGGTACCGGCTAATCTAAAACAAGATTCACTTTTCACATTTTCGAGCGTTGCCAAATCGTGTCCATTGAGGACCGTTATCTGCTTTGATCTAGGCGTCGTTACCGATGTCGCGCAGTGGCCACACGTTGTAGTGACCCGGTGCGATATTTCCTTCCGGTGCTGGTAGAGATCTTATTCGGACGGTCGGAAAACCGATCGCCAATCCCGAAGAAGTTTCTGTCTGGAGGGGTTTGTAATGACGCGTGCTCGCTGGATGTTCGGTGCTATCGGTGCTCTGGCTGCGATTTCCCTCGTGCCGGCGGGAGCCCAGGCCGCTTCGGCTCCTGCCCCGGCGTACCCGGGGGCGGAGATCAGCAGCGTCGTCGACGGGTCCCGGTGGGTCGACTTCGGCAGCGACTCGGTGGTCAAGACCGCCCCGTTCGGCGTCCTCGGCGAGGCCGACAAGTGGGTCGTCTCCGACCGGTTCGACGGCAGCTGGACCATTCGGAACCAGCAGACGAACCGTTGTGTGCAGGCCAACTCGCAGGGCGGCCCGCAGGTCCTCTCCCTGCCGTGCCAGCCCGGAAACCCGAGCCAAGACTGGGTTTTCGCGCGGGATGAAGACGGCTGGATCATCAGCCCGAAGCTGGACCAGGACGTCGCGGTGACCGTCGAGCCGCACGCTCCGGTGGGGACCTGGCTGAAGCTCGAACCGCGCTGGCAGTCGTTCGGCAACACGAACGTCTTCCGGTTCGACGCCTGAAGCTGATCCGGCCGGCCCCGCTGGGGCCGCGTTAGCGACCCGCTGATCCGACGCGCGCAGCCGCCGGATCAGCGGGTTTCTTCATGCGCGCGGGTCCGCTGATCACCATTTGGAGTGATCAAGATGTTTCGGTCCGCCGCCGAATGCCAATACGCCGGTAGGTTTCTGTTACCCCATTTCGGGGTGCGGATTCCAAGGTGCCCGGGTGCTTCGCAATTCCGATCGCCGCGGGGCGCCCTGGACGGCGCGAAATCGATTGGTCTACGAAGGGAATCGGTTGATGAGTACTGCGAAGCAGGCGCTCGCCGCGGCCGCTGTGGCGTTGCCGCTGCTGCTGGTGGCCTCCGGCACGGCGTTGGCGGCCAACGGTCCTTCGGCGAGCCCACCGAAGGCCTCCTGGATCGTGAAGCAGACCCAGGAGCAGGCCGAGCAGAACCACACGGTGCAGAACAACATCAACGTCTCGCCGATCACCCAGGTCAGCACCAGCGGCAAGGGTGAGCAGTCGGCGCTGACCTTTACCCAGCAGAACAACTACAACAGCTCCGAGCAGTCCGAGGGCGAGCTGCAGGTCGAGGACTAGTCCGGTGGATGCGGGCGAGCACCGCGGCGGCGGGTGGGGATGAAAAGGGGCTTGGCCCGGCGAGGGAATCGCCGGGCCAAGCCCTTTCAGATGCGGGAGGACTGCGAAAGCGAGGGGGCCGCTATCGTCACCAGTCTTCCTGCACACCGACCTCGGTCTGGTCGGTGTCGGCGTCGTTGGACTGGTTGCTCCAGCTCACCGAGTTCGCCTCACCGCTGCCCACGTTCAACGTGTACTGCGTCGGCACGTTGACGTTGGCCTGGTCGGTGTCCGCATCCTGGTTCTGAGCCAGGACCTGGTTGTCCTTGATGTTCCACGGGTGGTGGTGGCCACCGTCGGCGAGCGCCATTCCCGGGGCACCGAGCATGATGGGGAGGCCCAGAGCGGTAGCAGCGATGACGCGCTTGGCAGAACGCATAACTATTAATCCCCTTCGTACTGACTTCAACAAGTGACGCCGCAGGAACCGCTGGCCGACTTTGTCGGTATGAAAAGTCAGTGGATTCCCATCGGATTAAGAAACCCTGCCGCAGCGGGGCCATCTAGAACATAGCGTGGCCGCAAAGCCGTGCAACCCGAGATTTTGGTCGCTCACCTCATCTGATGATCCCGATCGGTGCGTTCGCGCGGCGGGCCACCTGACGGAGATCTGCGCCAGGGGCAAGGCATCGCGCAGTGCGGCGGCTCTCCGCTCGACTGCGCCGAGACGATCACGCGATCGGCAGGCCGTGCCCGGCTGGGGGCGCGTTACGGCTACGTTCCGTCTGAGGTTCCGGGTGTGCATTCGATTTGCGCGGCCTAGGCGTCGTTGCGGCCGATGTCCGCTCGGAATAGGAAAAGTCGACGTGAAACGTAGTCGCTTCTTTTCGGGTCCGGGACACTGGCGGGTTAATCCCGCCTACCCGGTGTCGCCGAGTGGCCCGATGCCGTCGCCGAATCGGAGCGGGTAGATCGTCGCGGTGGACCGGCCGGGTGTGAGATCGCCGCTCGGCGGTGGCTGGCCGTAGCGGCTACCGCTTCGAGGGAGCCCGATAGGTGATCGTTTGGACTTCGCGCGGAGAGATCGTTCGGCGTGCGGTAAGGAGGACGGGGGTTTTCTTTATGTTCGGACGGAGGATGCAGGAAATGACCGATTCCCGGTTGTTCGGACGCGGTGCAGTGAGCGTCGTCTTCGCTGCTGCGGTGCTGGTTCCAGGAGTTGCTTCGGCCACGTCCGACGGTGCGGGGCAGAGCACGTTGAAGTTGACGGTGACGGAATCCCAGAAATCCCGGACGGTCACGCTGACCTGCGATCCGGCGAGAGGAGAGCACCCGCGTGCGACCGATGCGTGCGCGGAGCTGCAGCGGGTGGATGGGAAGTTCGAGCGGTTGGGCCAGAGCGAGCCGAAGAGCTGTACCAAGGAGAGCCGCCAGGTGAACGCTTCCGCGGAGGGCACCTGGCGCGGTCAGCCGGTCGGATACCAGGTGATGCTGGCCAATCCTTGCACGCTGAAGGCCGCGACCGGTTCCGTGTTCGACTTCTGATCACCCGTTCCGCCGCACCCCAGGGATTGCCGAAAGGCAAGGAGTGCAGCGTGAAAGTCGCCGCCCGTGGTCGCGCACGCCACGCGGCGGAACCAAGGCGGGATCGCATTCGCAGGGCGTGACTCTGGCCCTTCGGCTCGCCTGCGCCGCACTCGCAGTGGCTTCACCGGCAGGCCCGGTGAGGCCACTGCGTTCTTTCCGGCGATGTGATTCCCGACCGACCACAGCAGAACGTCGGGGAGCGGAATTCCTCCCGCTCCCCGACGTTCTGCTGCTTGCTGATCCCGGTCAGCAGCGTCCCGCGATGGTCTGGTCGAAGAGGACGGTCGGGCCCGTCGCCACGACCATCCGTGAGCTCTTGCCGTTGGCGATGCCGACGCTGTTGATGGACATGCCGTTACCGCTGACGGAGCCGCTGGCCCGCTGTTCCCCGTCCACCTTGACGATGTAGGAGTGCTTTTGACCGTCCTTGGTGGCGCTGCGGACGGTCAGCCGCACCGCGGTCGACGCGGAATCCTCCAGCCCGGCAGCGATTTTCGGCGCCGCAGCCAAGACCGGCAGGTCGGCCGCGCGCAGGCACCTGGCCTCGCCCACCTCGACGGTCAGCGGCGGCCCGGCCGCCCAGGCCGTCGCGGCGACCACCGATGCGCCGACGGTCAGAGTTCCCAGCGCGGCCAGCACGACTGCCGTCTCGCGGCGAATTCCCATGACTTGCCTCCTGAAACGAGATTCGGATCGTGAGCAGTTACGAACGCTAGGGGCGGCCCGTGCGCCGTGCCCGGCGGACCGTCCCCGCGTGGCCCCAACGTGCGACCTCCGACGGTCTGGATTTCGGGAGACCGACTTGCGCAAGTAGCTGTGGGGCAACGGTTTTCACATCGTCCTTCTTGATCATTTCGTGATTGAGATCGAGATTCTACTTCTTGATCTTTTTTCTCGTGGTCGATCTTCTTCATCTGATCAGTTGAGTTGTTCGGGGCCAAATCCCGGCGCGTCGGACGCACTGCGTGATCGTGCATCCTCACGGGTGGCGAGTGATTCTCTTTGGTGTGGCCCGACATGCCGGACCGGCCAAATCAATGGCAACGTTTGTCGTGTCGGTCGGCGCACCCCAAATTCCCGGATTTCCGGGAACTCGACTGCCGGTCCGGCGATTGTCCAACATGGATGGGAGCTATAGGAATGCGTACTTCGATTCGCCTTCTCGGTGTCACCGCTGCTGCTGCTGCGATGCTGGCCATGGGCTCGCCCGCCTTCGCCGACGGC
Source organism: Saccharopolyspora sp. NPDC045839 (assembly GCF_056431645.1). Classification (NCBI taxonomy): domain Bacteria; kingdom Bacillati; phylum Actinomycetota; class Actinomycetes; order Pseudonocardiales; family Pseudonocardiaceae; genus Saccharopolyspora; species Saccharopolyspora sp. NPDC045839. The sequence goes on from NZ_JBWKKH010000006.1 coordinate 116,291, forward strand.
GGCAAGCACAAGGGCGGGAAGGACGACCACTCGGTGACCGCGTCCGAGGCTGAGGGCGGCGACGGCAAGGGTGGCAACGGTGGCCTCGGCGTGAACGTCCTGTGTGGCATCGGCGTCGGCGTCCTGGGCGAGGGCAACGGCTCTTGCTCCGCCGCTGACGGCGGCAACGGTGTCGGCGGCGACGCCGACTCCAGCGCGTACAGCGAGGACTGATCCGGACGCGGGCGACCCCCAGCCCGCACGTCCAGATGAGAGCGTGCCGACCGGTCTGCGAGCCGGTCGGCACGCTCTTTTTGTTGGAGCAACGAAGTCCCGTCGCTCCTACGGGTGACTGGTGTGTCGATCTGCATGTCGTTGGAGGTGTTCCGCGGGCTCCGGTGAAAGGGTCCACGCGTTGATTTCGGTACCGCCGAATCCTTCCGGGCAGTAGTGGCGGAGCCGTTCAACCAAAGTGGTATCCATCCAGATTGGAGTTCACAGTGCGCAGGTCTGTTCGTGTTCTGTTCGCCGGTGCCGCCGCTGTCGGGTTGCTCGCGATGGGAGGGTCGCCGGCGCTGGCCGCCAAGGGCAAGGAGAAGGCGTCCGACGATGACTCCACCGTGACCGCTGCGGCCGAAGGTGGTGACGGCGGAAACGGCGGCAACGGTGGCTTCGGGGTGAACGTTTGCCCGTCCATCGCGTTGCTGGCTCCGGCGAAGGCCGACTGCGGCGCGGGCAACGGCGGCAGCGCCAACGGTGGCGACGCCGAAGCGACCGCGGAAGACGACAGCAAGGACCGGAAGTACTCCGAGGACGACGAGTGATCCTGGGAATTTCCTAGGGGCGCGGAAGCCGCGTCGGTCGCTGCGCGACCGACGTGTCGCGCCCGAGGTTCTCGCTGGTAGCGGGCAGGCCACGTCCGAAGAAATCCCACGGCCTGCCCGCTTTTCGAGAGTAAGGCCGCCGGTTCGCCCGCGATCGGCCGAACCGGCGAAGCCGCCCGGATCGGGCGATCCGGGCGCGCGAGGTCTGGACCACAATGGACTGTTCGGGGTCTCGGTATTCATGAAAATGTGTCGGCCTCCTGGTGGAGACCGACACATTTTCATTTCTAGCCCTGCGAACTACTTCGGGCGTCAGTCCTCGTCCTCGTCGTCGCCGTGCTTCTTGGCATCGGCATCCGCGGATCCGTTGGAGCTCGTGCCGTTCGGTGCCACCGAGCACTCGGCCGTGATCTGGCCGCCGGTGAGGGAGAGCGGCCGGCAGAGGCTGAACCCCTGGCCGGATTCGCCGTCGCTGCCGGGTTTTTCGGTGGTGCTCCGCTCGGCCTGCGCGACCGGCTGGGTCGCCAGGCCGGCCGCCAGCACGCCGACGCCGAGTGCGGCGGCGGTGCCGAAGAGGCGTGCAGAAGTGATCACTAGTACTCCGTTCCACGTCGTCGCCCCGAACTCGTCATCGACAGCAGGCCTGGCGTTCCGGTTCGGGGCGAAGACTCAGGTCGGCCGGACTGCTCTCGTTCGGGCGGGAGCGCCGGGCCGCGATTCCGGTGTCAGTCGTCGGATTCGGTGTCCCGGCTGTCGTCCTCCGCCTCGGCCCACGCGTCGCCGCCGTTCGCGCTGCCGCCGTTGCCGGCGCCGCAGTGGGCCTCGGCCTTCGCGAGGATGCCGATCGCCGGGCAGATGTTCACGCCGAATCCGCCGTTTCCGCCGTTCCCGCCCTTGCCGCCCTGGGCCGCGGCCGTGACGGTGGAGTCGTTGTCGGATTCCTTGCTCTTGCCCTTGGCGGCCAGCGCCGGGGAAGCCCCCATCGTGAGCAGGCCGACGGCCGCGACCCCTGCGAACAGGGCACGGGTTGAACTGCGCATGTCAGACTCCGATCTGGATTTTTCCGGTGGTGTCAGGGCCGGCCGCGAATCGTCGGGGCGGGCGAATGACGCGGCAAACCTTCCACCGGTGTCGCAGATCGACACGCCAACACGCCGGGAAGTTCGGGCGACCACCCATTAGTTGAACGGTGCCCTGGAACATTCCAGTCCACTATGGGCCGGTGATTGATCCGGCGCCTCAACCGCCCGCCATCGCGCCGACGATCAGGTACGGCTGCTCGCCCGCCGCCACCGCCGGTGGCAGCGGCGCGTCCGGCGGCTCGTTGGAGAGGTCTTCCTCGCAGGCGAAGAACCGGATGAAGGCCCGGCGCAGCTGGGTTTCCTGGTTCCGGATCGTGCCGCGCAACATCGGGTACCGGGTCTCCAGGGCGTCGAGCACCGCGCGCTGCGTCGGCCGGCCGGCGACGTCCAGCTCGATCTCGCGGTCCGCGATCTTGGCGAGCGTCCGCAGGTGGGCGGGGAGCGCGACCCGGATCATGGCAGCGTCTGCACCTCGACGGACAGGACCGCCGGGAGGTCCCGGACGATCGGCCGCCAGTTGTTCCCGGCGTCGGGCGACACGTACACCTGGCCGCCGGTGGTGCCGAAGTAGATGCCGCACTCGTCCAGCGAATCCACGGCCATCGCGTCGCGCAGCACGTTGACGTAGCAGTGGCTCTGCGGCAGGCCGTTGGTCAGCGGCTCCCACTCGTGGCCGCCGGTCCGGCTGCGGTAGACGCGGAGCCTGCCCTCCGGCGGGTAGTGCTGCTCGTCGCTCTGGATCGGGACGACGTAGACCGTGTCCGGCTCGTGGGCGTGCACGTCGATCGGGAAGCCGAAGTCGGACGGCAGGTCGCCGCTGATCTCGTACCAGGAATCGCCGGCGTCGTCGCTGCGCATCACGTCCCAGTGCTTCTGCATGAACAGCACGTCCGGGCGCTCCCGGTGCAGCGCGATGCGGTGCACGCAGTGGCCGACCTCGGCGTCCGGATCGGCGATGCCCTCCGAGCGAAGGCCGCGGTTGATCGGCTGCCAGCTCTTGCCGCCGTCGTCGGTGCGGAAGGCGCCCGCCGCCGAGATCGCGGTGAACATCCGGTTCGGGTCGTCCGGCGCGTGGATGATCGTGTGCAGGCACATCCCGCCGGCGCCCGGTTGCCAGCCGGGGGCGGAGCGGTGCTCGCGCAGCGCGGGCAGCTCGTGCCAGGTCTTGCCGCCGTCGGTGGTGCGGAACAGCGCGGCGTCCTCGACCCCGGCGTGCACGGTGTCCGGGTCGGTCGGCGACGGTTCGAGGTGCCAGACCCGCTCGAACTCCCAGGGGTGCGGGGTGCCGTCGTACCAGAGGTGCGTGCCGGGCGTGCCGTCGTAGGAGAACCGGTTCCCCACCGGCTCCCAGGTCCGGCCGCCGTCGTCGGAGCGCTGGATCAGCTGGCCGAACCAGCCGAGCGACTGCGAGGCGTACAGCCGGTCCGGGTCCGCCGGCGAGCCCTTGAGGTGGTACAGCTGCCAGCCGCCGAAGTGCGGGCCGCTGATGTCCCACCGCTCGCGGGTGCCGTCCGCGGTCAGGATGAACGCGCCCTTGCGGGTGCCGACGAGAACTCGAACACGGCTCATGGGGACACTCCCTGGTCAGCGGCGAGCAGCGGGTCCATCGCCGGTCAATGTAGGACCGCGGACCGGCGATGTCCTGTTGAACGCTCGCGAGCGCTTCGGGCCGCCGGGCCGGCCCGAAGCGCTCCCGCGTCAGGCCGGCGCCGGTTCGTGGTCGGCGACCGAGCCGAACAGGGCCTCGGAGCGCAGGGCCGCGTAGCCGGGCTTGATCACCTCGTTGATCAGCGCCAGGCGCTGGTCGAACGGGATGAACGCCGACTTCATCGCGTTCACCGTGAACCACTGCAGGTCGTCGAGCGAGTAGTGGAAGTTCTCGACCAGCTCGGTGAACTCGCGGGTCATCGACGTCTGGCTCATCAGCCGGTTGTCGGTGTTCACCGTGACCCGGAAGCCCAGCCGCCGCAGCAACGCGATCGGGTGGTCCGCGACCGACGCGACGGTGCCGGTGTGCACGTTCGAGCGCGGGCACATCTCCAGCGGGATGCGCCGGTCCCGCACGAACGACGCCAGCCTGCCGAGCCGGGCGGTGCCGTCCTCGGCGATGTCGATGTCGTCCACGATGCGCACGCCGTGGCCCAGCCGGGCCGCGCCGCACCACTGGATGGCCTCCCAGATCGACGGCAGCCCGAAGCCCTCGCCGGCGTGGATGGTGAAGTGGCAGTTCTCCCGCCGCAGGTACTCGAACGCCTCCAGCGAGCGGGTGGGCGGGAAGCCGGCCTCCGGGCCCGCGATGTCGAAGCCCACGACGCCCGCGTCGCGGTACCGCACGACGAGTTCCGCGATCTCCCGGGCGCGCGCCTCCTGGCGCATCGCGCACAGCAGCACGCCGATGCGGATGCGGTTGCCCGCTTCCCGCGCCCGCGCCGCTCCGCGCCGGAACCCGTCGAGCATCGCCTCGACGACCTCGTCCAGCGACAACCCCTGCTGGGTGCTCAGCTCCGGTGCGTGGCGGACCTCGGCGTACACGACGCCGTCCGCGGCCAGGTCCTCGGCGCATTCGGCGGCGACCCTGCTGATCGCGTCCGCGGTCTGCATGACGCCGACGGTGTGCACGAATCGCTCCAGGTACTCCTCCAGCGAGCCGGCCCCGGCCGCGGCGGCGAACCACTCGGTGACTCCGGCGACGTCGGACGCCGGCAGCGCGCCGTAGCCCTGCTGCTCCGCCAGTTCCACGACCGTCTCGGGGCGCAGCCCGCCGTCGAGGTGGTCGTGCAGCAGCACCTTCGGGGCGCGGCGGAGCTGGTCGGCGGTCGGCGAGTCGGGCACTTGTTCCCTCCCGGGGTTCGGTGTTCCCGGCGGCCTCGGCCGGGATTTCCTGTCTGACATGTTAGGCATGTTGGCGGAAGGATCTACCCGCCGAAGGTGACCTACGTCAAGGTGTGGTCTCCGGTTCTTCTCCGGCTTGCCGGAGTTGACGTGCGGGACCATCTCTCTTAACTTGTCTGACATCAACCCGGCAGGAGGTGCGGCGTGGCTTCCAGACGACCTCAGCGTCGACCGGTCGTGGACCTCTACGAGCGGATCGCCGAGGCCATCAGGCAGGGCACCTATCCGCCGGGTTCGACGCTGCCGTCCGAGCCGGACCTCGCGACTGAGCTCGGCGTGAGCCGGCCGGCGCTGCGGGAAGCGTTGATCCTCCTCCAGGAGGACGGCGTGATCACCGTGCGGCGGGGAGTGGGGCGGACGGTCAGCGACCGCCCGGCCCGGCGAGGCTTCGAACGGCTGCAACCGGTCGAGGACCTGCTGGGCGCGGACAGCGCCAAGGTGCGGCCGCTGGTGCGCGACATCGAACAGCCGACCGACCTGGTGATGCAGCACCTGCCGGTGCCGGCCAGCTGCGAGATCCGGTTCTGGGAGAGCGTCGTCGACGTCGACGGCGTGCCGTCCTGCCTGGTGGAGGAGTGGAGCGTGCACGACGAGGCGCTGGCCGCCGTCGAGCCCGCGCTGCCCGGAGCCCTGGCGGCGGCCGAAGCCCGGCCTAGCACGATGCTGCACGTCATCGGCTCGATCGACCCGCACCTGCCGCTCAGCGGCACCAGCACGATCAACGCGACCGTGCTCGGGCGGCGCCGCGGGGAGGTCTTCGACCGGTCGCCGGACACGCCGGTCGTGCTGGTCACGCAGGTCGTCTCGATGGAGCGGACCCCGCTGATCGCCGCCAAGTACGTGCTGCCCAGCGGCGCGCCGGGCCTCCCGGTGCGCCAATCCCGATGAACACCGAACAACCACAGCCGGAGCTCCGCGGGCCCGTCTCGATCTGACGTGATCAACCGCTCCGCTTCCCGAGTCCCGCGAGACTCCGCTCCCAGCAGAAAGGCGCGCTACCGATGGCGTCCAAGGAAACCCTGATCGTCGACTGCGACACCGGAATCGACGACGCGTTGGCGTTGCTCTACCTGCTGAGGGACCCGGACGTCGACATCCGGGCTGTGACCACGGTCTTCGGCAACATCGACGCGGTCACCGCGGCCGACAACACGCTGCGGGTGCTCGAACTGGCCGGGCGGCCGGACATCCCGGTGGCCATCGGCGCCCGCGACAACTGGCTAGGGAACGCGCACTTCGCGCCGTACGTGCACGGCGCGGACGGCCTCGGCAACACGGACCTGCCCGCGCCGACGGCCAGGCCGGTCGCCGAGCCGGCTGCGGAACTCATCGTGCGCCTCGCCAGGGAGAACCCCGGAACGCTGCACCTGCTCGCGGTCGGTCCGCTGACGAACCTGGCCACCGCCGTCCTGCTCGAGCCCGAACTGCCCGAGCTGGTCAAGCACGTCACGATCATGGGCGGCGCGATCCGGCATCCGGGCAACGCCACCCCGGCGGCCGAGGCGAACATCAGCAACGACCCGGAGGCGGCGCGAACGGTGCTGACCGCCGGCTGGCCGATCACGCTGGTGCCGCTGGACGCGACCATGGGCGAGCGGATCACCGAGGGGCACCAGCGCCGGCTCCGCGAGACCGGCACGCCGGTCACCGCCTTCGCGGCGCAGATGCTGGACCAGTACTTCAACTTCTACGAGGGGAACGTGTTCGGCGACCGCAGCGCGGCCTGCCACGATCCGCTGGCCGCGGCCATCGCGGTCGGCGACGTCTCCCCGGTGCTGGCGCCGGTCGTCGCGGTCGACGTGGAGACGAGCCAGGGGCCGGGGCGCGGCGCGACCGTCGCCGACGTCCGCGGGCAGTACCGGAACTTCCCGGCCCAGGACGATGCGCACGTGCGCGTGGTGCTGGAGACCGGCGGCGACTTCGCCGAGCTGCTGGCCGATCGGCTGTGCGACGACCCCACCCCGACGCGACGCGTGGCGTGAGAGGGGATTTGCGATGACGCGCACCGAAGACGTCGTCGTGGTCGGTTCGCTGAACGTCGACCTGGCCGCGCGCGTGCAACGCCATCCGCTGCCGGGCGAAACGGTGCACGCCGCATCGCTGGCCACCAGCGCAGGCGGCAAGGGCGCCAACCAGGCGGTCGCCGCGGCGCGGCTCGGCGCCCGAACGGCGCTGGTGGGCCGGGTCGGCGCGGACGCGCACGGCGAGATGCTGCTGGCCGCCCTGCGCGCCGATGGCGTCGGCACCGAGCACACCCGCCGCGACGCCGAAGAGGTCACCGGAACCGCGCTGATCACCGTCTCGGACACCGGCGAGAACAGCATCATCGTGTCCGCCGGGGCGAACGCGCGCCTGTCGCCGGCGGACATCGCGGCCGCTCAACCGCTGATCGCGGCGGCGCGGGTGGTGTCGGTCGTGCTGGAGGTGCCGGTCGAAACCGTCGTCGCCGCGGCCCGCGCCGCGCGGGCGGCCGGGGCGCGGTTCGTGCTGAACCTGTCCCCGGTGGTCGACCTGCCCGCCGAGGTGCTGGAGCTCGCCGACCCGCTGATCGTCAACGAGCACGAAGCCAGGGAGATCCTGCGGCGCAACGGCTTTCCAGTGCCCGCCGAGAACGCCGGGCACGCGACCGGGCTCCTTCGGGTCGGTGCGCGTTCGGTGGTGGTCACCTTCGGCGCGGACGGCGCGGCGGTCGCGGATGCCGGTCATGCCGAGGAAGTTCCCGGTGCGCCGGCCGACGCGGTCGACACCACCGGGGCGGGTGATGCTTTCGCCGCCACCGCGGCATGGCGGCTGAGCCAGGGCGATTCGCTTCCCACTGCCGTGCGGTGGGCGACCCGCGTGGGGGCCTGCAGCGTGCAACACTCCGGTGCGCAAGCGTCCTATCCCACGCTCGACCGCGTGCTGAGCGGGGCCGGGCTGCCGAAGTAGCCGCCGCCAGGAGGTTCCGCATCGTGTCCGGTCGAAGGTCCTCCGCATTCCCCGGGATCGCCTCGTCCCTCGCCCTGCTCGGCGTGCTCGCCACCGGGTGCGCCGCCGCGCAGGGCGCCGAAGGCGCGAAGGCCGAACCCGCCCCGAACCTGACCGACGTGAAGCGGTCCATCGTGGACTACCACGATTCGGGGGAGTGGGAGGCCGACATCGCCGAGGCCGATCGCCGCGGCCAGGACTACCTGGCCCAGCGGCTGGCGGAGGGCGTGCCGAAACCCGCGATCGTGCTCGACATCGACGAAGGGGACCAGGAATCCGACCTGGCCGGCGGCCACGCCGAACGCGGCGTGAAGCTGCCCAACCCGATGTACGAGCTGGACTGACCCCGCAACTTCCGTCCACTGTGGTCGGATCGTGGTCCTGGCGGTCGTAGGTTGGGGCGATGAGCGGCCCGGCAGCGCCGCTGCGCCCGATCGACCTGGCCCGGGATGCCGGGACCGGAATCGGTCCGGATCGCCGACGGAAGGAGGTCCTCGTCCGCGTAGTTGCGGACGAGCCGGGTCGAGATCCCAAGGCTCCAGCCTCCTGGGCCACTACCTGGACGACGAATCTTTACATTGACAAGATTCGACCCGAACAGGCATCTTGTCACTGACAAGTTTGCTCTCTCCTGGGGAGGCCGAGATGGCTCCGTTGATCATCCTGTTGGCCGTCACGCTGGTGCTGCTGGTGGCGGGCGCCGTCGGCGTCCGCGGCCTGAGGCCCTGGCCGGTCGCCGTGCGCGGCGGGCTCGCGGCGATGTTCGTGGCGACCGGCATCGCTCATTTCGTCGGCATGCGGGAGCAGCTCATCAGCATGGTGCCGCCGGCGCTGCCCGCGCCCGGCCTGCTCGTCACCGTCACCGGGATCCTGGAGCTGGTGGGCGCGGCAGGGCTGCTGTGGCACCGCACCGCGCCGTGGGCCGCGGGCGGGCTCGGGCTCATGCTCATCGCGATGTTCCCCGCGAACGTCTACGCGGCGCTGGAAGGAATCCTCACCGCCGCGGACGACCAACTCGTCCCGCGAACCGCGATGCAGGTCGTCTTCCTGGCCGCCACCGCCGTGGTCGTCGTCCACCACGTGCGGGCTCGCAATGGACGCGCGGCCGAGGCGAACTGAGTTTTTCCTGATCAGGTCCCGTGAGTGGGTGGGGGTGCTACAGCGCCCCGAACCACTCGCGGGTCATCGTCGCCGGGCTCAACGGGGGGCGGGGAGCCGGTGGATGTCCTCGGTCGGCAGGGCGTTTCGTCGCAGGCCGCGAAAGGCGTCTGCGGTGGGTCGTTGTGCTCGCCTCGAGCGGAAAACCCCGATCGAGTTCCCGCGGCGGGGCGCCGTCGCGCGGGAACTCGATCGTTTCGGGGGTCCCGGTGCCAGGGGAAGTCCACTGAGGACTCCGGCGCCGGGGTCGGGGCGGGGTCTTGGCGGCGGGCCGGTGTCAGGCGGAGGCGGCCAGCCAGGTCGAGCGGCCGGCGTGGGTCGGCAGCCAGCAGCCCGTGGGCTGGGCGCCGAGGTCCGGGGCCGGTTCGGACAGTGCGAGCAGCTCGGCGATCACTTCGCGCGCGGGACCGGTGGTTCGCCACAGGACCTTGCTCGGGAAGAGGACGTCCGGCTCGTCACCGGGGATCCGCGCGGCATCGGCTTCGTGCTCGCTGAACAGCTGCACGATGTCGAAAACCCCGCGGTGGACCCGGATTCCCACCACGGCGACCAGGCCGCCGTCGGCGTCGCGCGGGTGCGCGAACTGGAAATCGCGGGCTACCAGGGCTTGCAGGCCGTTGGTAATCTCGTTCATGGCGCCACCGAGTTTCGTCGTCAAGGGCTTCAACCATGGCTCCGCGCGGAGCGTTGGGACGGCTCGTCAGACGAGGTCGTCGAACTCGCCGTCCTTGGCCCCGTGCAGGAATGCGGCAATCTCATCCCGGCTGTAGACCAGTGCTGGACCCTCGGGGTAGCGCGAGTTTCTGACGGCGATGCCGCCGTCGACCAACGGTGCCAATTCAACGCAGTTGCCCACCGCTCCGCTGTGGCGGCTCTTTCGCCACACCACGTTGGGCAGCTGCTGCGCGGGCATACCGTTCTGGATGTTCGTCATCCGAACCTCACCCTTCCCCGACTAACGCTGCACGATCATCTGCACGTGCAGTTGATCGTGCACCCAAGGTAGCAGGTGCAGATGCACGATTGAATGCACGTGCATCTCAATGAGACCTTGATCACTCGACGAGAGGAATCTTGTTCACTGTTAAGTGACCCGCGGTCAGTGAATGAGTGCTATGCGCAGTCGTCGGCGCGCGCAGAAGTGCCACCGGGTGCGGATCCCGGTGGCACGTCGATCAGCTGTGCTTCAGGGCCTTGAGCAGCGTCTTGCGGGTCTGCTCCGGCGTCTGCGCGTCGACCGCGAGCCGGTGGCTGACCTTGCTGTAGACCTCGACCTCGTCCGGCTTGTCCAGGTAGAGCGCGCCGCAGAGGTGTTCCAGGTAGACGATGTCCGGCAGCTCCGGCTCGGCGAACCGCAGGATCGTGAACGCGCCCTCCGCGCCCGACCGGCCGAGCTCGAACGGCAGGATCTGCAGCGTCACCGCGGACATCGCCGTCGCATCGAGCAGGAACTGGATCTGCTCGCGCAGCACTTCGCGGCCGCCGATCGGCCGGTGCAGCACCGACTCGTCGATCACCGCCCACAACCGCGGCGCCTTCGGCTGGGTGAACAGCTTCTGGCGCTGCATGCGCAGCCGGACGCGCCGGTCCAGCTCGTCCTCCGGGAATTCCGGACGACCCTGGGTGGCGACCGCGCGGGCGTACTTCTCGGTCTGCAGCAGGCCGGGCACGAACTGGATCTCGTAGGTCTGGATGCGGGAGGCCGACTCCTCCAGCCCGACGTAGTCCTGGAACCACGAAGGCATCAGGTCGTTGAATCGGTGCCACCAGCCGGGTTCGTTGGACCGGCGGACGAGGTCCAGGAAGGACTCGTGCTCGGACGGGTCCGTCACGCCGTAGAGGGTCAGCAGGTCGGCGACGTCGCGTTCCTTGAAGCCGACTCGGCCGAGCTCCAGGCGGCTGATCTTCGATCCGGACCCGCGGATGGCATATCCGGCGTCCTCTCGGGAGATTCCGCTCGCCTCGCGCAACCGGCGCAGCTGACTGCCCAGCACGAGACGGCGGGCGGTGGGGCCGCTTCCCGTGGCACTGTCCGGAGCCACGCGGAACCTCCTGTGGAAATGGGCTCTATGACCCACTGTCGCGATCCAGTGGTTGAACGTTACGCGAGGGCATAGTAGTGGAATCCGGCCGCAGGTCGAGTGGCTTACCCGGATTGGCGGTATCTACCCGCACGTACGTTATCGGCCCTTGATCCCCTAACCTGGGGTTGTCGGGGGCGGAAAAACGGGGTTGGGGAGTGGCATGACACGAACCGGCGAAGGGCGCGGGGGCGTGCCGTCTGGCATCGATCCCACGAGGCCGAGCAGTTCGCGCGTCTACGACGCGATCCTCGGCGGCAAGGACAACTACAGCGCTGATCGCGGATTGCGCGACGCGCTCGCCGAAGTCACCCCGGAACCCGGCGCGCTGGCCAAGGACAACCGCGCCTTCCTGCAGCGGGTCACCCGGTACCTGGCCGGAACCGTCGGCATCGACCAGTTCCTGGACTGCGGATCCGGGCTGCCGACGCTGGAGAACACCCACGAGGTGGCGCAGCGGGTCAACGCGGACGCGGCCGTCGTCTACGTCGACAACGATCCGACCGCCATCGTGCACGGCCGCGCCCTGCTCGTGGAGAACGACAGCACGCACTTCGTCGCCGCGGACATCACGGATCCGGATCGCCTGCTCGCCGAGCGGGCCGTCGCCAGGTCGCTGGAGTGGTCCCGGCCGATCGGGCTGTTCCTGTTCAGCACGCTGCACCACATCGCCGACGAGGACGGCCCGCAGGAGCTGATGGCGCGCTACATCGACGCGCTGCCCGCCGGTTCCTACGTCGGGATCAGCCACTTCTGCCGTCCCGAGGACGCCGAGGCGGCCCGGCTGGCCGACCTGATGGAAGAGGCGTACCTCGGCGCGATGGGCAGCGGCTGGTTCCGGTCCCGGGAGGAGATCGAGCGCTACTTCGGCGGGCTCGAACTGCTGGCACCGGGGCTGGTGCCGGTGGCGACGTGGTGGCCGGACGGGCCCGGGGTGCCGGTGAACGCCTTCCACCGCTTGCTGATCGGCGGCGTCGCCCGCAAACCCTGACCGGCTGCAGGCGCTTTCGGACCGTCAGTACTCGATGGTCTGGACCGAGGTCGGGGAGTCGTGCCAGGTCGCGATCACCGACGACCCGTGCTGGCCGGCGGTGAACTCCACCCGCAGCCAGCCGACGGCCTGGTCCCAGGTCTGCACCGTGTAGCCGGGGCGCGGCGTCGCGGAGACCAGCTTCGCGCCGTCGGCGTGCACGGAGAGCACGACCTTGCCGCCCTTGGCTTCGTAGGTGCGCACCTCGCCGGAGTCGGTGGTTCGCGACGGGCTCGGGGTGGGCGTCCGCTCCGGCGCCGGGGTGTCCACTGTGGTCGATGTCGGCTCGGGGCTCGGCTCCGTCGTCGGCGGCGGCGGGGGAGGTGCCGTCGTGGTCGGCTGGACCAGCGGGATCGCGTCGGGCGGCTCGAGCACCGCGCCGCGGATGACGTCGCGGACGCCGAGCCAGGACAGCGTGACCGCGGCGGTGGTCGCGGCCAACCACACGCCGATGTAGGCGACCGCTCGTTTCATGCGCACGGGTTTACCCGACTGCGGCGCGTAATGCCTCCCTGGGTGCGGGATTCGGCGGCGCCGAACGCCGGCCGCCGCTCGCGGTGCGGCGCAGCCCGCCCGCGGACCGGAAGGCGAAGAACTCTCACAGTCCCCGTATCGTCCCGGCCATGGCTGTGGTTCTGGTTGTTGAGGACGATCCAGTGGTGCGGGCGGCGATGATCAGGGACTTGACCGCGCGGGACTGGGTGGTTCGCAGCGTCGGAACCGCCCTGGCGTCGTTGCGCGAAGTAGCCGAGCACCCACCGGACGTCATCATCCTCGACCTCGGCCTGCCCGACCTCGACGGCGGCGAGACGCTCAAGATGATCCGCGGCGTCTCCAACGTGCCGACCATCGTGGCGACCGCCCGTGACGACGAGGGCGAGATCGTCCGCCTGCTGCGCGCGGGCGCGGACGACTACATCGTCAAGCCGTTCTCCAGCGAGCACCTCAACGCCCGCATCGAAGCGGTGCTGCGCCGCGCCCGCGGCCCGCAACCGGCGCAACTGCTGGAGGTCGCCGGGCTGCGCATCGACCTGGGCAGCCGGGTCTCGACGTTGGACGGCGCCGAGCTGGAGCTGACGCGGCGCGAGTTCGACCTGCTGGCCTACCTCGCGGCCCGGCCCGGCCGGGTGGTGCCGCGCCGCGAACTGCTCGCTCAGGTGTGGCGGCAGTCCTACGGCGACGACCAGACCATCGACGTCCACCTGTCCTGGCTGCGGCGCAAGCTCGGCGAGAGCGCCGCCGAACCGCGGTTCCTGCACACCGTGCGGGGCGTCGGAGTGAAGCTCGTGGAACCGGAATGAGGCGCACGATCGTCCTGGTGGCGCTGGCGGTGACCTCGATGGTCGCCCTGGCGTTCCTCATCCCGCTCGGCCTGATGATCAAGGAGATGGCCCGCGACCAGGCGATGTCCGACGCCGAACGGCAAGCCGTCGCGCTGGCACCGGTGCTGGCCACCACGACCGATCACGCGCTGGTCGGCAAGGCCGTCGCCAGCACGCGCGCCGGGCAGTCCGGGCGGGTCGCCGTGTACCTGCCGGACGGCGGCGTGGTGGGCTCGGGCCGGGTCGGAGCCGGCGACGTGCACCTGGCGATGTCCGACGTGCGGACCTCCAGCGTGGAAGTGGCCGGCGGCACGGCGTTCGTGCAGCCCATCGCGCTGGACGGCGGCCGCACCGCGCTGGCGGAGGTGTTCGTGCCCGCCGCGGACCAGACCCGCGGGGTGCTGCGGGCCTGGCTCGTGCTCGGCGCCGTCGGGCTGGTCCTGGTCGTCGGGTCGCTGCTGGTCGCGGACCGGCTGGCGGCCCGCGTCGTGCGCGCGACCACCCGGCTCGCGGAGGCCTCGTCCGCGCTCGGCGCCGGCGACCTCAGCGTCCGGGTGCATCCCAGCGGCCCGCCCGAACTGGTGGAGGCCGGGCGCGCGTTCAACACCATGGCCGACCGGGTCCGCCAGCTGCTCGCCGCCGAGCGCGAGATGGCCGCGGACCTCTCGCACCGCCTGCGCACCCCGCTGACGGCGCTGCGGCTCAACGCGGAGGCGCTGGGCGACGACCAGGCGGCCGAGCAGACCAGGGTCGCCATCGACCGGCTGGAACGCGAGGTGGACCTGGTGATCACCAGCGCCCGCCGGTCCGGGCCAGGCGAGGAAGCCGACTGCGACGTCGCGGAGCTGCTGCGCGAGCGGCTCGGGTTCTGGTCGGCGCTGGCCGAGGACCAGCAGCGGCCGTGGAGCCTGCGCGGCGCGGAGGGCGAGGTCCACGTCCCGGTGCCGAGAGCGGAGCTCGCCGCGTCGGTGGACGCCGTGGTGGGCAACGTCTTCCGGCACACCCCGGAGCGGACCGAGTTCGTGGTGTCGGTGCAGCAGAAGGACGGCGTGGTCGGGGTGATCGTGGAGGACGCGGGGCCCGGAGTGGCGGAGTCCGCCGACGCCGTGCAGCGCGGGCGCAGCAGCGCCGGATCGACCGGGCTCGGCCTGGACATCGCCCGCCGGGTCGCCGAATCCACCGGGGGACGGCTCGCGGTCGACCGCTCCAGCCTCGGCGGCGCCCGGGTGTGCATGTGGCTGTGGCAGCGCCCGGCGGCGCCGAAGCCCACCCGCCGTCGCGACCGCCGCCGACGCACCCGCGAAGCGTTCTGGCCGGCCTGACCCACGAAGATCGTTCCGCCGGGGCGGGGTGACCGGGAGGGTTGATCGTCGGTGCCGGTGGTTACCCTCGCTGGCGTGCTGACTGTGTCGACCGTGAACGTCAACGGCCTGCGCGCCGCCGCGAAGAAGGGCTTCGTGGAGTGGCTCGCCGCCACCCGAGCCGACGTGATCTGCCTGCAGGAGACCCGCGCGGAGCCCGAACAGCTCACGCCGGAGGTCCGGGAACCGGCCGGCTGGCACACCGTGCTGGCCTCGAGCTCGGCGAAGGGTCGCGCCGGGGTGGCGATCTACAGCCGCGCGGAACCCGAGGCGGTGCGCATCGGCTTCGGCTCGGCGGAGTTCGACGAGAGCGGCCGCTACGCGGAGATCGACCTGCCGGGCCTCGTGGTCGCGAGCCTGTACCTGCCCAGCGGCGACGTCGGCACCCCGCGCCAGGACGAGAAGGAACGCTTCATGAAGGAGTTCCGCGCGTACCTGGATGACCTGCGCGAACGAGCCGCGGCGGCGGGCCGGGAGGTGCTGGTCTGCGGCGACTGGAACATCGCGCACCAGCAGATCGACCTGAAGAACTGGAAGGCGAACCAGAAGGAAGCGGGCTTCCTCCCGGAGGAGCGAGCCTGGCTGACGGAGCTCTTCGAGAGCGGCTACGAGGACGTGGTCCGGAAACTCCATCCGGAAGGCCCGGGCCCGTACTCCTGGTGGTCCTACCGAGGCAAGGCCTTCGACAACGACTCCGGCTGGCGGATCGACTACCAGGTGGCGACCGAAGCCCTGGCGAAGCGAGCGGTGTCGGCGGTGATCGAACGAGCGGAGTCCTACGACCAGCGCTGGAGCGACCACGCCCCGGTCACGGTGGCGTTCGATCGTTAGCGTCAGATGGGCCGACCTGGTGCGACGCGCACCGGAGCGACCGTGACCAACCAGGTCTGATCGGGCACAATCGACCTCGGGAGGTGACGGCCGTGCACGAGTTGATCGAAGCGAAACGCAGCGAGATCGAAGAACTCTGCCGCTTGCTCGCGGTGCGTCGCCTCGACCTGTTCGGCTCGGCTGTGGGGGACTCGTTCGATCCTGCGTCCAGCGATGTCGATGTGCTGGTCGACTTCGATGTTGGCCCGCTGAACCAGCTGTCAAAGGTGGATTCCGTGTTTGCCGCGCAGGTGCCGGATCTCGGCCGCATCGTGGCATTCCGCAACATCCTCATCCACGGGTACGCGACAGTCGACGATGCCCTGGTTTGGCAAGTCCTCACCGAGAGGCTCCCAGGGCTGGCTAGTGTCCTGCGGCGGCTCTTGGAACGCTGAGGGCGTTCCGCCGATCTGGCTTCAACCGGCTGATGCATCGACTACCAGGTGGCGACCGAAGTCCTGGCGAAGTGAGCGGCGTCGGCGGCGGTGGCCGAGCGCGCGGAGTTCTATGACCAGCGCTGGTCCGACCACGTTCCGGTCATGGTCGTGTTCGACTTCTGAGCTGAGCAGGCACCTACTTGATCGTTGTAGGTGTCTTACTCTCTTCGCGTGACAGCGCCTCAAGATCCTTGGTCGCAGCAGCAGTCCCAGCCGGCGGGTGACCAACAGCCTCCGCCACAGCAGCAGTTCGGCCGACCGAAAGCGCCCGGGACGGTGACGTTCGCGGCCTTGATCGGCATCGTGGTGCCGGCCCTCTCGGCGGTGCTGACCGTCATCAGCTTCGTGGTCGTCGCGCTGCAAGTCATCAGGCATCTCGAATCGTGGCAAGGCCCGCTCATCTTCAACGTGTTCAACACGTTGGGCACCCTCGCGCTCGCCGCGCTGTGGGTGATCTTCGCGTTGTTGATGCGCGCCGGCCGGAACTGGGCTCGGACCACACTCGCGATCCTCGCCGGGATCTGGCTGCTCTACGGCCTTTTCGGCATCAGCCAGATGCTCATCGCCGTCGATTTCCAGCTGGGGTATCTCATCGACCAGCCGGGCGCGGGCATCGCCACCGTCGATTTGTCGATGGTGCTGGTCGCGATGCCGGTGTTCCTCGTCCTGGTGTTCCTCAAACCCTCGAACCAGTACTTCAAAGCCGCGAGCAGTCGATGAGCGTTCTGCACCGGCGGATTGGCTTGGTGCCTCCGCCGGATCGGCGCGACTGTCGTTTCGGCCCGTCCTCGTCCCAGGAACGTGCCATGCCGGCGGAGGCTAGTGGGCCTACCACCAGCGCCGTCGGTCATGGTCGTGTTCGACTTCCGATCGTTTCGCGTTGACCCGGGCGTTGCGACTTCCAGGACTCCCAGGCCAGCCCGATCGCTATGAGGACGACGATGGTGATCAGGACCAGCGACGCCGTCGCGGACTCCTGTCCGGAGAGCTCCGCCGTGTTCCGGAAGGCCTCTCCGGCGCCGTTGAATGCGAAAGCTGCGGCACCGCAACCGAAGACGAGCCCGGCGACAGCGACGACGACGGTGACGGTCTTGCCGATGCCCTTCGGCAGGAATCGAGCGAGACCGGCGCACAGCAAGCCGACGATGACGACATCGGCAACGGCGACGCTCACTATGGCGGCGCTGACCAGGTCACTGTCCCCGTAGCTCTCGAAGTACCCCCAAGTGTCGCCGGCATCGGGGAGTCCGGCGATGCCGAGTGCGGTGAGGATCGCCATCAGGGCGGCAATGCCCTTGGGTTGCCACCTCTTCGGCTTTTCGCGAGTCGGGAGGATCTTGGTGCCGCGCTGCACGTGGACCTTGGTCGCGGGCTGCTCGCCTGCCATGGTCAGCGCCTCGGCGACCGTCGGCCTGCGGTCCGGGTCCTTGTCCAGCAGCCGGGTGATGAGCTGCGTGAGCGGTCCGGTTCGTCGCGGTGCCGGGGCCTCCTCCAGCAGTACCGCGGCCAGCGTCGCTTCCTGGGTATCGCGCCGGAACGGCGAGACGCCTTCGACGGCTTGGTAGAGGGTCACGCCGAGGGAGAACAGGTCGCTCGCGGGAAGTCCGTCGGCGCCGCGCAACCGCTCGGGCGCCGTGTACTCCGCCGAGCCGATGAACATCCCGGTGGCGGTCAGCGCGGTGTCGGTGTGGCGGATCGCGGTCCCGAAGTCGGTGAGCAGGACCTTCCCGTCCTCGGCGAGCATGACGTTGGCCGGTTTGATGTCGCGGTGCACAACACCTTCCCGGTGTGCTGCGCCCATCGCCGTCAGCAGCGCCGTAGCCACTTCGGCCGCCCTGTCCGCCGGAAGCGGCCCGTGCTGCTCGATGTGCTCGCTCAACGAGCAGCCGTCGACCAGTTCCATGACGATCCAGGGAAGGCCGTCCTCGACGACGACGTCGTGGATCGCGACGATGCCGTCGTGCTTGCGCAACCGGGCGGCGTTGCGGGCCTCGCGAGTGGCACGCGCCAGCCGCTCGGCCCGTTCGGCTTCCGACATCCCCGACGGCAGCTGCATTTCCTTGATCGCAACGTCGACGTCGAGGGTCTCGTCGCGGGCCCGCCAGACCCGCCCGAAACCACCGGCTCCCAGCTCGGCGGCCAGCCGGTAGCGTCCGCCGACCACGTCACCGGACCGTCTCGAAGGCATGACCGTCTCCCGCCCGTCGCGCTCGGCACGACAGTTGATCACTGTACCGCCACCGGCATGAGCATCTGGTCCGTTCGCTCGGCCTGGCCGGAACGCGAGGGCGGCCGCTCGACCTGAATCCCGTCAGCGCGGCGGGACCGACCATCGGCGCAGGTGGGGTTTCTCCGCACCCTCGCCGTAGGTTCCGGC
Source organism: Saccharopolyspora sp. NPDC045839 (assembly GCF_056431645.1). Classification (NCBI taxonomy): domain Bacteria; kingdom Bacillati; phylum Actinomycetota; class Actinomycetes; order Pseudonocardiales; family Pseudonocardiaceae; genus Saccharopolyspora; species Saccharopolyspora sp. NPDC045839. The sequence goes on from NZ_JBWKKH010000006.1 coordinate 134,671, forward strand.
CAACACGCTGCTGATCAGCAGTTCGAAGCGGATGTAGCGGTCCTGCGCCGGGAATCCTCCTGCCGCCAGCTCTTTTCCAAGAGCATCGTCGTTGACGAGTCGAGCGATGCCTCGCAGGGAGAATTCGCCGCCGGCGCCGTGGTCGTCGTCGACCGTCGCGTGCAGGGCGAAGCGGGGATCACGCGCCAGGTCCGCACCCTTGGGCGAGGTTGGGTACATGTAGATGACGAGGTTCCCGCGAACGACCTTCGGACTGACCGGATGCACTCGGGCCGAACCGTCGCGTCGCACGGTCCCGAGGTAGCAGGGACCTGCCTGCAGGCGCTGCCGTCCGAAATCGCCGAGTTCCGGCGCGGCTGCCTCGAACTCCTGCCACCGGACCGCCTGAACTGTTCCCATCCTGGATTCCCTTCCGCGTTCGATTTGCGCCCGCAGCCTGAACCTTCACGCGCGGTTCCTCGGCATGCGCTCATGATGAAGCTGGACACCACTGTGGCTTCCCGGAACGTGGAGAGCGGTGATCTCGCGCGAAATCGCCGCTCTCGACGTGTGCCGGTGTCGATTCGCGCGGAATCGACCAGCCCGTCGGGACGGCCGAGTCGGTGCCGTCCCGAGGTGCCGACCGATCAAGACTGCGTGAGGGTGTTCTGCCGGGCCGCGATCCACCAGCGGTTCTGTTCCTTGACCAGGACGTAGAGGGCGATCATCGCGGGGTCGACGTCGATCAGCTCGCCGTCGGCCTTGGTGGCCCACGCGTTCTTGTGCGCGATGGCGACGTCGGGGCGGAGGAAGACGATGTCGCCGACCTCGTAGCGCGCGTGCTCGTCGCGCAGGAATCCGGCCAGGCCCTTCCGGTTGGCTTCGAGCAGGGCGTCCCGGCCGGACATCAGCATCCCGGCCGCGTTGACGACCGAGGCGTTCCGGGCGAAGTGGGCGGTCAGCAGGTCGGGATCGTTGGTGTTGAAGGCGGTTTCGACGTCGGCGATCACCTGCTTGATCGCGACGATGTCCGGCTCGTGATCGGTGGTGGTGTCCTCGACCAAGGGAGGCTGCCTGAGGGCGTCGGTCATGGGTACGAGGCTGTTACCTCCATCGAACTAGAGGTCTATGTCCTTGTGGCGAGCATCACCGAAGCGGGCTTCCTGTCGTGAACGAGTCGATCGAATCGAAACGGCACGAACACGTAGTCCCGGTTCCGGGTGGGGAGTTGTGCGGGCCGAGCGCGCCGGCTCGGGAGCTCCCGTTGTTCTCCTGCACGGCGGCGGGATGGACAGCCGGTTGTGGGACTCGGTTTTTCCCGCGTTGGCAGGACATCGCACCGTGATTGGCTTCGACGTCCGCGGTGGCCGTGTCAGGGCGGTGACGGTTCGGCGTCTGGGCGTGGAGTGATCGTGGTCGCCGTGATCAATTCTGCGATCGCGGCCTCGGGGTCGCGAAAGACGTTCCATGACAAGGCCGTGCTTGACGGCGTCGACCTGGAGGTTCCAGAAGCGACCATGAAGACCACGAGCAGGGTCCGGTTCTTCTCCGCGCTGATGGACGGCACACTCCTGCCGGTCTCGCTGCTGGCCGAGATGCGCAAGCCGGCCGACGGGGTCGAGCCGACTCGGCCGACCGGCTGAGCCCTGGGGATCCGCACGCCTCGATGGTGGACTACTTGCGCTCAGCGCTTGGTGTAGGTCAGGTGGATCACGCCACTCTCGAACACCTCGGTTTCGGTCAGGTCGAACAGCTCGGGGGAGAATTCCCTGCTGAACAGCGGGGTTCCGGAGCCCGCGACGATCGGGTGGAGCTTGATCACCAGTTCGTCGATCTCCGGGCGCAGGGACTCCGCCAGCTTTCCGCCGCCGCAGAGCCAGATCCCCATGCCCTCTTCCCGCTTCAGCTCCCGCACCCGCTCGATCGGGTCGGTGGCGACGAATTCCACCGTGGGATCCGGGCTTTCCGCGACGCTGCGGGAGAACACGACGTTGCGGCGCATGTGCTGGTACGCGTTCGTCATCCCGTCCTGCACGCCGACGTCCCAGGTGCTGCGGCCCTGCAGGACGGTGTCGAAGTGCTTGTTCGGCGCGTCGGCGAGGCCGATCAGCGGGCGGATGTGGGTCGGCATGATCTCCGGGTATTCGGCCCGGATGAAGTCGCCGTGGTCGCCTTCGTGCAGGAAGAAGTCCGGCTTGCCGTTGGGGCCGGTGATGAAGCCGTCGATGGTCGCCGCGATCAGGTAGGTCAGCTTTCGCACGATGCCTCCAGTGAGAACCACTTCGTTTGCAGTGCTTTAACATTAGTACTATGTCTGTAGTGATTGCAAGCGGTTTGCTCAGGAGGAGCGATGGTGCAGAACACCGCGAGGCGAACGGCGCTGGTCGACGCGGCGATCGAGGTGCTGGCGCGGGACGGCGCGCGCGGCCTGACCTTCCGCGCCGTCGACGTCGAGGCCGGCGTGCCGAAGGGGACGGCGTCGAACTACTTCGCCAACCGAGCGGACCTGCTCAACCAGGTCGGCGCGCACATCCACCAGCGGATGACCCTCGATCCGGGGCAGTACGACCTCGACCGCCCGCCGTCGCCGGAACTGCTCACCGAGGTGATGCGCGCGCTGTTCCACCACATCTCGGACGACCGCACCGGCTGGCTCGCGCTGCTGGAACTCCGCCTGGAGGCGATCCGGCGGCCCGAGCTCCAGGAGGCGCTGACCGAAACGCTGCGCGCCAACCTGACCGCGAACATCGAGGGCCGCCGCGAATCCGGGTTCCCCGGCGACGACACGACGACGATGCTGCTCTACTACGCGATGACCGGCGTGATCCTGGAGCACCTGACGGTGCCCGGCGTCCTGGCGCGGTTCGACGTGGACGACCTGATCGCCGCGTTCGTCGAGCGCTCCGTCGCGGAGTCGTGATCCGGCGGCGCGAGGATCAGCGGGCGATCAGCTCGTTGAGCGGCGTGTCCGGGTCGGCGAGCGCGTTCGGGTCGATCGTCGTTCCCGAGGTGATCAGGGTCTTGATCTGGTCCTGGACGTCCCAGATGTTGACGTTCATGCCCGCCAGGACCCGGCCGCCGGCCAGCCAGAACGCGATGAACTCGCGGGCCGCCACGTCGCCGCGGAACACCACCTGGTCGTAGCCGCCCGGGTCGACGTGGCCGAGGTATTCCATGCCCAGGTCGTACTGGTCGGTGAAGAAGTACGGCAGTTCCGCGTACTTGCCGTCGCGCCCCAGCATCGCCGCCGCCGCGGTGGCGGGTTGGTTGAGCGCGTTCGCCCAGTGCTCCACGCGGATCTGCTTGCCCAGCAACGGGTTGAACGCGTTCGCCACGTCGCCCGCCGCGACGATGTTCGGGTCGCCGGTGCGCAGCGAGGCGTCGACCAGGATGCCGTTGTCGACCCGCAGGCCCGCATCCCGGGCGAGCGCGACCTCCGGCTCCACGCCGACCGCGACCAGCACCGCCCCGGCCGGGACCTCGGCGCCGTCCGTCAGCCGGACCCCGGCCGCGCGGTCGCCGTCGACCAGGATCTCGCCGACCGCGGTGCCGAACCGGAAGTCCACGCCGTGGTCCCGGTGCAGCGCCGCGAAGACCTCGGCCACCTCCGGGCCGAGCACCCGCAGCAGCGGCAGCTCCGTCGTCTCGACGACGGTCACGGCCACGCCCACTTCGCGTGCGGCGGCGGTGACTTCGAGACCGATCCAGCCCGCGCCGACCACCACGAGCCGCTCGATGCCCGCCAGGGTCTGCTTGATCAGGTCGGAATCCTCGACGCGCCGCAGGTGCAGGACGCCCTCGGCGTCGATGCCGGGCACCGGCAGCGAACGGGGGTTTGCCCCGGTCGAGATCAGCAGCTTGTCGAAGTCCAGGCGCCCGCCGTCGGTGAGCTCCACCTGCCGCAGCGCCCGGTCGATGCGCCGCACCGACACCTCCAGCTGCAGATCCACCCGGTTGTCGGCGTACCAGGACTCGTCGTGCACGTACGCGCTGTCGAACCCTTCGTTGCCCATCAGGTACGCCTTGGACAGCGGCGGGCGCTCGTACGGGCGGTGCGGTTCGTCGCCGAGCAGGGTGATGCGCCCGTCGAATCCCAGATCGCGCAGCGCCTGCGCGCCCTTGGCCCCGGCCATGCCGGCACCGACGATCACGAAGGTCTCCGAATCAGCCACGACAGCGCCTCACTCCCGAGCGACAACCCTCCGGACCGCCAGCGTCCTGCCGCAAACTCGCCCGGGCAACCCCAGAGCGTGCGAAATGCGGCAAAGCGAAGGGCGCCTCCGACCGGATCGGCCGAAGGCGCCCTTCGGGTGTCACCCTTTGCGGCTTACTTCTGGACGGCGTCCAGGGCGTCGATGAGGCCCGCGCCGTAGAAACCGGCGCCGCTCTTGCCGCCCGAGCACACCGCGTCCGGCTTGCCGTCGCCGTCCGGGTCGTAGCTGGTCGGGCACTCCAGGGCGTCCGCCTGGTTGGTCAGCGCGCCGACCACCTGCTGGGCGTTCCACTCCTGGTGGGTGCTGCGCAGCAGCGCGACCACGCCGGCCGCGTGCGGCCCGGCCATCGAGGTGCCCTGCATCCAGCCCCAGCCGCCGCCGGGCACAGTGGACAGGACGCGACCGTTCTGCGACGGCGTCTGCGGGATCTGGTTCTTGTCGCCGCCCGGGGCGGTGACCGTGATCGAACCCAGCCCGTAGTTGGAGTAGTACGACTTCACCGCGTCCGAGCCCACCGCGGACACCGAGACCACGCCGGGCAGCTCACCGGGCAGGACGTGGCACTCGTGCCCGGTCTGCCGGTCCTGGATCGGCCCGCCGTTGTTCGGGCTGTTGGTGTCGCGGATCGGCTTGGACAGGTCCCAGTTGCTGTTGCCCGCCGAGACCACGTTCACGACGTCCTTGCCCTGCGCGTACGCGACGGCGCGGCGCACCGCCTCGGCCGCGGCCTTCTGGTCCGGGTCGCTGTCGCACCACAGGTACCAGGGGTCGACGAAGTACGAGTTGTTGGTGACGTCGAAGCCGTGCTCGGCGGCCCAGATGAAGCCGCAGACCGCGTATTCGGGGTAGATGAAGCCGCCGTCGTCGATGACCCGCACCGAGGCGAGCGTGATGTTCGGGGCGACACCGGCGATGCCGACGCCGTTGCGCGCGGCGGCGATGGTGCCCGCGGTGTGGGTGCCGTGGTCCTGCGTCGGGTCCTGCGGCTGCCAGGCCTCCTGCCTGGTGTCCGGGACACCCTCGTTGACGCAGCTCACCGACTTGGTGACGTCCAGGTTCGGCTTCAGGTCCGGGTGCGTCGGGTCGATGCCGTAGTCCAGCACGCCGACCGTGATGTCCTTGCTGCCCTGGGAGATCGCGCTGGCCTGCTCGGCCTTGATCTGCCGCACGTCCCACTGCTCGGGCTCCAGCGGCTCCTCGCCGGGAACGGCGGCGAAGGGGATGGCGCCGACCGTGCCCTCCAGCGCCTCCAGCCGCTGCGACTGCGCGGGCGGCAGCTGCTCGGCGAGGTTCCGGCTGGCGCCGGCCTGTTCCACGGCCGGCTGGGTGCGAACTGCGGCGGCGAAACCGGGATCCGTCGAGGTCGCGACGATCACGCCGATCTGGGGCCAGCTCTGCACGACGGTTCCGCCGACCGCGCGGACCGATTCCTCGGTCTGCTGCAGGCCGTCGCCGGTCGGGCCGAGCACGACGAAGTGAACCGGCGCGGCGGTGGCCGCGGGCGCGGATTCGGCTGCGCCGACGATGCCTGCGGGTACCAGCAACGCCAGCGCGAGCGCCGAGCCGGCGATGCGCATCGCCCGGCCGCTCCTTCTAGTGCGTGACACGTTGTCCCTCCTATGGAGACAGAGTGTGATTCACCCAGTGGTATTCGTCGGATTTTGCGCCTGATTCGGTGAGTACCGGTAGGGCAGAACGGAGTAATTCAATAGCTGATAGTGAGGTGTGTGGCACGTCTACGACAGTTGGGTGCTGCGTGCTCGGAGACTTAGAGTCGGCTGGTGTCGGTTGCAGATCTGGAACTTGCCCCGCCGGAACCCACTCCGAGCGTCTCGGCGATGCGCCGCGCGCTCCGCCGCGCCACGGACGGCGTTTCGCTGGACGCCGCCGAAGCCGCGGTCCTGCTGCACGCCCGCGGCGATGACCTCGAAAGACTGCTGTCGGCGGCCGGTCGCGCGCGGGACGCGCACCTGGTGGCCGAGGGACACGAAGGCGTGGTCACCTACAGCCGCAACGTGTTCATCCCGTTGACCCGGCTTTGCCGGGATCGTTGCCATTACTGCACGTTCGCCACCGTTCCGCATCGCGTGGAGTCCGCCTACCTGGAACGCGACGAGGTGCTGGAGATCGCCCGCCAGGGCGCGGCGGCGGGGTGCAAGGAGGCCCTGTTCACCCTGGGAGACCGGCCCGAGGAGCGCTGGCCCGCCGCCCGGGAGTGGCTGGAGGCGCGCGGTTATTCCTCCACAGTGGACTACGTGCGGGCCTGCGCCATCGCGGTGCTGGAGGAGACCGGCCTGCTGCCGCACCTGAACCCCGGCGTGCTCAGCTGGTCGGAGCTGACCAGGCTCAAGCCGGTCGCGGCGAGCATGGGCATGATGCTGGAGACCACGTCGGAGCGGTTGTGGCGGGAGAAGGGCGGCCCGCACTTCGGCAGCCCGGACAAGGAGCCCGCCGTCCGACTGCGGGTGCTGGCCGACGCCGGCCGCGTCGCGGTGCCGTTCACCAGCGGAATCCTCATCGGAATCGGTGAAACCCGCGCCGAGCGCGCCGAGTCGCTGCTCGCGCTGCGCGGCGTCGCCCGCCAGTACGGGCACATCCAGGAAATCATCGTGCAGAACTTCCGGGCCAAGCCGGACACCGCGATGCGCGGCATGCCCGACGCCGACCTGCAGGACCTGGCCGCCACCATCGCGGTCGCGCGGCTGCTGATGCCCTCCGGGGTGAGCGTGCAAGCGCCGCCGAACCTCATCGCCGACGAGCAGCTGCTGATGCTGCGCGCCGGGATCGACGACTGGGGCGGGGTTTCGCCGGTGACGCCGGACCACGTCAACCCGGAACGGCCGTGGCCGGAGATCGACGAGCTCGCCGCGAAGACCAGCGAGGGCGGCTTCGAGATGCGCGAGCGCCTCACCGCCTACCCGCGCTACGTGCGCGCCGGGCTGGCCGGGGACAGCACCCAGTGGCTGGACCTGCGGGTGGCCGGTCACGTCGCGGCGCTGTCCGATTCGGACGGTTTCGCCGCCGCGGACGCCGCGCCGGTCGGCCGGGAGTGGCAGGAGCCGGACGGCGGGTTCGAGTCCATCGGCCGCACCGACCTGCACCGCAGCATCGACACGACCGGTCGCACGGACGATCGCCGCGGCGACTTCGACACGGTCTACGGCGACTGGGACGAGCTGCGCAGGCAGCTGCCCGCCGCCGCGGCGCCGGAGCGGCTGGACGCCGACGTGCGCGAGGGCCTGCGGCTGGCCGAGGCCGATCCCGCCGCGCTGCTCGACGAGAGCCGCACCGCCGCCGCGATGGCCTTGATGACCTGCGACGGAGCCGCGATGGACGCGCTCGCCGGGATCGCCGACGGGCTGCGCCGGGACGTCGTGGGCGACGACATCACCTACGTCGTCAACCGCAACATCAACTTCTCGAACATCTGCTACGTCGGTTGCCGCTTCTGCGCCTTCGCGCAGCGCGAGCGCGACGCCGACGCCTACCGGCTCTCGCCGGAGGAGGTCGCCGACCGGGCCGACGAGGCGTGGCGGGCCGGGGCGACCGAGATCTGCATGCAGGGCGGCATCGACCCGCGGCTGCCGGTGTCCGGCTACGCCGACCTGGTGCGCGCGATCAAGCAGCGGGTTCCCGGGATGCACGTCCACGCGTTCAGCCCGATGGAGATCGTCAGCGCCGCGGCGAAGGCCGGGGCGAGCATCACCGACTGGCTCGCCGAGCTGAAGGAGGCGGGGCTGGGCAGCATTCCCGGCACCGCGGCGGAGATCCTCGACGACGAGGTGCGCTGGGTGCTGACCAAGGGGAAGCTGCCCGCCGCCGAGTGGATCGAGGTCGTCAGCACCGCACACCGGCTGGGCATCCCGTCCTCGTCGACGATGATGTACGGCCACGTCGACACCCCGGAGCACTGGCTCGGCCACCTACGCACCCTGGCCGGCGTGCAGGACGCCGCGGCCGAGCACGGCAACGCCGGGTTCACCGAGTTCGTCCCGCTCCCGTTCGTGCACCGCAACGCGCCGATCTACCTCGCCGGGCTGGCGCGCCCGGGCCCGACCCGCCGCGACAACCGCGCGGTGCACGCGATGGCGCGCGTCCTGCTGCACGGCCGGATCGACAACGTCCAGTGCTCGTGGGTGAAGCTCGGCGACGAAGGCACGTCGGAGGTGCTCAACGGTGGCGCCAACGACGTCGGCGGAACGCTGATGGAGGAGACCATCAGCCGGATGGCCGGTTCCGAGCACGGCTCGGAGCGCAGCGTCGAGGAGCTGCACGAACTGGCCGCGCGGGCGGGCCGCTCGGCGCGGCAGCGCAGTACCACTTACGAGCGAAGCGGCCGGGTCCAGCTGGGCATCAGCCCAGCATAGCTCGACCCGGTGTGTCATAGAACACAGGTGAATTTTCGGCCGAGGTCGCCCCTCGGGATGATCCCGGCCGCTGGCCTGCGCGATTTCCTGATCGGCGGACCCGACGGCAGCGGCGGCTAGCCGGAAAATATGATCACTACGTCGTGGCCGGTTTACGCAAAGCGACCACGCTGGCAATGAGTGGTCGGTACGGTCCGCCACCGAACTCAGACGAGTGCTGACCTGATCGGGTCAACTGTCGCAGGGAGGGCACGCCCGTGCGTAGCCGAATATCTCGCGTGGCAACGCGAGCCTCCGTGCTTGGTGCCGCGGCCGCCGCCGCGCTCCTGGCGACCGCCGGCGCCGCTGCCGCCGAGTCGGCCGCTCAAGCGGCCGGCCCCCTGGATTCGCTGAGCGCCCCGGTCGGCCTCACCGCGATCGGGCTCGGCGTGGTCGGCATGGTCGCGGGCATGTTCCGGAAGAAGAAGATCCAACCGGAGAACCAGCGCAAGAGCTGACCCGCCGGCGAACCGGAGAGGTCGCTCCCACAAACTTCGCGGGGCTTGCGAGAATCACCACGTGAGCAGCGACAGCCCCGCAACCCAGACCGGCGACCAGCCCGCGGCGCGGCCGCGCGTGCTGTCCGGCATCCAGCCCACCGCCGACTCGTTCCACCTCGGCAACTACCTGGGTGCCCTGCGGGAATGGGTCACCATGCAGGACGACCACGACGCCTTCTACTGCGTCGTCGACCTGCACGCCATCACCGTCGCGCAGGACCCGGAGCTGCTGCGCCAGCGCACCCGGCTGTCCGCCGCGCAACTGCTCGCCATCGGCATCGACCCCGAGCGGTCGACGCTGTTCGTGCAGAGCCACGTCCCCGAGCACGCCCAGCTCAGCTGGGTCCTGGAATGCCTGGCCGGATTCGGCGAGGCCGGCCGGATGACGCAGTTCAAGGACAAGTCCGCCCGCCAGGAAGCCGACCACGTCAGCGTCGGGCTGTTCACCTACCCGGTGCTGCAGGCCGCGGACATCCTGCTCTACCAGGCCGACGCGGTCCCGGTCGGCGAGGACCAGCGCCAGCACCTGGAGCTCACCCGCAACCTGGCGCAGCGGTTCAACTCCCGCTACGGCAAGACCTTCACGGTGCCGGCCGCGCACATCCCGAAGGACACCGCGAAGATCTACGACCTGCAGGACCCGACCTCGAAGATGAGCAAGTCGGTGCCCGCCGGGGTCGTCGAGCTGCTGGAGTCGCCGAAGCGCTCGGCGAAGAAGATCCGCTCCGCGGTCACCGACCTGGAGCGGGAGATCCGCTACGACGTCGAGAACAAGCCGGGCATCAGCAACCTGCTGGTGATCTACTCGGCGCTCACCGGCCGCAGCATCGCCGACCTGGAGGCCGCCTACGAGGGCAAGGGCTACGGCGACCTGAAGAAGGAACTCGGCGAGGTCGTGGTCGAGTTCGTCACCCCGTTCCAGGAGCGGGTCCGCGAGTACCTCGACGACCCGACCGAGCTGGACAAGGTCCTGCACCGGGGCGCCGAGCGGGCGCGGGCGGTGTCCGCGGAGACGCTGCGGACGGTGTTCGATCGGGTGGGCTTCCTTCCGCCGATGGGCTGAACTGATCATCCACGGGTAGCCTGCCACCGTTCGGGGGATGCCGTTGCGGCGGGAGGCGCACCGTGGCCGGTCAGGAGCAGGAAGCGAAGCCGGGACGACTGGCGCTGCTGCGCCGACGCCACGAGTGGCTGGACCGGCTCATCCGCGCTTTCGAGCGCTACCAGAGCCAGTACGGCGACTACTACGCCGCCGCGATCACCTACTTCAGCGTGCTGGCGATGGTGCCGCTGCTGATGATCGCCTTCGCGGCGGCCGGTTTCGTGCTGAGCGGGAACCCGGAGCTGCTGGGCAGGCTGCAGACGTCGATCACCACGGCGGTGCCCAGCCCGGCGATGAGCGACATGCTCAACCGCGTCGTCGAGCAGGCGATCAGCCAGGCCGGCACCGTCGGCGTGATCGGCCTGCTCGCCGCGCTGTACTCGGGGCTCGGCTGGATGACGAACCTGCGGGAGGCGCTGACCGCGCAGTGGACGCAGGAGCCCATCAAGCAGTCGATGGTCCGGCGGATGGCGGCCGATCTGGGATCGCTGATCGGGCTCGGCGCGGCGCTGGCCGTCTCGCTGGGCATCAGTGCCCTCGGGGGCGGGGTCGGGCGGTGGCTGTTCGAGCTGGTCGGGATCGAGGACAGCCCGGCCGCGGTGTTCGCGCTGCGAGCTCTGTCGATCGTGCTGTCGCTGCTGGCGACCTGGCTGGTGTTCCTGTGGGTGCTGGCGCGGCTGCCGCGAAAGGCGGTCACGCTGCGCAGTGCGGTGTGGGGTGCGCTGTTCGCGGCCGTCGGGTTCGAGATCCTCAAGCAGGTCGGCGTGGTCTACCTGAACAGCGTCACCAGCTCGCCGGCGGGCGTGGCGTTCGGCCCGATCCTCGGTTTGCTGGTGTTCGCGAACCTGACCTCGCGGTTCATCCTGTTCGTGACGGCGTGGACGGCATCGGCCCGGGAGAACCTGGAGGTGGCGCCGCCGCAGCCGCCGGGCCCGGCGATCATCCGCCCGGTCGTACAGGTGCGGCAGCGGGTGGGCGTGCGAGCCACGGCGGGCCTGGTGGGTCTCGGAGCCGTCGCCGGCTGGGCCTGGCGCCGCAAGCCGCTGACCCGCAATTTCAATGGAAATCAGAGGTCCGATTTCCATTGAAATTGCGGAAGTTGTCCACAGGCATCGGCGTGTCGGGGTGCGACACGCCGATGATCCCCAGTTTCAATTGAAACTGGGGATCCGGTTTCAATGAGCGTTTTTCATCCTGGTCGGTCCGCAGTCGCGGGTCGCAAAGCCGTACTTCGGTGGGGTGTCGCATGCGCCGTAGGCGCATAGCCCACCTACGACGCTTGCACCGCCGCGGGTTCTCAGCGTTCGCCTGGCGAGGACGGCCCCTCCGCCGTGTATTGGCCATACATCAGGAGGGGCACCCACAGTCCAGGCGGGCGCTGTAACTCCCGCAGGGGGGCCGCTACCCGCACCGCCACGCACAACGAGGTTGGAAAAACCTGGCTCGAAAATCTGAAGGTGAGTGGGCGCGCGGTAGCACCCGGCGCAGCGCGGTGGAGCCGGGTTCGTCCGGGTGGGGTGTGGTCAGGCAGCGGCGGGTTGGGGTTGCAGGGTGACTTTCTTGCCGGTGAGGCGTTCGAGTTGGCGGATGAGGTCGTGTTCACGCCGATTCTGGTTGATCTTGGATTGGTAGAAGCCCGCTCCCAGGTCCTGGTAGCGAGCCTCGGGATCGGACAGCAGATGCCACATGATCGTGAGTAGCGAGTTGCCCACGGCCACGATCGCTCGGTGTTTGCCGCGTCGTTTGGCCAGTCGCCGGTAGCGTTCACCGAGGAAGGTGTCGGTGCGGGTCACCGAGGCCACGATCTCGCCGAGCGTGCCGGCCAGCCAGGGGTTGCCTTTGCCCGTGGCCCCGGCCTTGCCCTTGCCCGCCGACTTCCTGTCGATCGGGGCGAATTTCGCCCAGGACACCAGATGCCCGGCGGTCGGGAACCGAGCCATGTCCATCCCGATTTCGGCGATCAGTTCTTGGGCGGCGATCAGCCCGACCCCGGTGATCTCATCGAGCTGGGTCACCTGGTGCGCGAAAGGGGCGATCACGACCTCGATCCGCGCGGTGACAACCTGGATATCGGCGCTGAGCGCATCCACCCGGTCCAGCATCTTCCGGGCCAGGAACGCATGGTGATCCTCGAAATGCCCGGTCAACGCCTCGGTGAGCACCTCGATCTTGGACCGCATACTGGCCCGTGCCATCTGCGCCAGCATCCGCGGGTCGCGTTGACCGGCGATCATCGCATCGAGCATGGCGCGGCCCGAGACCCCGAAAATGTCGGTGATCACGCCGGACAGTTTGATCTGGGCGTCCTCCAGCAGCTTCTCCAACCGCTGCTTCTCCCGGGTGCGATCCCGGATCAACGACCGCCGATACCGGGTCAGGTCCCGTAACTGCCGGATCGGCTTGGGATGCACCAGACTGGGCGCACACATACCCCGCTCGGTGACCTTGGCCAGCCACACCGCGTCCAGCCTGTCCGTCTTCGGCCGGCCCGGCACGTTCTTCACGTGCTTGGCGTTGAGCAACCAGCACTCGAACCCCTCGGCCTCCAGCAGGTAGTAGATCGGCTTCCAGTAATCGCTGGTCGCTTCCATCGACACCAGGCTGACCCGTTCACACCGCAGCCAGTCAGCCAACTCCAGCAGTGCCGGGGTCAGCGTCAAATACTCCCGGACCTCCTGACAGCGCCGACCCGGCTTGTCCGGGTGTGGTGCCCGGACACACGCCGTCACCTCCGCCTTCCCGACATCCAGCGCGGCCACCCGCTCGACCAGCTCAGCCGACTCACCCGTCTCATCCACCGCGATCACCTCGCCATCCGGCCACTCGATACGCGGCCACCGGGGAAGCCAGCAGGGCAAGATCAGAACCGGGCTCGCGTGCTCGAAGCAACAATGCAGCGCCCCTACACCCAGCTCCCAGCGTCAGACTCAATGACGGCCTCAACCGCACCAAGGTGGTTCGACGTCAACCGGCGACCACCCCGATTTTCACCCCAGCAGGCACGTCGACAACGACACCGAAGACTCAATGGAAATTGCGGGACGTCAGTCGGCGATGTCCGACAGCATTGCCGCGAGGTCGGCGGGGCGCGAGAACATCGGCCAGTGCCCGGTCGGCAGGTGGTGCAAGTCGGCCCCGGCCAACAGCGCGAACATCGGGATTCCGGCGTCGACGAGGGACTTGACCTCCTCCGGGGTGAACGTGGACGCGATCACCGAGATCGGCACGTCCGGCGCGGCGTCCGGCCGCTGCAGCGGCTGCGTCACGGTGGCGAACGGCTGCGGCGTGCTCATGGCTCGCATGCGGGCCAGCTGCTCGTCGGACAGCCCGGCCAGGTCCTCCGCACCGAACTCGGGCAGCGGGAGGCGCCAGCCGTCGCCTTCGGCCTCGACCGCCTTGCGCCACTCCTCCTGGACCTCCGGCGGGTTGGAATCGAGTACGGCCATGCCGCTCGGCATCGGCCCGGCGTCGACGTAGACGACGCGCGCGACCCGGTCCGGAACGCGGTCGGTGGCGCCGGTGACGGACACGTTCCCGCCGCTGTGCCCGACCAGCACGACGTCCCGGAGATCGTTGTCCTCGATGAGCCCGACCAGGTCCGAGATGTGGGCCTCGACGCCGACTTCGGGACCGGCTTCGGCGGCGCGGTCGGCGAGCCCGGGCAGCGTCACCGCGTGGACGTCGTGGCCCAGCTCCCGCAGCTCCCGCGTCACGTCCTCCCAAGCCCATGCGCCGAGCCAGAAGCCGGGAACCAGCACGATCGTCGCCATCGCGGCGCTCCTTTCCTCGTGGGATTCGATGCGTTGGACATTAGGCTCGATACCGGTCAGAACCCACCCTGATTAATTCTCCGGGAGACGCGTGTCATATCCGACGAGCCGATTGCTGGCGATGCTGGAGCTGCTGCAGGCGAACCAGCGGGTCGGCGGACCTGCGCTGGCCGAGCGCTTGGGCGTGGACCAGCGCACCGTTCGCCGGTACGCCGAGCGGCTCGTGGAGCTGGGCATCCCGGTGGTGGCCGAGCGTGGCCGCTACGGCGGATACCGGCTGATGCCCGGGTACAAGCTGCCGCCGCTGATGCTCACCGACGACGAGGCCACCGCCGTCGTGCTCGGCCTGCTGACCGGGCGTCGCCTCGGTCTACCCGGTCCGGCCGCGGAGACGGCGCTGGCCAAGGTGCAACGCGTCCTCCCGCCCGCGCTGCGCGACCGCGTCCAGTCGTTGCAGGAGACGCTCGGCTTCACGATGGGAACGCGGGAAGGCGCGGCTCCGGCGACCGCGGCGGTGCTGACCCTGGCCGAAGCGGCGCGGCATCGTCGCCGGGTGCGGCTGAGCTACGTGTCCTGGAAGGGCGTGGCCAGCGAGCGCGAGCTCGACCCGCACGGGCTGGTCTTCCACTCCGGCCGCTGGTACGTGACCGGGTACGACCACGGCCGCGGCGAGATCCGCACCTTCCGGGTCGACCGGATCCGGTCGGCCGAGCTGCGCGCCGAAACCTTCGAGATGCCGCCCGACGCCGACCCGGTGCGGCAGGTCACGACGTCGCTGGCGGGCGTCCCGTACGCGCACGAGGTCGAGGTGCTGCTGAAGACCACGCCGGAGCGGGCCCGGGCCCGGATTCCGCCTTCCGTGGGCACTCTCTCGGAAACCTCCGGCGGCGTGCTGCTGGCGACGCGCGTGGAGCACCTGGACGGCATGGCGCAGCTGCTCGCCGGGCTGGGCTGGCCGTTCGTCATCCGCCGCCCGGACGAACTGCGCTCTGCGGTGCGCGAGCTGGCCGTTCGGCTCACCGCGGACGCGGAACGGGGCTCGTGAGCACTTTGGGCCGCTTTTGGATGTCGTGGTGTGAGGTGTGGTAACGGGCATTCATGATGTCGGGGATCCCACAGCGAGAAGGCCCCTGAGGTTCCGCCACCCGCACCGCCACGCAGAGCAAGTGGAAACAGGCTCTATAGCGATCCAAAGTGCTCACGACAGCGATCTACTTCGGAGCGTCGAGCAGCCCGGCCCGGCGGTAGACCGACTCCAGGTACTCGCGGGCTCCGGTGGCATCCAGCGGTTCCGGCTGGATGAGGCGGAACAGCACGGCGCCGACCATCATGTCGATCAGCACATCCGGGTCCGCGGCGGCGTCGAGCACCCCATCGGCCTGCGCGCGTTCCAGCAACGCGCGGGTGATGCGCCGCCGCGGCACGACGTAGTTCTCCCAGTAGGTCGCCATCAGCGCCGGGTGGCTGACGCTGGAACCGAAGACGCGGGCGACCATCGCGCGCAGCCGGGGGTCGGCGACCGCCTCGGCGAGCCCGGGCAGCGCCTGCTCGACCAGCGTGGCGACCGGCAGGTCGGCGAATTCCGCCGGCATCGTCTCGGGGATCTCGTCGCGGGCGGACTCGATCGCGGCGGCGATCACCGCTTCCTTGGAGCCCCAGCGCCGGTACACGGTGAGCTTGCCGACCCCGGCCCGCTTGGCGATCTGCTCGATGCTGGTGCCTTCGACACCGCCCTCGATGAACAGGTCCAGCGCGGCCTGCAGGATCGCCTTGTCCGCTGCGGGATCGCGCGGTCGTCCGCGACGGTTGGTCATGTCGTCCTTCCATTGCCGAGCGCGTTGTCGAGCCATCGCGCGAGGGAGCGCAATTCCGTCCCGCGCCACGCGAGATGCGCGTCGGGCCGGATCAACCAGACGTCCCGTTGCGGCCGGTCCGGTGCGAGGCGTACGACATGTTCTCCCAGCGGCGCAAGGACTTCCGGGCTCGTCCCCGGGGGAGCGAGCAGTGCCCACTTCCCCCCGAGCTCGGAGTGCAGCCGGGTCGGGCCGCGGTCGCCCCGGCACGCCAGGTCGGGCACGCGGTCACCGGGCCGCGGCCGGGGGCCTCGCCGCGCACCGAGCGGGCCTTTGCGGTAGCTGACCCAGAGCTGCGAGGCGAGCCAGGTCGCCCGCCGTTGCACCACGGCGAGGTTCGCCAACGGGGTGATGAGCCGGTCGCGGGCGAACCGGGCGACCGCGCCGTCGGCCAGCATGAGCTTGGTGTTCGCCGTGGTGCTGCGCAGCACGTCTTCGGCCAGCGGCCGACGTTCGGCCTGGTAGGTGTCCAGCAGCGCCGAATCGGCACGGCCTTCCGCGACCAGCGCGAGCTTCCAGGCCAGGTTCTCGGCGTCGCCGATGCCGGTGTTCATGCCCTGGCCGCCGAACGGGCTGTGGATGTGCGCGGCGTCGCCGACGAGCAGCACGCGCCCGTCGCGGTAGCGGTCGGCGAGGCGGCGGTGGATGCGGAAGGTCGACGTCCAAGTCACGTCGCGGATCTGCACGTCGGTCCGGCCGGTGCGCTCGGGCAGCAGCTTCTGCAACCGGTCGAGGACGTCGTCGGAGTCCGTTCCTGGGCGGACATCGGCCATCAGCCGCCACGCGTCGTCCGCGCCGTTGCGCATCGGCATCGCGAAGAACAAGCCGTCCCGGTGGAACCACCCGGATGAACCGGTGCGGTCCAGGGCCCAGTCGGCGCGGACGTCGGCCAGCAGCCACTGGTCGACCAGCGGGACGCCGGGAAAACCGATGCCGCTGAGCTTTCGGACCGTGCTGTGCGCACCGTCGCAACCCACCACGTAGTCGGCGCTCAGGCCGCCATCTCGCAGCTTCGCGGTGACGCCGTCGGGCCGCTGGTCGAGGTCGGTCAGCTCCCGGCCCCATTCGACGGTGCCGCCGAGCTCGGCGAGCCGCTCCCGCAGGACGGCCTCCACCTCGGCCTGGGACACCAGCAGGGCCGAGAGCTGGTTGCCCTCGATCTGGCCGAAACTGACCTCGGCCAGCGGCTTCTCCCCGACGTGGAGGGTCATCCGGACGGCGTGCAGCGCGCGGTCCGGCAGGTCTCCGAGAGCTCCCAGCCGGTTCAGCACCTCGACTCCGCGGGCGTGCAGGATGTTCGCCCGCGAGGTGCTCGCCGGCCCTGCCGCTTGGTCGATCACGCGCACCGTGATGCCGTGCTGCCGAAGCCCGCAGGCCATCGCCAGGCCGGCCGGCCCGGCGCCCACCACCAGGACGGATGTCGTCTCCATGGCCGCTCCAATTAATTAACGAACCGGGACCGTTAACTAATTGGAGCACACCCGGCGCCGCGCCGGAAGCGTTTTCTTTCAGGGGTGGTCGTTGCCGTTGTGCTTGCGGCGCGCGGCGGCGGCGAGCCGCGCGCGACGCCGGCGGAGCGCCAGGACGCCGATCGCCGCGGCGGCCAGGATCACGATCAGCGTCAACGGCCCGCCGACCGTGCCGAACATCGACGACTCCTGCGGCTGGCCGTTCACCGGCGAATCCCCCTGCGCTTGCGCGGCGGTGGCACCGGCTGCGTCCACATAGGGCGGTTCGGGTGACGTCGTCACCAGCCGGCCCACCGGGTCGTCGTCGCTGAGCCCGAACCCGTAGTCCAGCAGGTGCATGGTCTGCTGGGACTGCCGGATCGGCTGGTTCTCGCCGCGCATCAGCACCGCCACCAGCCGGCGCCCGTCGCGCTCGGCGGCCCCGATGAACGTGTGCCGCGCATCGTCGGTGAACCCCGTCTTGCCGCCGATGCCGCCCGGGTAATTCAGCAGCACCTGGTTGTCGGACCAGACCTCCAGCGGCGGGCCGCCGGGCTTGCCCGGCAGCTGCGTGTTGTGGATCGCGGCGATCGACGCGAACGCCGGCTCGCTCATCGCCGCGCGGAAGATGACGGCCAGGTCGTAGGCCGAGGTGCTCATGCCCGGGCCGTCCAAGCCGGATGGCGTCGCGACCCGGGTGTCCAGCGCGCCGAGCTCGCGGGCCAGCGCGTTGATCTTGTCGAGCGTGACCTCCACGCCGCCCATCTTCATGGCGAGCGCGTGCGCGGCGTCGTTGCCGGACCGCATGATCAGCCCGGTCAGCACCTGCTGCACCGTGTAGGTGACGCCCGGGCTCAGCCCGACCCGGCTGCCCTCCTGGTCGGCGTCCTCCTGGGTGACGACGATCGTGTCGTCCAGCCGCAGCGCGTGGATCGCGGTGAGCGCGGTGAGCACCTTGATCGTGGACGCCGGCCGGTGCCGGGCGTGCGGGTCCCTCGCCGCCAGCACGGCGCCGCTGTCCAGGTCGGCCAGCACCCAGCTGGCGGCGGTGACCTCGGCGGGCGGCTCCGGCAACCCCTGCGCGATGACCACGCCGCACTCCGCCAGGCGGTCGCCGCCGACGGGGGTCTCCGGCACCGGTACCGGTTCGGGCACCGGCATGCCCGGCGCGGGCACCTCGGAGGTGTCCACCGGGGGCGGTGGGGCGATGTTGGGGCACGCGGCCGGCGGCTGGGCCGCGGCGGTGCCGCCGGTCCCCAGCACGAGCGCGGCCGCGATGGTGCAAACGGCCACGCGGAGCACGGACTTCATGCGGCGCGGACCGCAGGCACTCAGAGGCACACGCAGCAGGCTAACCAATCCCGGTGCGCGGCGGGATGTCGACCGCCACCCGGGCAGGTGGGTGAGGCACGTTACAGCGGATACTGGGGGCCGTGACAATTTCCCGCCGCGTTGCGCTGTTCCTGCTGGCCTTCGGCGTCTGGTCGTACCTGCTGTGGCCGAACTTCATGCGCAACATCTGGAACAGCGACCGCTCCTGGGAAGGCGGCTCGCCGACGTCCTACCTGATCGTCCACTTCGTGATCGCGATCGTCTCCCTGGTCCTGGGCACGATCATCGGAGTCCTCGGCTGGCGGGCCTTCCGAGCCACCCGCCGCTGACCGGCCCCGGACACAAGAGCGCCCAATTTTAGGCAAAATTGGAAGGTAGACCCGGCGCGAAGTGCCGCCCGGGCCGACGATTCGGGTTTCCGTTTTGCCTAAAATCGTGAAACCAGAACGGCGCCCGCCTCCGGGGAGGCGGGCGCCGTTGGTGTTGCCGGGGGTCAGCGACGGCGGAACATCAGCGCCCGCTTGACCTCCTGGATCGCCTTCGTGACCTGGATGCCTCGCGGGCAGGCGTCCGTGCAGTTGAAGGTCGTGCGGCAGCGCCACACCCCGTCGACGTCGTTGAGGATGTCCAGTCGCTCCTCGGCACCCTCGTCGCGGCTGTCGAAGATGAACCGGTGCGCGTTGACGATCGCCGCCGGGCCGAAGTAGTTGCCGTCCGACCAGTACACCGGGCACGACGTGGTGCACGCCGCGCACAGGATGCACTTGGTGGTGTCGTCGAACCGGGCCCGCTCGGCGACCGACTGGATGCGCTCCCGGGTCGGCTCGTTGCCGGTGGTCATCAGGTACGGCTTGACCGCCCGGTACGCCTCGAAGAACGGCTCCATGTCGACCAGCAGGTCCTTCTCGACCGGCAGGCCCTTGATCGGCTCGATGGTCAGCGTGGTCTCGCCGCCCTTGACCAGCAGGTCCTTCATCAGCACCTTGCAGGCCAGCCGGTTGACGCCGTTGATCCGCATCGCGTCGGACCCGCACACGCCGTGCGCGCAGGACCGGCGGAAGGTCAGCGTGCCGTCGACGTACCACTTGATGTAGTGCAGCAGGTTCAGCACGCGGTCCGACGGGAGCGCCGGGATCCGGTAGGACTCCCAGTGCAGGTCCTCGTCGACCTCCGGGTTGTACCGGAGGATCTTGACGGTGACCATCGTCGCGCCGTCCGGGATCGGCGGTGCGTCGTCCGGAAGATCGGTCGTGTCGTTTTTCGTGGTAGCGGCGGTCATCAGTACTTACGCTCCATCGGCTGGTACCGGGTGACGACGACGGGCTTGTAGTCCAGGCGGATGTCGGCCTGGAATCCGGTCAACCCGAGCGGCGCGTTCGGGTCCTCCTCCTCGGGCAGGACCTTGTACTGCATGCTGTGCCGCATGAAGTTGACGTCGTCCCGGGCGGTGTAGTCCTCGCGAGCGTGGCCGCCGCGGGACTCCTTGCGGGCCAGCGCGGCGTTGACCAGCGCCTCGGCCAGGTCGAGCAGGAAGCCCAGCTCGATGGCCTCCAGCAGGTCGGAGTTGTACCGCTTGCCCTTGTCGTGCACGGAGATCCGGCCGTAGCGCTCCTTGAGCGCCTGCACGTCCGACAGCGCCGTCTTCAGGGTCTCCTCGGTGCGGTACACCGAGGCGTTGGCGTCCATCGTCTGCTGCAGCTCGGTGCGGATCGTGGCGACCCGCTCGCCGCCGTGCGCGGTGCGCAGGTGGTCGACCATGCCCTCCACGAGCTTGGTCGGTTCCGCCGGGATCTCGACGTGGTCGTGGCCGAGCGCGTACTCGGCCGCGGCGATGCCCGACCGGCGGCCGAACACGTTGATGTCCAGCAGCGAGTTGGTGCCCAGCCGGTTCGAGCCGTGCACCGAGACGCACGCGCACTCGCCGGCGGCGTACAGGCCGGGGATGACGGTCTCGTTGTCCCGCAGCACCTCGCCGACGATGTTGGTCGGGATGCCGCCCATCGCGTAGTGCGCGGTCGGGTAGACCGGCACCGGCTCCTTGGTGGGCTCCACACCCAGGTAAGTGCGGGAGAACTCCATGATGTCCGGCAGCTTCGCCTCGAGGAGCTCCTCGCCGAGGTGCGTCACGTCCAGCAGCACGTAGTCCTTGTTCGGGCCCGCGCCGCGGCCTTCCAGCACCTCCAGGGCCATCGACCGGGCGACGATGTCGCGCGGCGCCAGGTCCTTGATCGTCGGGGCGTAGCGCTCCATGAACCGCTCGCCGTCGGCGTTGCGCAGGATGCCGCCCTCGCCGCGGACGCCCTCGGTGATCAGGATGCCCAGACCGGCCAGGCCGGTCGGGTGGAACTGGTAGAACTCCATGTCCTCCAGCGGCAGGCCCTTGCGGTAGATGATGCCCATGCCGTCGCCGGTGAGGGTGTGCGCGTTCGACGTGGTCTTGAAGACCTTGCCGAAGCCGCCGGTGGCGAAGATGACGGACTTGGCCTGGAAGACGTGGATCTCGCCGGTCGCCAGCTCGTAGGCGATCGCGCCGGAGCAGACCTGCTGGCCGTCCGGGCCGTCGCTGAGCATGATGTCCAGGACGTAGAACTCGTTGTAGAACTCCACGCCGTGCTTGACGCAGTTCTGGTACAGCGTCTGCAGGATCATGTGGCCGGTGCGGTCCGCGGCGTAGCAGGCGCGGCGGACCGGGGCCTTGCCGTGGTCGCGGGTGTGACCGCCGAACCGGCGCTGGTCGATCTTGCCCTCTGGGGTCCGGTTGAACGGCAGCCCCATCTTCTCGAGGTCGAGGACCGCGTCGATGGCTTCCTTCGCCATGATCTCGGCGGCGTCCTGGTCGACCAGGTAGTCACCGCCCTTGATGGTGTCGAAGGTGTGCCACTCCCAGTTGTCCTCTTCGACGTTGGCCAACGCCGCGCACATGCCGCCCTGGGCGGCGCCGGTGTGCGAACGGGTGGGGTAGAGCTTGGTCAGCACAGCGGTGCGGGCGCGCTGGCCGGATTCGATCGCGGCGCGCATGCCGGCGCCGCCGGCGCCGACGATGACCACGTCGTACTTGTGGAATTGCATGGTCGCCTCCTCGGGCTGTGGCGGGACCCGCGGGTGGGGCGTCGATCTCGCCACGCTGTGGTCGTCTGCGGCGCTAGCCGATGTTCGGGTCGAAGGTGAAGAGAACGAAGGTGCCCAGACCCACGGTCAGCAAGACCGAGACGTACAGCAGCATCTTCAGCCAGAAGCGTGTGCCGTCTTTTCGGGAGTAGTCGTTGATGACGGTGCGCAGCCCGTTGCCGCCGTGCAGGCCGGCCAGCCACAGCATGGTGAGGTCCCAGAACTGCCAGAACGGGGACGCCCAGCGCCCGGCGACGAACGCGAAGTTGATCTTGTGAACGCCGCCGTCCAGGAACAGCATGATCAGCAGGTGGCCCAGCACCAGGAACAGCAGGAGCACACCGGACAGCCGCATGAACAACCAGCTGTAGAGCTCGAAGTTGTTGCGGCGCGCGGCGGGGCGCGACGGAGTGCGCGGCTTCTCCACGGAAAGCGATGCGTCGGTGACGGTCATTTTGCTCAACCCCCGAAGAGTTCCGTGACTGCGCGGCTGATCAGGCTGATCGCGGCCGGGATGATCAACACCAGCCAGAGCACCACGACCGTCCACAGCATCGGCTTCTGGTACTTGGTGCCCTTGGCCCAGAAGTCGACCAGCATGACCCGGATGCCGTTGAACGCGTGGAACAGCACAGCCGCCAGCAGACCCAGCTCGAACAGGATCATCACGGGGTGCTTGTAGGTTTCGATGACCGTGTCGTACGCGTTCGGCGAAACCCGGACGAGGGCCGTGTCCAGGACGTGTACGAACAAGAAGAAGAAGGTGAGTACGCCCGTGATCCGGTGGGCGACCCACGACCACATGCCCAGATCGCCGCGGTAGAGGCGCCCCTTGGCGCGCGGTGCGGTGGCGCGCTGCGGGGCCTCGGCCGCGGAGGCGGTGGTGCTGGCCATGGTGGAAGGCCTCCAACCTCGCTGGTGGACTGACGGCCCCGTTCGGGAACAAGGGGCGACCGGCCCCGAGTTGCAGTTGGTCCCAATTGGCATTGGGTGCACGCCCGTCACCGGCCACGAACTGGGGCCTTGACTCATCGGATGCTAGACCCGACGAATCGCCCCGGCCTACTCGCCTGCGCCGTCTGTGATCGACCAGACAAGCGCCCCATCTCGGTTGATCGATGTAGAAACCATTTCGTGACATGCGAGCAATGCACAAGCGGCAGCGTCAAGACTTAATTTCGAGAGCCACGTCACCGAATGGCGTGCGCCGCGCCCCGGAAGAACAATTCACCGGAGACAACACCTTCGTGTGGAGTTCACCCGGCGCCGCGGACCTCCGGCCAAACCGGAGCGGCGATGGGGGCGCGGTGGGACCGACAGGAAAGGGGAACGGCATGCGGCGAACGCCGACTTGGGGAAGGCGCTCGGGTGCCGGAGGAGTGCGCCGGAACGGCGCCACAATGGTCGCAGTGCTGCTCACCGGCGCCTTGGCGCTGGCGGGTTGTGCCAAGGACAGCGGAGGTGGTGGAACCAGCAACGCCCAGGGGGAGGGGTGTCAGCTGAGCGCGCCGCCTGCGGGGGCGGCACCGACCACTTCGGCCATCGAGCAGCAGCAGCCCGCCCCGCAGGCCGCCGGGATGCGGGTGGGGTTGGCCTTCGACATCGGTGGCCGCGGGGATGCCTCGTTCAACGACGCCTCGGTCGCCGGCCTGGACCGCGCCAAGACGCAGATGGGCTTCAGCGACATCAAGGAGCTCGACGCCGGGGCCGGTGAGCCGGAGGACGCCAAGCAGACCCGGCTGCGGCAGCTGGCGCGCGAGGGCTACAACCCCGTCATCGCGGTCGGCTACTCCTACGCGGACTCGATCAAGATGGTCGCGCCGGAGTTCCCGGGCACCAAGTTCGCGATCATCGACGAGGACGTGCAGGGGATCCCGAACGTCACGTCGCTGGTGTTCGCCGAGGAGCAGGGCTCGTTCCTGGTCGGCGTGATCGCCGCGCACCGGTCGAAGAACTGCCACATCGGCTTCGTCGGGGGCGTGAAGACGCCGCTGATCGAGAAGTTCGAGGCCGGGTACGTGGCGGGCGCCAAGGCCGCCGCACCGGACATCAAGATCGAGAGCAAGTACCTGTCGCCGGCCGGTGACTTCAGCGGCTTCCAGGACCCGAACCGGGGATCCGAG
The DNA here is from genome assembly GCF_056431645.1 of Saccharopolyspora sp. NPDC045839. Lineage (NCBI taxonomy): Bacteria > Bacillati > Actinomycetota > Actinomycetes > Pseudonocardiales > Pseudonocardiaceae > Saccharopolyspora > Saccharopolyspora sp. NPDC045839. Next base: position 158,506 of record NZ_JBWKKH010000006.1, read on the forward strand.
GTCGCGACCAGCCAGCTGGAGTCCGGCGCCGACGTGATCTACCACGCGGCGGGCGCCTCCGGTAAGGGCGTGTTCTCGTCGGTGAAGTCCTCGAGCGCACAGGCCATCGGCGTGGACTCCGACCAGTACAACCAGCCGACGGTCGCGGAGTACAAGGACGTGATCATCAGCTCCATGCTCAAGCGGGTCGACTTCGCGGTGTACGACTACATCGCGGCGGTCGCGCGCAACGATCTGAGCTCGCTGCCGAAGAAGTTCGACCTGGGCATCGACGGCGTGGGCTACTCCACCTCCGGTGGCAAGATCAACGAGCTGGTGCCCACGGTGGACGCCTACAAGGCGGCCATCGCCCGCGGCGATATCAAGGTTTCCGACAAGCCGTGACATCCGAGGTGGGGGGCACTTCCGGCGCGGACGACGCGTCGGGAGTGCCCCTCGCCCGGCAACGGATCGGTTGGCGGGTTCGCGCCAAGATCGTCACGTTCTCGCCGAAACCGTCCATTGTTGAGCGTCCTTCTGCTTCGCTGCCCGTGTCGACGTCCCACGGAGCCCCATGAACACCTCGATTGCGCCGGAATCCGGCGGCCCACCCGGCGCGGCCGGGGCACCGGCCGTCGAACTGACCGGCATCACCAAGACCTTCCCCGGCGTGGTCGCCAACTCCGATGTGAACCTGCTGGTGCGCGCCGGTGAGGTGCACGCGCTGTGCGGCGAGAACGGCGCCGGCAAGTCCACCCTGATGAAGATCCTCTACGGCATGCAGGCGCCGGACTCCGGCACCATCCGCGTGCACGGCGAGGAAATCCGGTTCCGCACGCCCGCCGAGGCGATCCGGGCCGGCATCGGCATGGTGCACCAGCACTTCATGCTCGCCGACAACCTGACCGTGCTGGAGAACGTCGTGCTGGGCGCGGAGCGCGAGCACGGCATCGGCGCGAAGGCGCGGCGGCGGGTGCTGGAGCTCGCCGAGCAGGCCGGCTTCGAGCTGCGCCCGGACGCGCTGGTCGAAGGGCTCGGCGTGGCCGACCGGCAGCGGGTCGAGATCCTCAAGGTCCTGTACCGGGGCGCGCGGATCATCATCCTCGACGAGCCGACCGCCGTGCTGGTCCCGCAGGAGGTCGACGAGCTGTTCGACACCCTGCGCACCATGCGGGAACAGGGCTTCACGTTCCTGTTCATCTCGCACAAGCTCGACGAGGTCCGGGCGATCGCCGACACGATCACGGTCCTGCGGCGCGGCACCACGGTCGGCACGGTGCCGGCTGCGGAGGTCAGCAGCCGCGGCCTCGCCGAGATGATGGTCGGCAGCCAGCTGCCGGTGCCCGAGCACGGCGAATCCACCGTGACCGACCGCGAGGTGCTGGTCGTCACCGGTCTCTCCGCATCGGACCAGGACCGGGCGGTGCTCTCGGACGTCGACCTGACGGTGCGGGCCGGCGAGGTCGTCGGCATCGCCGGCGTCGAGGGCAACGGCCAGACCGAGCTGGTCGAGGCGATCATGGGCATGCGGTCGGTCACCGCCGGCCGGGTGGTGCTCGGCGACCACGACCTGACCGGCCTGTCCACCCTGGCGCGGCGCGAAGCGGGCATCGGCTACGTGCCGGAGGACCGGCACCGGCAGGGCCTCCTGCTGCAGCAATCGCTGTGGGTCAACAGGATCCTCGGCTACCAGACCCGCAGGCCGGCGGCCCGCGGGGTCTGGCTGGACCGGGCGGGCGCGAAGGCCGACACCCAGCGGATCATCGACGAGTTCGACGTCCGCACGCCCGGCATCGACGTGGACGCGGCCGCGCTGTCCGGCGGCAACCAGCAGAAGCTCGTGGTCGGCCGGGAGCTCTCCGGCGACCCGGCGCTGCTCATCGCCGCGCACCCGACACGAGGCGTGGACGTCGGCGCCCAGGCGGGCATCTGGGGCCACCTGCGCGCCGCCCGCTCGGCCGGCCTGGCGGTCCTGCTGATCTCGGCCGACCTCGACGAGCTGATCGGCCTGTCCGACACCATCCGGGTGATGTTCCGGGGGCGGCTGGTCGCGACGGCCGACCCGCGCTCGGTCACCCCGGAGGACCTCGGTGCGGCGATGACCGGTGCAGGGGAGGCGGCATGAACACGTGGCGCGCACGGCTGCTGCCACCGGCGCTGGCGATCGTCTTCGCCGCGGTGCTGTGCAGCGTGGTGCTGCTGGTCTCCGGCGCGAACCCGCTCGCGACGCTGGCGGAGATGATCGCGCAGGTCGCCCGCGGCACGACCTCCGTGGACATCGTCAACACGGCGGGGGCGTACTACCTGGTGGCGATCGCGGCCGCGATCGGGTTCCAGATGAACCTGCTGAACATCGGCATCGAAGGCCAGTACAAGCTGGCCGCCTGCGTGGCGGCGATCGTCGGCGGTGCCATCAGCCTGCCGTTCGGGCTGCACGCCGTGGTGATCGTGGTGGTCGGCGCCGTCGTCGGTGCTGCGTGGAGCGGCATCGCGGCGCTGCTCAAGGTCTACCGCGGGGTGTCCGAGGTGATCTCCACGATCATGCTCAACATGCTGGCGATCGGCGTGGTCGCCTACCTCGTCCCGACCTTCGGCGAGCTGCGCGGGAACACGCAGGGCACCAAGATCATCCCGGACGGCGGCCAGGTGCCCGGCATCCCGTTCGGCGGCGCGGGCACCATGTTCGGCCTCGTGCTGCTCGCGGCCGCCGTCGGCGTCGGCTACGCGGTGCTGATCGACCGGACCCGCTACGGCTTCGAGCTGCGGGCGTCCGGCCTGTCGCCGACCGCGGCCACCGCCGGTGGCGTGAACTCCAAGCGCATGGTCATGTCCGCGATGCTGATCTCCGGCGCCGTCGCGGGACTGGCCGGCCTGCCGGAGATCCTCGGCCGCGACCACACCTTCACGCTCAACTTCCCGACCGGGTACGGCTTCGCGGGACTGGCCATCGCGCTGCTCGGCCGCAACCACCCGATCGGCGTCGCGTTCGGCGCGCTGCTCTGGTCCTTCTTGGACAAGAGCTCGTTGACGCTCGACAACATCGGGGTGCCCAAGGAGATCGTGACGATCCTGCAGGGCGCGATCGTGCTGTCGGTCGTCGTCGCGTACGAGTTGGTGCGCCGCCGCGAACTCGCCGCCGAGCAGCGGCGGGTCGGGCGTGCGCTGGGCACCGCGGCCGCCCCGGCCGCCGCCGGAACCGGAGGTGAGCGGGCATGACCGCGGTCGCGACCAAATCATCGGCCCCGGCGGACCGGAAACCGGGCGTCCTCGGCCGCCGGATGCCCGGCTGGGCCCGCGTCCTGCTGTGGGTGGCGGTCGGCTTCCTGGCGGTGTCGATCACCTCCTACCAGACCGGCGTGCCGCAGCTGACCTCGTCCGGCACCGTGCAGGCGGCGGTCCGGTTGGGCATCCCGATCCTGCTGGCCGCCCTCGGCGGGCTGTGGGCGGAGCGAGCCGGGGTCATCAACATCGGCCTGGAAGGCATGATGATCCTGGGCACCTGGGGCGGTGCCTGGGCCGGCTACCAGTGGGGACCGCTGGCCGGGCTCGTCGCCGCCGCGGTGTTCGGCGCGCTCGGCGGCCTGGTGCACGCCGTGGCGACGGTGACCTTCGGGGTCAACCACATCGTGTCCGGTGTGGCCATCAACCTGCTCGGCGCGGGCACCGCGAAGTACCTGTCGACGCTGCTGTTCGAGCCGATCTCGCGGAACCCGCGGGAATCCCCGCCGGTGCCGAAGTTCGACACCTACTCGGCGCAGCCGCTGGGCACCTGGCTGCAGCAGCTGGAAGACCTGCAGCGGGTCGGGATCTCCGACCTCGCGGGCATCCTCGGCGGCCTGGTCACCGAGGTCTCGCCGCTGACGATGCTGGCGTACCTGCTGGTGCCGGTGAGCTACCTGGTGTTGTGGCGCTCGCCGTTCGGGCTGCGGCTGCGGTCCTGCGGCGAGAACCCGGTCGCGGCGGAGTCGCTCGGCGTGAACGTCTACCGCTACAAGTACCTCGCGGTGATCATCTCGGGCGCGCTGGCCGGGATCGGCGGCGCGGCGCTGATCCTCAACCCGGGGCAGGCCGGCTACCTGGAGGGCCAGACCAACAACCGGGGTTACATCGGCCTGGCGGCGATGATCTTCGGCAACTGGCGGCCCAGCGGCCTGCTGGGCGGCGCGGGGCTGTTCGGCTACGCCGACGGCCTGCAGCTGCGCAGCGGCGAGACCAGCGTGCACGCGCTGCTGTACGCGGCGACGCTGCTGCTGATCGTGGTGGTGGCCGTGCAGCTGTGGCGGCGGATGTGGTTCGGCGCCGGGGTGGCCCTGGTGTTCGCGGCGGTCACGTACTCGGTGTACTGGTTCACCGACGAGCTCCCGGACGAACTGACGGCCTACACCCCGCACCTCGTCACGCTGGTGATCCTCGCGGCGGCGTCGCAACGACTACGACCACCCGCAGCGAACGGCCTGCAATACCGCAGGGGCGAGGATTGAGGACTGTTTCCGCTCGTTTTCCGTAGCGGCGCGGGTGGGCTAAGCGGCTTCGCCGCTTGAAGAAAAGACCAAACCGACATCGGAGCGAACGGACCAGTGACGACCACTGTGGACTGGGAGGCGCTGCGCGCCGCGGCGGTGGAGGCCGCGGCGCTGGCGTACTGCCCGTACTCGAAGTTGCAGGTGGGAGCGGCGGCGCTGTGCGACGACGGCCGGATGGTCGTCGGCTGCAACGTGGAGAACGGCTCTTACGGGCTCACGCTGTGCGCGGAGTGCACCATGGCAGGCCAACTGCGGCTGACCGGCGGCGGCCGGTTCGTCGCGGTGGCCTGCCGGAGCGGGACGGGCGACCTGCTGATGCCGTGCGGCCGCTGCCGCCAGCTCCTCTTCGAACTGGGCGGCCGGGACTGCCTGGTGGACACGCCGCGAGGAGTGCTCCCGATGACCGAAGTCCTCCCCGACGCCTTCGAACTGTAGGCAGTCGTTGCGCAAAGCGGTGTATGGTGCGTTGTGGGAGCTCGGCACCGTGGGTGTCGAGCGAGTCGCTAGGCCAGGTGCTTCCCGGGGCAGACCGGGACCCTGGCCTAACGCATGTCCTGAGGCCGTTAGTAGTCGATCGCCAAATCGATCTGGTAGAGCCGAGCGTCCAGGAGCTCGCGGCAGCTGCTAGAGGCGCGTTCCTGCCGTCGCCCAGGCACGGGGCTCCGATCACGACGATGTGAAACCCTTCGAGCTCGGCCACGGTTTTCGCCGCGTTGTGCTTCTCCTGCGAAGTCATCTCGTTCCAGTGCAGCTTGTACGCGTTGCGGCTGCCGCGCAGCTCGTACATCGCCGACCTAGCCAGATCGTGCGTGGCGGCCTCGAAGACCACCGCAGCGAGGATGTAGTACCCGCCGACTTCGGCTTCGCGGAACGACTCGTCGGCGAAGGCTTGGCCGCTTGGCTCGGGGAGAAACACCGGGCGAGCCCAGCGCTTCGGGAACGTGCTCCGACTGGCCGTCGAAATCCACAGTGCACGCGGGTAGGTTGCGAATTCTCGGTCGTGCGTGCGGGTTTTGGCGATGATCATCCGATCGGGGTGTATCTGTTGGCGGGGTTCGTTCCTCTATATAGGCAGGAAGTTGTTGCGAGCCGTGGAGGTGGTGGCGGTGCATTCCGCTGTTGACGTGATCCGCGCGAAGCGCGATGGGCAGGTGCTCGGCGATGCGCAGATCGACTGGGTCATCGACGCGTACACCCGGGGTCAGGTCGCCGACGAGCAGATGGCCGCGCTGGCGATGGCGGTGCTGCTGCGCGGTATGACTCCGGCGGAGACGGCGCGCTGGACGGCGGCGATGGTCGCCTCCGGCGAGACGCTGGTGCTGGACGGGGTTCGAAGGCCCACTGTGGACAAACATTCCACCGGCGGCGTCGGCGACAAGATCACGCTGCCGCTGACGCCGTTGGTCGCCGCGTGCGGCGCGGCGGTGCCGCAGCTGTCCGGCCGGGGACTCGGCCATACCGGCGGCACACTGGACAAGCTGGAGTCGATCCCGGGCTGGCGCGCCCGGTTGTCGCCCGACGAGATCCGCGACCGGCTCGACGACGTCGGCGCGGTGGTGTGCGCCGCGACGGAAGGGCTGGCCCCCGCCGATCGCAAGCTCTACGCGCTGCGCGACGTGACGGGCACGGTCGAGTCGATCCCGCTGATCGCCAGCTCGATCATGAGCAAGAAGATCGCCGAGGGCGTGCAGTCGCTGGTGCTGGACGTCAAGTGCGGTTCGGGCGCGTTCATGAAGGACCTGGACCAGGCGCGGGAGCTGGCCACCGCGCTGGTGGAGATCGGCACGGCCAACGGCCTGCGCACCAGTGCGTTGATCACCGATATGTCGGTCCCGCTGGGCCGCGCGGTCGGCAACGCGTTGGAAGTGGCGGAGGCGGTGGAGGTGCTGCGGGGCGGCGGGCCGCCGGACGTCGTGGAACTGACGCTGGCGCTGGCCCGCGAGATGCTCGAGCACGCCGGTCTGCCCGATGTGGACCCGGCCGAGGTGCTGGCCGACGGGCGGGCGTACGACTCGTGGTGCCGGATGATCAGGGCCCAGGACGGCGACCCGGAGGCCGCGTTGCCGCAGGCCGAGCACGTCGAGGTCGTCACCGCACCGGAAACCGGGACGCTGGCGAGGCTCGACGCGTACGGGGTCGGGATCGCGGCGTGGCGACTCGGAGCCGGCCGGGCCCGCAAGGAGGACGACGTCCAGCACGCCGCAGGAGTGCTGTGCCTGGCGAAGCCCGGCGATCGCGTGACGGCGGGCCAGCCACTTCTGGAACTGCACACCGACCGGCCGGAAACCGTCGCTGGTGCCAGGGAGGCGTTGGTGGGCGCATACGAGATCAGCGGCGCCGACGAGGTGTCGACGCCGCTGATCCTGGATCGAGTGGTCGTGGACCGCGCACCGGCCGGACCACCCTGATCTGGGGGCCGGTCGGCGCGCGGCTCGGGCTTAGGCGCTTTCGGCGGTGAAGTCCTCGTCGCCGTCTGCGGTCAGGGCCTTGTCCGGGTCGCGCTTCGCGCTCTTGGACCGGCCGCGGCGCTGCTGCCGGGGCAGCGTGGTGGGCGGCGGCGGGCCGGAAGGCGCGCTGCCGCCGAGGATCAGCTCCGCGAAGGTCGCCATCGCCTCGTCGAGCTGACCGGCGTGCCGCCGCTCGCTCTCCTCGTTGGCCTCGCGGACCAGGGCGCCCAGCGACTCGCTGTCGGGACGCGAGGACAGCGTGCCGGACAGCTGTGACAGGTTCTTCGACAACGTGCCGCCGAGCTCGCCGAGGCCGTTCTTGACGCCTTCTTCGACGGTGTCCAGGCGGTTGGTGAAGCCCTGCTCGACGGAGTCGATCCGGGTGTTGACGTTGTCCTCGACCTGGGTGAGGCGCCCGGAGACCTGGTCCAGCCGGTTGGTGAGCTGCTCCAGCCGGTCGGCCAGCTTGTCCAGCTTGTCGGTCGGGTCCACGGCGGGGCGCGCGGCGAGCTGGTCGAGCTTGGCGTCCAGCTGCTCGCGGGAGCCGGAGACCGCCTCGGAGAGCGTGTTCTGGGCGTTGGCGGTGGAGTCGGTGACCGCGCGCTGCAGCGCCTCGCGGGTGCCGTCGAGGTGCTCGTGCACGCCCTCGTCGATCTCGGCGAAGCGCCCGCGCAGGCTGGTCTCCAGCGAGTCGATGCGCTCACGCACCGGCCCGTGCACCGCGGTCGGCAGCGTCTCCAGACGGCCGTCCTGCTTGTCGAGGTGCAGGCCGAGCTCGTCGAGGCGCTTGTGGATGTGGCCGAGCTTGTCCTCCAGGCCGTCCATCCGGCCGGAGACGCCGTCCATTCGGCCCGCGACCCCGTCCAGGCGCCCGTCCAGCTGCGCGAACGGCTTGGCGAGCTTGTCGACCAGGCCGTCGACGGAGCTCTTCAGCTCGACCAGCGCACCGTCGTGCGCTTCCAGCTTGGCCAGTGCCTCGTCGAGTCGTTCGGCGAGCACGCTGACTTCGGTGCGATCCGGCAGCTCGGACAGGCGTTTCCGCACGGAGCCCAGGGACTCCAGCGGCGACAGCCGGGCATGGATCTCGTCCAGGGCGTCGAAGATCTGCTGCTGTTCGCTCTCGCGGATCTCAGCCGCACGCGTGAGCATGTTGCGCATGCGGTCGAACGACATGTTCTCGGTCACGGCTAGGGGCGTCCTTCGTCGAGGGGGGTGAGGACTCCAGGAGCCTAGCTAGTCGGTTCTCGCGTTCCCAGCCGCCCCCCGATACATTGCGTGATTGCGATGCCGATTACGACTCCGTTAGGCGGCGTATTTTTAGGCCGAAAAGACCAATGAACTCGCTGCTGAATGCTCTAAGAGTTGCGATTGCCTCCATCTGGGTGAGTTTTGCGTGACGGCCGTCCGGTTGAACGATGCCTGAAACCCGGGCGTATCCGAGGTTTTCTTCGGGTTCGTTGTTCGTAGCTGTGCGTGAGGTGATCACCTGCGCGCTGTAACGTGGGCGCATGTCGACTCCGGTGAACCTGGACTCCATCCGGCTGGCTCCGAAGGTGTTGCTGCACGACCACCTCGACGGCGGCCTGCGACCGCAGACCGTGATCGATCTGGCGAGGGCGGTCGGATACTCCGACCTGCCGCACGAGAACGCCGATGAGCTGGGCGAATGGTTCGCCGCGGCGGCGGACTCGGGATCTCTGGAGCGCTACCTGGAGACCTTCTCGCAGACCGTCGCGGTGATGCAGACGGAGGAGGCGCTGGCCCGGGTCGCGGCCGAGTGCGTCGAGGACCTGGCCACCGACGGCGTGGTGTACGCGGAGATCCGCTACGCGCCGGAACTCTTCCAGGAACGGGGCCTGGCTCTCGATCAGATCGTGCAGGCCGTGCAGGACGGATTCCGGGATGGCGAACGCCGCGCCGCAGCCGCCGGAAAACGTATCCGAATCGGTACTCTGCTCTGCGCTATGCGGCAGCACGCGAGGTCGGCGGAAATCGCGAACCTCGCCGTCCGGTACCGCGACGCGGAGGTGGTCGGCTTCGACATCGCGGGACCGGAAGCCGGATTCCCGCCCACGCGGAACCTGGACGTCTTCGAATACCTCCGCCAGCAGAACGCGCATTTCACGATTCACGCTGGTGAGGCGTTCGGGCTCCCATCGATCTGGGAGGCGATCCAGCACTGCGGCGCGGAACGCCTCGGACACGGGGTGCGGATCGTCGACGACATCAAGGTCGCCGAGGACGGCACGGTGCACCTGGGCAGGCTCGCGTCCTACGTGCGGGACCGGCGGATCCCGCTGGAGATGTGCCCGTCGTCGAACCTGCAGACCGGGGCCGCCAAGTCGATCGCCGACCACCCGATCGGCCTGCTGGCGAAGCTGCGCTTCCGGGTCACCGTGAACACCGACAACCGGCTGATGAGCCACTGCTCGATGTCCGGCGAGTTCGCCGCGCTGCACGAGGCGTTCGGCTACGGCTGGTCGGACATGCAGTGGTTCACGGTGAACGCGATGAAGTCGGCGTTCATCGGCTTCGACGAGCGGCTGGAGATCATCAACGAGGTGATCAAGCCCGGCTACACGGCGCTGTCGGAATGATCGGAGATCGCCGCCGAAACGGGTGCGTGCCCCTTGGCGGCGGTGGATACTGCCAAGCCTGAATTCGTTTCACGATCGGCGCGAGCAGCACGGCGCCGCAGAGCGCAGGAGGGACAGGTGGCACGGGGCGGCGAACCCACGTTGATCGCATCGGTGCAGCGCGCGCTTCGATTGATGGAGGCGGTGGGCGAGCACGCGGGCGGTGCAACCGCGAAAACCCTCGCCAGGCGCACCGGAATCGCGTTGCCGACCGCCTACCACCTGCTGCGCACCCTGGTGCACGAGGGCTATCTGGAGAAGCTCGACGATGGCGCCTTCATCCTGGGCGAGCAGGTGAGCGGGCTGCACGTCGCCGGCCAGAAACAAGGGCTGCGCAGCCAGGTCCGCGCCGTCATGGTGGGCCTGCGCGAGGACCTGAACGCGGCCATCTACCTCGCCCGCTACCACGAGGGCGAGGTGGAGGTCGCCGAGATCGTCGACAGCCCGCGCACGCCCCGGGTGGACACCTGGGCCGACTTCCGCGAGGCCGCGCACGCCACGGCGATCGGGAAGTGCCTGCTCTCCGGGCTGAGCCACGAAGAGCGCGCCGACCACTTCCTCCGGCACCCGCCCGCGGACCTGACCCCGCGCACGATCACCCGGATCCGCGACCTGGTCAACCGCCCGGTCCGGCCGGTGGTCTCCGACTCCGAGGAGTACTCGCTGGGCACCGCGTGCCTGGCCGCGCCGGTGATCGGCGCCAATGGTCCGGTGACGCTGGCGATCTCGTTCCCGGCGCGCAAGCTCGCCGACACCAAGTCCTACGTGCGGCCGTTGCGGGCCGCGGCCGTGGAGATCTCCCGGACGCTCGCGGTGGCCGACCGATTCCCCACTGCCGGGTGATATTTCGGCGGTCGCCGTCGCCCCTTCGAGGGGTAATCACTATCTGAAAATCTCTGTCTTGTTCGTCGTCCCGGCCCCGACGAGCATCTCTCGCAGTGGGGGCGTACCCGGTGGGGGACGGCCACCGCGCTTCCGCGGCAGCACGTCTCCCACCGGTGCAAAAGCAGTGAGAGGAACGATGATCGCGGGTGACGATCGGACGCTGCTGGAGGCGGTTCGGACTGGATCGACCGAAGCGTTCGGTGAGCTGTACTCGCGGCATCGCACTGCGGCGCACACCATGGCCAAGCAGGTCGTCGGCACCCACAGCGACGCGGAAGACCTGGTCGCGGAAGCGTTCGTGAAGATCCTGGACGTCCTGCGCCGCGGTGGCGGCCCGGACTCCGCGTTCCGCGCCTACCTGCTCACCACGGTGCGGAACCTGGCGATGGCGTTGAACAACCGGGACCGCCGGGTGCTCCTGGCCGCCGAGCTCGACGGCTTCTACCAGCCCGAGAACCACGTGCCGTTCATCGATCCCGCGGTGCTCAAGCAGGAGCGCGAGCTGGTGGCGAAGGCGTTCGCCCGGCTGCCGCGCCGCTGGCGGCACGTCCTGTGGTGCATGGAGGTCGAGGAGGAGACGACGGCCGAGATGAGCCGACGTCTGGGCATCAGCCGCAACAGCGCGGCCGCGCTCGTCTACCGCGCGCGAAAGGGCTTGCGGGAGGCCTATTCGCAGGTGTGCGCGGGCGAACCGGCCCGTCGCCGGCTCGCGGCCCCCGGGGAGCTCCTCGCCGAGGTGGCCTGACGCGGCTCGCCCGGGTGCCGATCTCGCGAGGAAACCGGCACCCGTGCCCTGTGGTTCAGTGCGAGCGGAACCGCGCTTCCAGGGATTCCACCAGCTTGCGCCAGGTCTCGACCTCGGCGTCGAACGGCGCGCTCGGCGGCAGCCGGTTCGGGTTCGGGCGGAGCACGAAGGAAACCAGCCAGCCGAGCCGTTCCGACGGCTGCAGCGCCTGCTCGACGGTGTCGTCGCCGGCCCACGCGGCCGCGTCCATCAGCAGTTCCTCGGCGAGGTCCAGCTGGGTCGAATCCACTTCGGACGGTCCGGCGCCGAGGTCGGCGTCCAGGCCGGTCAGCACGTAGGTGTTCTCGGGGTCGACCTCGACCTGCAGCTCGCCGGCGGTGGCCTTCTCCACGACCTGCGACCAGGTCGCGACCCGGGCCAGGTCGGTGTCCTCGATGGCGCTCTCGTCGGCCAGGAACCGGGCCAGCGCGCGCGCCGACGGGAACACGTCGATCTTGCCGCCGCTGCCGAGGAAGATCGGGTCGTCATCGAGGTAGCAGCGCAGCGAGTAGTGCTCGCCGGTGCTGGTGATGATCAGGATCGGGTCGATGCCGACCTCGCCCCAGAAGCCGACCTCGACCTCTTCGATGTCGTCCACCTCGGGCGCTTCGGCGGTGCTCGCCGCCTCGTCGTCGTCGGCCTCCAGCGCCTCGGCGAGTTCGGTCTCGGCGGTGGCGACGGCGTCGGCGGGCACGTCCGGGGTGGTGACGACGGCGTCGATGGCGTCCAGCACCTCGTCCCAGCGCTCGACGACGACCTGGCACAGGTCGGTCCAGCGGCGCTGCCCGTCCTTGCCGGAGAACGCGAATGTGCCCTGGTCGAGCATGGCGAACCCGTCGGCCGCGTCCAGCACGTCGTGCACCGCGTCCAGCTCGCAGACGTCGGCCAGCGAGCGGGCGATCTCGACGATGTCGGCCAGCTCACCGATGGTCCAGGTGTCCAGCGGCTCGGCGACCAGCTCGGGGACGCCGACCAGGTCGTACTGGTGGTCCTCGTCCGGGTTCAGGTCCTCGGCGGGGAGCTCGGGGACCACGTGCCACGCCGGGTGGTCGTCGAGGTCGTGCTCCTCGGCGGTGCGCACGAACGCCGCCAGGTGTGCGGCGTCGGGGAATCCATAGAGGTCGTCCTCGTGCCCGAGGAATGCCTCCCACTCCTCGCCGTCCTCGCGCCAGCGCGGTGCCCACAGGGTGACGACGTCGCCCTGCGGGAGCCCGAGCTCGATGGGGACGATGTCCTGCGCCATCTCTCTACCTCCGGTCACCGAACCAGACCTCGCGGAAGCCTACGGGCTCCGCGTTCACAGCGTGTTCCCCGGTCCGGCTCTCACCGTATCGAGCCCGTGGAAAGCAACGGTCGACGGAACAGTTCGTAACGATCCCCATTCGGATGTGCTGCAGTGGTCCAATCCACGTTGCGCCCTTCGGCGCAGCGGCGGCTCGCACCTGGCGGTGGGGTCACCTTTGGCGGTACCGGTTTGGCGAGTTCCGGACGACCATGATCGGAATGGTTGTCACGGAGCTGTGGACGAAGATCGTGCTCTGGCTTTCGGAGCACGCGCCCGTCACCGCAGCCGCCCTACGTTCCCCGGTGCTGCCGGACCTCGCCGAGCTGGAAGCGGAGTTCGCGGTCGAGCTGCCCGTCGAACTGCGCGAGCTGTGGGCGTGCTGCGGCGGCACCGATGCGGATGTGCTGGCCGACGTCCTGCCGCCCTTCTACACGCCGTACAGCGCGGCGCAGGCGCTCCAGTCGTGGCGGGATCACCGCAAGAACTGGACGGCGCAGTGGGATCGGCCGGCCTGCGACTACTACGCGGGCTCGCCGGGCTCCAGCTTTCACCCGTCGTGGATCCCGATCGCCGGTGATGGCTTCGCCGATGAGCTCGTGGTGGATCTGCGGCCGGGGCCGCTGACGGGCTGCGTGCTGGAGTGGGAGCAGGAGGCGGCGCAGGTGCTCAGGCCGGAGTGGCGGGGCGTCGCGGCGATGCTCGCGGACGTGCTCCGGTCGCTGACCGAGGGAGTTCCGGCGGGGCACAGCTATCCGACCGTCACCGAAGACGGGCGCCTCGACTGGCAGATCCGCTGACGCGACCCGCCTTCGCGGCGAGGTAGGCGACTTCCGGCGCGGAGCCGGTTCCACGTAGATCGACGAGCGAGGTCGGCTGCGTGTCGCCTACTAGTTGGCGAGACACACTAGTTGGTGTTACCTTGTTCCCGTGGTTGACAAGGGGATCTCCGCCAGGCAGACGCAATGGCTGCGCGGCGTGCTGGATCTGGCCGTGCTGGCGCTGCTCGCCGAGGGAGGCGAGGGCTACGGCTACACGCTGCTGCAGAGGCTGGCAGAGGCGGGTTTGCCCGACATGAAGGCCGGCACGCTCTACCCGCTGCTCAACCGGCTCGCCGCGGACGGGTTGCTGCGGGCCGAATGGCGGGCCGGCGAAGGCGGGCCAGGCCGCAAGTACTTCGCGCTGACCGATGAGGGGCGGGCGGCGCTGGCCGAACTGGGACCGAAGTGGATCGAGTTCGCGAACAACTCGATCCGGCTCGTGCAACGAGGGGTGCAGGAATGATGACGCTGGACAAGAAATACCGGGACGAGCTGCTGGTCGCGCTGCGGATGCACGAGATCTCCGGCGAACGCGTCGGCGAGGTGCTCGCCGAGGTCGAGGCGCACGTGACGGAGACCGGTGAAGACCCGATCGAGGCCTTCGGGCGACCGCGCGAATACGCCGCGCAGGTCGCGGAGCAGCTCGACCGCGGCACCGGGAAGCGGTCCGCGATGGAGGTCGTGGCCAGCGGGGCGGCGGTGGCGGCGCTGACCATGTTCGGTTCGGACTACCTGCTGGACGGGCTGTTCGCGGACACCGCGACGATCCCGTACACCCTCAAGGACACGGTGGCGCTGGTGGCGCTGCTGGTGCTGATGGTGTCGGGAACCATGCTGTTCTTCGCGGCCTTCACCGCGAAGGCCCGCAACCAGGTCTACGCCGTTGCGGCAGTGGTGACCTTCGCGCTGTCCATCGCGTCGCAGATCGTGATCGGCTCGGTCTTCGACGACGTGACGCCGCTGTACGAGATGCCGCGCTGGGCGGCGATCGCGCTGGGCGGGGTGCTCGTGCTCGGCGTGATCGGCATGCTGGCACGCGCGATCCGGCGCGGGCGCGTGGTCTACCCGAAGACCAGCTGAACCCACCGACCCGCGCCGAGGCCCGCAAGTTCCATTGAAATCGAACCTTCGATTTCAATGAGGTTTTTCCAACCTCGTTTTGCGTGGCGGTGCGGGTAGTGGAACCTCAGAGGCTTCCTGGTCTGTGGGTGCCCCTCCTGAGGTATGTCCAATACACGGCGGAGGGGCCGTCCTCGCCGGGAGAACCCCGGAGGGGTGGGCACGGTGAACCCGCGGCGGTGCCGGTGCCGTAGGTGGGCTATGCGCCTGCGGCGCATGCGACCCCCCATCGACGTGCGGCTTTGCGACCCGCGACTGCGGGTCGATCAGGATGAAAACGCTCAATGGAGCTTGCGGGTCGTCCACGGTCGTCGGTGTGTCGGGCCACGACACGCCGGTTCCTGTGGACAACTTCCGCAATTTCAATGGAAATTGGACCTTCGATTTCCATTGAAATTGCGGATCCTCTTCGGTTCGTCAGGTGCCGACGGGGTGCCAGACGGTCTTGATCTCCGTGAAGGCCCGGAGGCGCTGGAGGTCGGGCTCGCGGGCCCAGTCCGGCTCGCCGCGCACCGGCAGCACCCGCTTGACCGTGTCCGCCGCGGCCTGCGCCAATTCGGTGCGCAGCTCCGCCGGGGCGCCCGTCGGGTCCAGGGCGTTGACGTCGGCGTGGGCGGCGAGCCAGGGCGCGAGTTCGGCCGCCTGGCCGGTCAGGACGTTGACCACCCCGCCGGGCACGTCGGAGGTCGCCAGCACCTCGGCGAAGGTCACGGCTGGCAGCGGCCGGTCCGCGCTGGCGACCACGACGCAGGTGTTGCCCGCCGCGATCACCGGGGCCACCACGCTGACCAGGCCGAGCAGCGCGGAGTCCTGCGGCGCGAGCACGCCGACCACGCCGGTGGGCTCCGGGACGCTGAACGAGAAGTACGGTCCCGCAACGGGATTCGCGGCGCCGAGCACCATCGAGATCTTGTCCGTCCAGCCCGCGTACCAGACCATCCGGTCCACCGCGCGATCCACTGTGGACAAGGCTTGGTCGTGGGACAGGCCCTCCGCGGCGGCGATCTCGGCGGCGAACTGCTCGCGCCGGCCCTCCATCACCTCGGCGATGCGGAACAGCACCTGGCCGCGGTTGTAGGCCGTCGCGCCCGACCAGCCGGCGAAGGCCTTGCGGGCCGCCGCGACCGCGTCGCGGACGTCCTTGCGCGAGGCGTGCGCGGCGTTGGCGAGGAACTCGCCCTGCCCGTCGTGCACCGGGTACACCCTGCCCGACTCCGAGCGGGGGAACGAGCCACCGATGTAGAGCTTGTACGTCTTGGCCACGGCTAGCCGCTCCGGGGTGCGGTTGTCAGACATCGAGGTACGCCTCCAAACCGGCGCGGCCGCCTTCGCGTCCGAAGCCGGATTCCTGGTAGCCGCCGAACGGGGCGGTCGGGTCGAACCGGTTGAAGGTGTTCGCCCACACCACGCCGGCCCGCAGCTGCTGCGCCGCCCACAGGATCCGCGAGCCCTTCTCGGTCCAGATCCCGGCCGACAGGCCGTACGGCGTGTTGTTGGCCTTGGCGATGGCCTCCGCCGGGGTGCGGAAGGTGAGCACCGAGAGCACCGGACCGAAGATCTCCTCGCGCGCGATCCGCATCGATTGGTGGACGCCGGAGAAGACCGTGGGGGAGAAGAAGAATCCCTTCTCCGGCAGCGGGCACGGGCTGGTCCAGCGCTCGGCGCCCTCGGCGTCGCCGCTGGCGGCCAGCTCGGTGATCTTGCCCAGCTGCTCGGCGGAGTTGATCGCGCCGACGTCGGTGTTCTTGTCCAGCGGATCGCCCACCCGCAGCGTCCGCACCCGGATCCGCAGCTTCTCGAGCAGCTCGTCGGCGATCGACTCCTGCACCAGCAGCCGCGAGCCCGCGCAGCAGACGTGGCCCTGGTTGAAGAAGATCCCGTTCACGATGCCCTCGACGGCCTGGTCCAGCGGCGCGTCGTCGAAGACGATGTTCGCGGCCTTGCCGCCGAGCTCCAGCGTCAGCTTCTTGCCGGAGCCGGCCACGCTGCGCTGGATCTGCTTGCCGACCTCGGTGGAGCCGGTGAACGCGACCTTGGCGACGCCGGGATGCGCGACCAGCGCGGCGCCGATGTCACCGGCGCCCGGCAGGATGTTCACCACGCCCGGCGGGAGCCCGGCCTGCTGGCAGATCTCGGCGAACACCAGGGCCGTCAGCGGCGTGGTCTCCGCGGGCTTGAGCACCACGGTGTTGCCGCAGGCCAGCGCCGGGGCGATCTTCCAGGCCAGCATGAGCAGCGGGAAGTTCCACGGGATGACCTGGCCGGCGACGCCGAGCGGCCGCGGGTCGGGGCCGTAGCCGGCGTAGCCGAGCTTGTCGGCCCAGCCGGCGTGGTGGAAGAAGTGCGCGGCCGCGGTCGGGATGTCGGCGTCCCGCGACTCCTTGATCGGCTTGCCGTTGTCCAGCGATTCCAGCACCGCGAGCTCGCGGGCGCGTTCCTGGATCAGCCGGGCGATGCGGAACAGGTACTTCGCGCGTTCCCGGCCCGGCATCGTCGACCAGGTGTCCTCGAAGGCCCGCCGCGCCGCCCGGACCGCGGTGTCCACATCGGACTCCGAGGCGCTGGAGACCTCGGCCAGCAGTTCCTCGGTGGCCGGGTCGATGCTCTTCAGCGGCTCGCCGCCGCCGTCGACGAACTCGCCGTCGACGAACATCCGGTAGCTGGGTTTGAGGTTTGCGATCTCCCGCGACTCCGGCGCCGGTGCGTACTCCCACGGGCTATCGATCATCAGTCCACCGCCACGTAATCGGGGCCGCTGTAGTGGCCGTCGAGCTGGGTGCGCCGCTGCATCAACAGGTCGTTGAGCAGGCTGGACGCACCGAATCGGAACAGTTTCGGGGTGAGCCACTCCGGGCCCGCCACCTCGTGCACGGCCACCAGGTAGCGGATCGCGTCCTTGGTGTTGCGGATGCCGCCCGCGGGCTTGACGCCGCGCAGCTCGCCGGTGGAATCCCGCCAGTCGCGGACCGCCTGGAGCATCAGGTGCGTCAACGGCAGCGTCGCGGCCTGGGGAACCTTCCCCGTGGAGGTCTTGATGAAGTCGCCGCCCGCGAGCAGCGCGAGCCAGGACGCGCGGCGCACGTTGTCGTAGGTGGCGAGTTCGCCGGTCTCCAGGATGACCTTCAGGTGCGCGTCGCCGCAGGCCGCCTTGACCGCCTGGATCTCCTCGAAGACCTGCCCGTAGCGGCCGGCGAGGAAGGCGCCGCGGTCGATCACCATGTCGATCTCGTCGGAGCCCGCGGCCACCGCGTACTCCACGTCGGCGAGCTTCACCGGCAGCGCGGAGCGGCCGGACGGGAACGCCGTCGCCACCGAGGCCACCTGGACGCCGGTGCCGTCGAGGGCCCGGACCGCGGTGGCGGCCATGTCGGAGTAGACGCAGACCGCCGCGACCTGCGGCGTGTCCGGTCGCTCCGGGTCGGGGTGGCGAGCCTTGGCGCACAACGCGTGGACCTTGCCGTCGGTGTCGGCGCCTTCCAGCGTCGTCAGGTCGATCATCGAGATCGCGGTGTCGATCGCCCAGCGCTTCGCGGCCTTCTTGATGCTCCGCGTCGCGAGGCCGGCGGCCCGCTGCTCCAACCCGACCTGGTCGACGCCGGGCAGGCCGTGCAGGAACCGGCGCAAGGACCGGTCGTCCCGGACGGCGTCGGCGAGCTCGGACGCGGTGAGCTTGGACAAGGGCGGCGACTGTGCCATGCCCGGAGTCTAAGCGCTAGGCCCGAGCCCCCGCCGCGACTGGAATGATCACGCCAACCGCCGCGGATCCGGCCTGGCCGGGCCCCGTTCACCCGGCGGCCTTCGCCCAAAGGCCCGTGAGCACTTTTGGTTGCTATGGCGACTCTTGAGTCCGATGAGTTGTGTCATAGCGGGTGTCTTTGGTGATGTGTCGCTTGATCATCGCTTTGGCTTGGGCCATGGCGAGGAAGCAGGCGATGATGCGCCTCATGGACGCGACCCTGATGGCCGGTGCGCAGATCGGCAATGTGGCCGAGTGGTGCCGGGTGAACGGCGTGAATCCACGCACGTTTTACCGGCACCGCGCCAGGATCGCGGCCGAGGGCGAGTGGGCGCCGCGGTCGCGGCGCCCGAAGACCTCGCCGTCGGCAACCTCACCGGAGATCGTCGAGCACATCGTGCGGTTGCGGGCCGAGCTGGCGCCGGATGCCGGTGCGGACAACATCCGGGCCGAGCTGGAAACACTCGCAGGCGCCCAGGACTGGGCCGCGCGGGGGTGGCGGGTGCCGGTGCGCTCGACGATCAACCGGATCCTGGACCGGCAGGGCTTGTTGGCCAAGAACCCGGCCAAGCGGCCGCGTTCGTCGTGGCGGCGATTCAGCTACGCCCGGCCTCGGGACTGCTACCAGATCGACGGCACCGAACACGTGCTGGCCGATGGCACCACGGTCGTGGCCCTGGACGTGATCGACGACTGCAGCCGGGTCTGGGTCGCCTCGCATGTGGCCGGCGCCGAGACCATTGACGCCGCGATCACCGCGATCGACAAAGCCACGGCCGACTGGGGTGCGCCCGGCATGATCCTGGCCGACAACGGCTCGGCCTTCGCCCACAAGGACCGCGCCAAGGACAAGACACTGACCAGCCGTTTCTCCCGGACCATGGCCGCCCGCCACGGCAGCCGGGTGATCCACTCCAGCCCCTATCACCCCCAGACCTGCGGCAAGTGCGAACGCCTGCACCAAAGCGCCGCCAAGCTCCTCGACCACCACTACCCGCAGCCCCCGGCCTCGATCGACGAGCTCCAGCAACGCCTGGACGCCGTCCGCGACCACTACAACACCCGCCGCCGCCACGGCAGCCTCGACACCACCCCCGCCAAAGCCTGGAACGCCGCGGCCTCACACGGCGGCCCCGGCGACCTGCCCCGTCAGGACGACGCCACCATCCACCACGTCCGCGTCACCGCCAACGGCACCGTCAGCCTCGGTGACAAACGCACCCTGTCGATCGGCCGAGCCCACACCGGCACCACCATCACCCTGCTCCGCAACGGCGGCCATCTCACCGCCTACAACCCCGACGGCGAAGTCCTCGGCTCCCTCACACTCAACGAAACCCAGCGATACCAAGGAAAACTCACTCCCGCCGCCTAACAACCACCCACCAACCGTGACACAACATCCAAGACAAACCCTTGACACATCTACCGAGACATGACAGTTGCTATAGCGACCAAAAGGACTCACGGGCTTTGACCGGCGGAACGAGTGGCCTGGCGGCTACCCGCGGTGGCCGTTGAAGCGGGTCAGGGCGACGCATCGGGTTTACTGGGGGCGGCAGGTCGAGTCCGGGCGAGGTGGGGAACATGCTGATCGGGGAGCTGGCGCGGGTCAGCGGCGTCAGCGCGCGGTTGCTGCGGTACTACGAGGCGCAGGGACTGCTGGAGGCCCGGCGTGGTTCGAACGGCTACCGCGAGTACGACGAGGAATCGGTGGTCGTCGTGCGGCAGATCCGCGCGCTGCTGGATGCGGGGTTGTCCACCGAGGTGATCCGCGCGGTGCTGCCGTGCGTCCACGGCGAACTGCCGGAGTTCGAATGGTGCGTGGACGTGCGGGCCATCATGGACCGGGAACTGGCGATCGCGGAGGAGCGGATCGCCGGACTGCAGCGCAACCGCAGCAACCTCGCCGGTTTCCTGGCGCAGTCCTGAGCCGGGGCCCGTCCCGGCGGCTCACGGCGTGACGAGCGATTCGGCCTGGTAGGCGCGGTGCAGCAGCTCCAGGAAGGCCGGTGCTTCGGGCATCGGCACGGAGTCGATCCCGTGCACCGCGACACCCGGCGTCCAGGAGTTCATGACCGCCGCCCCGGACAGCTCCGGCAGGTCGGCGGGCCTGATCTCCGCGGTGCGCTGTGGGACGCCGAGGCGTTCCAGCTGCCTGCGGACGATGCCCATCGTGGTCCCGCCCAGCATCTTCGCCTCGGGCCACACCACCGCGTCGCCGTCCCAGAAGGCCAGGTTCCAGATCGACGCCTCGCTGAGCCGTCCCCGGCGGTCGACGAAGGCCGCGTCGTCGAAGCCCCGTTCCACGGCTTGCCGCAGGTAGTAGGTCTTGGCCACCTCGCCCACGTGCTTCACCTCCGGGAGTTCCCGTTCGTGCTCGACCGTCGCCAGCGTCAGCGGGCCCGCGGGGCCGTCGGTGGCCGGGGAGGTTCGGATCAGGACCTCGGGCGTCGCGTCGGGCCCGGCCACGGTGAACTCGCCCGCCGGCGAGTAGACGGTGGCCAGCAGCGAGAGGTCGGCCGGGCCACCCGCCAGGGCCGCGCGCAGGTAGGACCGCACCTGATCACCGGGCAGCGCCTGGCCGAACATCGTCAGCGAGGCGGTCCGCAGCCGCTCCAGGTGCAGGTCGAGGCCCCGCACCCCGCCGCCGCGGATCTGCATGGCGGTCATGTGGGCGAAGCCCGCGAACGCCAGCGGCGTCAGCTCCGCTGCATTGGCCGGCCGGCCGTTGCGGTGCACGACGAAAGAGTTCACGGGTCGCTCCAAGGATCGCGGGATCGGGTGGACGTGGCGGCGGTTTCGCCGGCCGCCCCGTCCGGGCTTGGAAACGACGCTATGGCTTGACACCGGTTGGAAGGTCAACCCGTGGTGCCGTGGATCACAGCACGGGTTCCGACGCGCAATTTCAATGGAAATTGGAGGTCTGATTTCCATTGAAATTGCGGGAGTTGTCCACAGGTGGCGGTGTGTCGTTGTCCGACACGCCGACGACTCGCAAGTTTCAATTGAAACTGCCCTCCCCGGCACCGAGGTGAGGCGGTGTGGGGAGGCGTTGTCGGAGGGCCTGATCCGGGCGCGGTCACCTGCGGTGGCCGTTGAGACGGGCTCGCCGGGCCAGGGCCGGTTGGCGGTTCCGCGTCGGGGACTCCGGGCGCTCCCCTCTGGACGGTGCCGCTACTCCCGCCGGTTGCTGGCGGTCCCACGGGAGCAGTTGCTTGGAACCCGTGCGGTCGGCCAGCCGGAGGGACTGCGCCGAGGTGATCCACTCCTCCGCCGGCTCCGCGACCTCCAGCAGCAGCGCCTCGAACTCGGAGCGGGTCGTCTCCAGGATGTGCGGCGCCGCCAGCCAGCGCAGCACGTTCCGCCCGGTCACCGCCATCCGCTGCCGCGGCGAGGTGACCAGCTTCTCGTCGAAGTAGCGGATCAGCACCTCGTCCACCACGTCCCAGGCGTTGGCCGCGCCGAAGAGGTCCTTGACGTCCTCGGAGTTGAGGATGCGGAAGCACTCGTCCATCAGCTGCATGACCTCGACCCGCAGCACGTTCAGGTGGCCGTAGGACGTGAACTTCAGGTTGTTGCGCAGGTCCAGCCCGCTGCGCCGCACCACGGCCATGCTGCCGAAGGCCATGTCGTGGGCCCGTTCCCGGATGACGTCGGAAATCCGCTTGTCCCGCCAGAACAGCGCGACCTGGTTGCTGAACTGCGTGAACAGCCGGTGGAAGTCGGTGTTCGGCCGGGAGTTCGCCGAGCCCAGCCCGCGCCCGTAGCCGAGCACCCGCCGGTAGGCGTTGATCCGGTCGCGCTTGGTGTAGCGGAGCACGTCGCGCCGGTCGAACCGGTACAGCCCGAACGCGCCCGGCCCGTCGGAGAGCCGGATCGCGCCGCGCTCGAACAGCTCCCGCAGCTTCTGCACGACGCGCGGCACGCCGATCCGTTCGTGCTGGTACAGGTAGTACAGGTCGGCGACGGCGAGGATGCGTTCGGACGCGATGGTCTCGTCGTAGGCCTCGACGCCGTGCGGCATGCGGGTCGCGCCGAGGTCGTCGGCCGACTCGCCGCCGATGCCGACCAGCTGCGCGAGTCCGCCGTCGGGCGGCTTCGGCTCGTTCTTCGCCTCGACCTCGACGGCGAAGAGCATGTCGTCGATCTGCTTCAGGATCGCCTCGCCGACCTGCGGGTCGCTGCCCAGCTCGTTCGACAGGTTGCCGGCGACCTGTCTGCGCAGCGCGGCGACCCGGTCGAACAGTTCCCGGTATTGCTTTTCGGTGGCCATCATTCCTCCGTGCGGGGCGCGGGCGGGCCGCTATTCCGGCCGCGGGGCGGGCTTGGGCTCGGGACGCTTGCGCGGGCTGCGCTGCTTGGCTGCGAGGTCGGGCGATGCCTCGACCGGGGCAGCGGGTGCCGGGGCTCCCGTCGCGGGTGCCGGCCCGGGCGGGAACGGCCCGGGTGGCGGCGGCTCGGGGGGATCCGGCGGCTTGGGCCCGGAGCCGGGCGGCGGGGCCTGCGGTCCCGGCGGGTCGGCCGGTTTCGCGCCGTGCCGGATCGGCCGCGCGACGCGCACGATCTCCTGCAAGTGGTCGTGCAGCTCGTCGACCGCGCGCTGCACCCGGGAGCTGAAGAATCCCGGCGGCAGCGTCGCCCGGTAGTTGCCCGGCACGTCCTGCTCGCCGCCGTCGCCGCGCCGCGGCAGGTTGCCGACGAGCCGCTCCAGCCGCTCCGCGACCTGCAGGAACGCGCTGTCCACGCCGTCCTTGCCCGCGACCTCGATCAGCTTGCGGCCCTCGAAGCAGGTGAACTCGTACGTCCAGCGCAACAACCCGCCGAGCGACATCGAGCCGCCGTCCGGATCGGGGATGCGCAGCACCTCGCGGTCGCCGCGGTGGATGCTCACCGAGCTCAGCGCCGCGACCAGTTCCTCGGTCTGCACCGCGGCGGCCGACATCAGCTGCGACAGCGCCACGACGGCCGGGCCGAAGAACGGTGCCTGCCCGGTTTCCGGCTGGGCGAACGGGTCGATCCGGCCGCGGGCGTCCAGCCAGCCGCGGTACAGCGACAGCACCCAGTCGACCAGCGTGATGAACGAGGTCTGGATCCGCTCCTCTTCGATGGTGTTGACCAGCCCGCCGATCAGCCCGAACTCGTTGCGCAGCTCCCCGAGGTGCCCGCGCACCAGGTCCGGGTCCACCGCGGACGCCGGATTCCCCAGCAGCAGCAAGAAGAGCTGGTCCACGCGCGGCACCCGCAGCAGCGGGCTCTCCAGCTCCTTGCGGATCTCCTCCAGCTCGTGGCGCACCAGGCTGCGGAAGCCCTCGCCGTTCTCCGGATCCACGCCCGGCCGCAGCGGCTTCAGCGAGTCGAGCAGCGCGGTCGCGTCCTTGATCGCGCTGCGCGCCCGCGCGGCCAGCGAAGCCTGCCCGCCGGTGACCGCGCCCAGGTCGGCCTGGATGGCGTAGCCGCGCGGCGTCCAGTTCGCCTCGATGTGCCCCTCGACGCGCTTGAGCTCGAAGCTCCCGGTCAGCGCGGCGGCGAAGCCCTTGGTGTCGCCGTTGCGCCACTTCCACCCGAGCACGTCGCTGATCGCCTTGCTCGCGATGTCGCCAGGACGCTCGCAGCACGGCGGGTCGTGCCGGGTGACCAGCGGATATGCGCTGTCGATATCCTGGGCGGGTGGCAGCTGGGCGCCCCTGTCCCCGTTGACACCGCCACCGTTGACGCGGTCGTCGTAGATGGTCATCGCCTGCCCTCGCAGTTCCCCTCGATGCCGAACCGCACCGCGAGTTCGGCTGCCTCGCGCCAGCACCGCAACATGGTGTCCTCCGTGCTGCGCAACGAATCCACGCATCCGTCCACACCGGACCGGATGCTGTGCGCCCAACCGAGCCACTGCGGGCCCCGCCCGCGCACGGCGCGCATGAGCTCGGCGGCCGCATGGTGGCACCGGAACTCGTCGTCGAGCCGCCGCTGCGTCTGCCGCAGCGCCAACGCCGTGGTGTGCAGGGCTTCGCCGTCCGGCCGGCCGCGGACCGCGACCAGCGCCGGTTGCAGCTCGGCGCTGCCGTCGGTGACGACCTCGGCGAGCCGGTCCGACACGGCTGGGCTCTCGCCGCTGGGGCGGTCCTCGATCACGCTGAACTCCAGCGCCCGCCACGCGGCCGCGAGTTGCCGGAGTTCCCGCGCCAGCACCGGGAATTCGTCGCGCAAGGTCACCGCGCTCGCCTCCCCAGTTCTTCCATGAAGAACCGCACCAGCCGCTGCGGCGGTGCCATCCGCTGTTGGAGCGCGTACCGGACGGCGCCGATCAGGAACCGCTCCGGCACCACCCCGGGCGACACGCCGTCGGCCAGCCGCCCGGCGGCTTCCTCGATCATCCGCTGTTCCTTGGGCTCGAACCGCTCCACCTTCGCCAGGCTCCGGTTGCCCAGCGACGGGAACGACGTGAAGCACATCGCGTCCACCACCGCCGGGATCGCCCGGCCCGCGGTCGCCAGCAGCGCCGGCGGCGCGTCGATGAGCTTCGGCCGCGGGTACAGGGCGTGCCAGGCGTGCTCGTACTCCTCGGCGCGGCGCGGGAAACCCATCCGCCGCAGCAACTCGATCGACAGCTTTCCGCGCAGGTAGGGCACCGGGTGCACGGCCCGGCGGGCGAACCGCATCGACTTCGCCGGCGTCCGGCCGATCACGTCGAACAGCGATCCCACGATCTCCGGGCCGCCCAGCAGCAGCGCGGACATGTCGGCGAAGGTCTCCCGGTTCCACCGCACCCAGATCGACACCACCGCCTTCGGCACCCCGGCCTCGGTGAGCCGCGCCGCGACCTGCAGCGGGATCGCCCGCGCCAGCCCGAGGTCGTTCTGCAGGTTGTGGCTGACCTCGTGCAGCACCGCGCCGAGCGTCCACGGGTTGACCAGCCGGTGGAACGGCAGCTGGATCAGCGGGAACGGGTTGACCCGGTAGCTGATCCGCCGCAGCGGGATGCCGCGCCGCGACGTCGCCGGGCCGTGGCTGGGTTCCAGGTAGCAGAACGGCGGCGGCGTCGGGATCGAGCGCCACCGCCCGATCCCCAGGTAGGCGTACTGGTAGCAGTCCAGGGCGATGCGGTCGGCCGCCACCAGCCACGGCGCGAACCGGCTCTGCCGCTGGTTGAACAGCTCCAGGTAGAAGTCCCAGATCCGTTCGGTCTCCTTCACCCAGCGCTGCGCCCGCGTCTTCGTGCGCAGCACCTCCCGCAGCCGTTGCGGGCTCGGGTGCGCGAACGCGGCCTCGGCGGCGCGGCGGGCGTCCCGGGTCGCCGAGTTGAGCGAGCCGCGCAGCGTGTTCATGGTGTCGTTGACCGCGACCAGGTGAGCGCGGCTCGGCCCGGTCGCCGGATCGCCGAACTCCGCCCAGCCGAACGGGCGCAGCGCGTCGAGATGCCGCTCCACGTTCGTCGCCTGGGTGCGCACCCAGGCGCGGAGTTCCCGGTTCGACGCGGATGTCTGCTGCGGCGCCGGCCGCGAGCGAGACGCGACCGGCCGCAGCTCAGCCGCGGCGCCCATTGGTTCTGCCGCCCTGCAGATCGCGGCGTACGGCTGCGATCAGCTGCGCCCTGCGCCGATCGCTCCGCGGCCGGTAGCCGTTCCGCCGGGGCGGACGCATGCGGGGCTCGTCTTCGGGGTATTCGAAGAGACTGCCCACGATGCTGCTTGAGAGTTCGCTGATCGGCTTCAGCAGGTTGCTGGCGACTCCGCCGAGAAGCGCACTGGACACCGCGCCCGGAATGATCTTGAACGGGCCGCCTTCGTCGTCCTTCTTCTTGGCCTTCTTCTTGGCGCGAGCGGGCGCTCGCCGCTGCTTGGCCGGCCGCTTCTTCTGGCCACCGCGGCGCTTCTTCTGGAGGCCGGCACGGCGGGCGGCGGTGGTTTTCCTGCGCCTGGCCAAGGTGGCGTTCATCGAGCGGCGCCGCCCCGCTGGGGACTTCCGCTTCCGGGGGGTTCCCTTGGGCTGGGACTTGCGCTTCAGCCGCTGCGCAACCGTCTTGAGCAGCTTCGGCATCCTGCGGATCTTGCGCCGGCCCTTGCCCTTCCAGAGCCTCCGCCCGATCTTGCCGATGCCGCGCCGCAACTTCGGCGCCGCCTTGCGGATCACCGGTGCCAGCCTGGGAAGCCCGCGCGCGGCCAGTCCGACCAGCGGCGCGAGGAAGCCTTCGACCTCGTCCTCGGTTTCCGCCTGCTCGGCCTGGAACGCGAGGTTGGCCATCAACTCGGCGTCGGGGTAGACCCGGCGCCCCGGGTTGGAGAAGCCCTCGTCCTCGTATTCCGCCTCGAACTCGAACTCGTCCTCCAGCTCGCGAACGAGCGCCTCGAACTCCTCCTCGTACTCGTCTTCGTCCTCGAATTCGTCCTCGTCCTCGTCTTCGAGCTCGTCCTCCAGCTCCTGGATCAGGGCTTCGAGCTCGTCCTCGAACTCGGCGTCGAACTCGTCCTCCAGCTCGTCTTCGAGTTCGTCCTCGTCTTCGTCCTCGTCTTCGAACTCGTAGAAGTCTTCGTCCTCGAATTCGTCCTCGTCCTCCAGCTCCCGGACGAGGCCTTCCAGCTCGTCCTCGAGCTCGAACTCGTCCTCCAGCTCGCCGGCCAGCTCGTCCTCGAGCTCGCCGTCGACGGCCCGGTAGCGACTCATGGCGGATCCTCCTGTCCTGCACCGCGTCCGGCGGCTCTTTCGTCAAGCCGGCCGTCGGTGAGCGCGTGCGAACAGTCCAGGGCAACCGGCATTCGGGTGGTAGTCGCACGTTCATGTGTCAGCTGTCCGACTTAGATGATCCGGGTGTCACACGAATCGACGATGTGCGAACGGACGATGTTGGTTTTGCTGGTATTCGCCGCGGCGAAGGCCGTGACCGGCTCGCGAAGGGGGAAGCGGGCCGTTGGCGGGGTGGCGCGAACCGCCGATCCGCACCCGGGACTGGGGAGGCCGGTACATGCCGAGTGACTCGATCGCCACATCCGTTCCGCACGCCCGCAGAGGACTTCCCGAGCCGGAACCGCCGTGGCGGGACCGCGTCGTCGACCTCGGCTCGGACGAGCTGGTGCAGCACCTGGTGCAGGCCCTGGTGCGCCGGGTCGGCGAGCTCGCCGGACCGCACCGGGCGGCCCGGAAACCCCTGCTCGACATGACGGAACTCGGCATGCGGTGCCTGCTCGTGCCGGTCGCGCCGAAGGTCGACGAGGTGCTCAGCCCGCGCGAGCGCGAGATCGCGCGGATGGTGGGGCTCGGCTACACCAACCGGTCGATCGCGGGGGTGCTGGAGATCAGCCTGTACACGGTTTCCGCCCACATGCGACGGATCTTCATCAAACTCGACGTCGGCTCGCGCGCCGCGATGGTGGCCGCGCTCTCCGACAACCCCGACCTTTACGCCGCCGACTAGCCGAAAATCGCGCAGGAAACCACTTTTTGCTCCGAATGCGTCCGTTCGAGTGATCAAGTGCGCCTAGGCTCGTGATCGTTCAACGGTTCATCACGAGGAGAACCTGTGCTCAAACGCCCGTTACTCGTCGCGGCATCGGCCGCGCTCATGCTCTCGTCCCTCGCCGGCGCGCAAACCGCGTTCGCGGGGCCGACCGGTCCCACCTGGGAACCATGTGGCGACCGGCAGGGGGAGTGCACCACCGTCGAGGTGCCGATCGACTGGAACAACCCCGACGGCGCGAAGACGAACATCACGATCGGCCGGCTGGCGGCGACCGATCCGCAGAACCGGATCGGCGTGCTGTTCGTGGCGCCCGGCGGCCCGGGTGTCTCCGGCATCGACACCTACATCGAAGGCGCGGACAAGCTGCAGGACGGTGAGCTGCGCAAGCGGTTCGACATCGTCAGCTGGGACCAGCGCGGCGTGAAGCGCAGCAGCGAGGTCCGGTGCAGCGCCGAACTGCTGGAGCAGGCCCCCGGCGACTTCCCGGCGAACGAGCAGGAGTACCAGGACCTGCTGGCCTACAACGCGAAGCTGGGCGAGGACTGCCGCAAGAACACCGGACCGGTGTTCGACTTCGTCGACACGATCAGCGCGGTCCGGGACCTCGATGCCATCCGCGCGGCGCTCGGCGAGGAGCAGCTGAGCTTCTACGGCGCGTCGTACGGCACCCAGGTGGGGCAGCAGTACGCGGAGCTGTTCCCGAACCGGGTCCGGGCGATGACGATCGACTCGAACATGGACCACAGCAACACCTCCGGCGGCCGCTACATCGAAACGGCCAGCGAGGACCTGGAAGGCTCGTTCAACACCTTCGCCGACTGGTGCGAGCGGACCGCGAACTGCTCGCTGTACGGCCAGGACGTCCGCGCGGTGTGGGACGGCGTGCACGCCAAGGCCGAAGCCGGCACCCTCACGGACCCGGCGACCGGCACGGCGCTCAGCGCGGGCTCGCTGCGCAGCGAGCTGATGCGCGCGATGTACCGGCCGGAGGAGCGGTGGTACGGGCTGGCGGACCGCCTGAAGGCGCTGTCCGAAGGCAACCCGTCGGTCACCGCGATGGCGGCCCCGGCCGAGCTGGTCGAGAACTCGTACCAGGCCATTTGGTGCGATGACTGGAGCTGGAAGGTCCGCGACTTCGCGGAGTTGCAGAGCTACCGGGAGCAGGCGGAGAAGGTCGCGCCGCACACGAAGATCTCGCCGTTCTGGAGCGACGTGACGACCTGCCTGGGCTGGCCGGGTGAGGTCAGCAACCCGCAGCACGAGCTGTCGATCAACGGCGCGCCGCCGATCCTGATCGTGAAGGGCAAGTACGACGTGGCGACGCCGACGGCCTGGAACCTCGCGGTGGCGGACCAGATCGACAACTCGGTCCTGCTGGAGCACGACGGCATCGGCCACGGCCAGTACTACCGCAATGCCTGCATCGTGGGCCACGTCGAGAAGTACCTGACGACGCTGGAAACCCCGGCCCCGGGCACGCATTGCGAGGCCGTCTACCCGACCGAACCGCCGGCGGCGGCAACGGCCTCGGGCGGCCCTGCCGTCCGTCCGGTCCACGCGGCCTGACCCGGCGTTCCGCCGCTCGTGAGTGGTGATGCCGGCTCTTGCCGGTATCACCACTCACGAGCCTTCTGTTGAAACCGCGAACGGGCGCCGGGCGGATTGCGCCGAATGCGAGCGGCCGCTTGATCACCCTTGGTTAGCCTCGGCCTTGACCTACCGGTCCAACCGGTTCGAGGAGCTCGCTTGCCAGTGGTCCATCGATGAGCCGGACGTCGAGCTGTCGGGGGAGTTCAACCTCGGCTACCTGCTGGACGTCTTCGGGAACGTGCCTCCTCCGCTGGCGCACGCGGGTCGCCCGGGGTACCTACCGGCTGGACGTCGACTACCGCGGCTACCTCGACGCGCTGTTGCAGACCGGGGGAACTTACGGCTGGCAGTATCCGTTCACCGACATCTCGCTGCGGGACAGCGAGTTCGAGCACGTGGTGGCAGGGATGCGATTGATGCTGCGCACTTTCCCGGTGCTGTTCCCGGACCGATGACTTCACGCCGCTGCGCGCGGCTGAGCGAGCGCCTGCGGTAGGAAGAGAGCGGGAGGTTTCGTTGATTCAGTTGCCTCGAGCGTTGTTGTGGGATCACAACGCGCACTACCACCCGTGGTTGTTGCGGCAGGTGCCGCAGCGGCGTTCGCGGGTGCTCGACGTCGGATGCGGGACCGGCGCATTGGTCCGGCGGCTCGTCGAGCGCGTGGATTTCGTTGACGGCGTGGACGTTTCGGCCGAGATGATCGATCAGGCCTCGGCCAGGACATCCGCGACGAACGTGCGGTGGCTGCGCGGAGACGTGCTGGACGCCGACCTGGACCTGCATCCCGAGGGCTACGACGCGGTGACGGCATTGTCGAGCCTGCACCACATGCCGCTGCGCCCCGCCCTGACCAGGCTCGCCTCGCTGCTCCGTCCTGGCGGAGTGCTCGCCGTCATCGGTCTCTACCGGGAGGAATCCGCGGCCGACTTCGCCATGGCGGCGGCCAGCTTCCCCGCGAACGCCGCCGTCGGCGCCTACCTGGCCACGCGCGGCCGAGCGGGCAAACCGCACGACGAAGGCATGCCGGTCCGGGACGCGAGTGCGACCTTGACCGAAATCAGCGACGCGGCAAGGGAAATCCTTCCCGGAGCCCAAGTGCGCCGCCGCCTTTTCTGGCGCCATTCCCTGCTGTGGCGCAAGCCCGGGTGAGGGTCAAATCCGGTTCTTGCCGGATTTAGCGCTCACAGCCGCCGTTGACGGGCGCGGGCGGTGTCCAGGTAGCCGGCGATGACCTCGCGCGTCCGGCTCAGGCAGGCGAGCTTGTCGTCGACGCACTCCAGCTCGTCGGCGAGCGTGGCGAGCAGCGCCGGATCGGGCGCGAACTCGGGTTCCGCGCCGCAGGCGTGCGGCAGCAGCTCGCGGATCACCTCCGTCGACATGCCGGTCGACAGCAGCGTGCGGATCTGCGCGACCCGTTCCGCGGCGTCGTGCGGGTACTCGCGATAGCCGTTGGCTCCACGCGCGGCGTGCAGCAGACCGCGCTCCTCGTAGTAGCGCAGGAGCCTCGGTTTCACCCCGGTCAGCCGGGCGAGCTCGCCGATCCGCACGTGACCCCCAGCACAATCGCAGAACCTTCACATCGATGGGAAATTCTATGTTCGGGGCATGTCCGACGCATCGAACCCCGAACTCGACCACTTCGTCCGCGGCCGAGGCCCGGGCCTGCTGCTCGCGCACGGCGCGGGCAGCGACATCCAGGACAGCTTCGGCCCGCTGATCGACCGGCTCGCCGAGGAGCACACGGTTGTCGCACCGGACTTCCCGGGCTCGGGAAACACACCCCGCGCGCGGGCGCCGCTGACCGTCGACGGCCTGGCCGATGCACTGGTGCGCAGCGCGGACCGCGCCGGGCTGAAAACCTTCGCGGTCCTCGGTTTCTCCACCGGCTCGCCAGTGGCGGTGCGCATCGCGTCCCGGTACCCGGACCGCGTGCGCGCCCTCGCGCTCTCGGCGGGCTTCGCCTACCCGAATCCCCAGTTGCGGCTCGCGGTGCGGATCTGGCGCGAGCTCGGGAGGACCGCCGACCAGCGGACGCTGGCGTCGTACCTGGCGATGGTGGTGTTCGGCCGCAGCTGGCTGGACGAGCGCACCGAGGACGAGATCGCGGAGCTGGTGGCCGAAATCGCCGAGAACCTGCCGCAGGGCATGGACGACCACCTGGACCTGCTGGAACGAGTCGACGTCCGCGCGGACCTAGCGAAGATCAGCGCCCCGACACTGGTGATCTCGGCGGCGGAGGACAAGCTGATCTCAGCGGCGAACGCCCGGGAACTCCAGGCGGGCATAGACGGATCCCAAGCCATCGACCTGCCCTGCGGCCACGCGATAGCGGCAGAAAGCCCAGCGGAGTGGGCGACGGCGATCAAGAGCTTCCTCCGGGAACGCCCCAGGTGAAGGGCGCCGCGCCTGGTGGTCCGGTGCGGAGGTTTCCAATTTTAGGCAAAATTGGAAGTCACTTGTGGTGCCGCAGCGCTGCGAGGAAACCGGCCCACTGGTTCCGGGAGAAGGTGAGGGTGCCGCCGGCGCGGTCCTTGGTGTCGCGGACCCCGACCACTCCCGGCGTCACGGCGACCTCAACGCATGAGGCGTTGCTTGCGCTGTAGCTGGACTTGCGCCATGCCTTCGGGGACGAGCTCATGCATGCCACCTTAATGTGGCATCACAACGATCTGAAGATGCTTCGGATGAGTTGGAGGGAGTCTTCGCTGCTCAGCGCCGCCTTCTCTGCCTCGGTGTGGGCGAGTGCGTACTCGCGGACCGTCAACGAATCTGTGATCAGATTCGTCGACGTCACAGTCTCTTGCCAGAGCAGTGTGGGCAGCCTTCCGCTCGGAAACGTCATGATGTGGAAGGCGGACCCGCCCATTGCGTGATGCCCGGTCGCTTCGAAGGGCACGACAAGAACTTCCAGGCTGTCTGGTAGCTCGTCCACCAGGTCGGCGAGGTGCTCAAGCTGCGCTTTGAGGACTGCTGCTCCGCCTACCTGCTGTCGGAGCACGGCTTCGCTCATGACTGCGGTGATGCGAAGCGGGTCTTCACCGCGCAGTCGGCGTTGCCGAGTGAGCCGGGCTTTGATTCTCCGTTCCGCTTCGGCCAAACGGACGTTGGGGCTGCCTGACTCGATCACGGCTCGCGCGTAATCCTCGGTCTGCAGCAAGCCGTTCATCAGGCCGCTGTCGTAGGTGTGCAGGCTTTCGGCGCCGTGCTCGTACCCGAAGAACCGGAGCAACTCATCGTTGAAGATCGCCGAGTAGCTGTTCCACCACCCTCGTTGACTGGCATCGTCTCGAAGCGCCCGAAGCTCATTGGCTTCCTCTTCGCTGAACTCGTACGAGTCGATCACAGCGTTCATACGGTCCGACGACAGGTTCTTCTTGCCCTTCTCGACCTCGGACAAGTACGCGCCGGTGATCCCAATGTGCTTGGCTGCGGCGATGCCGCTCAGGCCTGCCTCCTCGCGCTTCTCCTTCAGTCGCAGGCCCAAAGCCCAGTTGGCGACTGTTGGTGAGCTCGGTGCCATCGGGTCCTCCGCCGGTTTCGGCTACACGTCCGAGTGGACGAGCTGGCTAATTAGCAAACAAGT
Source organism: Saccharopolyspora sp. NPDC045839 (assembly GCF_056431645.1). NCBI lineage: Bacteria > Bacillati > Actinomycetota > Actinomycetes > Pseudonocardiales > Pseudonocardiaceae > Saccharopolyspora > Saccharopolyspora sp. NPDC045839. The sequence continues at coordinate 191,342 of NZ_JBWKKH010000006.1, forward strand.
CTCTACCTTGATCTCAAGCAGTTACGATAACAACACATGCTGTTACTGCTTGGCGGTGGCTCCGGTCTCGCCCCCCGACCCCCGGACCGGGGCCACCGTCTCTCCGACAACGGTTGGGAGGCAACGTGTTCGAGCTGTTCCAGCGGCGGGGCTTGGTCGCCTACTGGCGGCCCTTCGGCGGCCTCCGGCACGGCCTGTACCCGGACCGGCCGCCGCAGCCCGGTCAAGTGCGGGAAACCCTGTGCGGGCTGACCTTGACCATCGGCACGCCCACCGAGGTCGAATGGCTCGCACTCACCTGCGAATCCTGTTGGGACGAAGCGCGATCCCGCCGCGATGCGCAAGCCCGCGAGGAGGACGCGTCGTGATTCTCCTGAACCTGATCCAGTACCCGTTTGGATACCTCGCAGCACTGGGAGCATTCGCCGCCGTGGCAGGAGTTCTCGCGGTGATACCGATACGCGGCGGCACCGGCCAACACGCCGGTGCCGGACCAGGCGCGGTGATGGTGTGGCAACTCAGCAAGGCCCTGGAAGCCGAACGCACCGCGAGCCGCCACACTCCCGCAATTTCCATTGAAATTGCGGACGATCCCCACGGCACAACGATTCCCCCCGGCGCCGTGACCGATCACCTGGACCCCGCAGTTTCAATTGAAACTGCGGACGATCAGCCGGAGGAGGAGATCAGGTGGCCGGAAGAGCCGGTGGCGGAGTACGTCGGCCGCCACCGGCTCTGGTGGGACATCGACGAGCATCCCCAGTTGCCCGTCGACATCCGGCTGGGATCAGGTTTTGCCTGTTCAGGTCCCGTGCGTACTTTGTGTTGCCATAGCAGCACGAAGTAGACACGGGTACCTAGTGCCGGAACGGGCCGGTGATCTCGTAGGTGATGCCGCCGGAGGAGGAGCCGGACGTGCCGCGCTGCGAGGAGAAGTACAGCCGGTCGCCGGCCGGGTTGAACGCGGGTCCGCACAGCTCGGATTCGTCCTGGCCGTTCACCCGGACCACCGGCGCCACCACGTCGTCGGGCGTGATGATGCAGATCTCCATGTTGTCGCCGTCCTCGGCCACGTAGAGATCGCCGAACGAAGTGCCGGTCACGTTGTCGACGCCGCCGAGTTCGCCGCCGCCGTCGTAGGCGAGTTCGAAGGTGTCGTCGGCGGCGTTGAACTGCCAGACCTGGTTCTCGCCCTTGGCGGTGAACCAGCACTTGTCGGAGGCGTAGTAGCAGCCTTCGCCGCCGTCGAAGTGCTTCGCGTCGGAGACCTGCTCGCGGGTCGGGGTGTCGCCGTCGTCGGGCGTCGGCGTGGGAACCTCCGCCCAGGTGGCCTTGCCCGAGGTCTCCGGCCCGGCGACCAGCACCTCCAGCAGCCCACCGGCGCCGAGGTCGCCCCAGTTGTCCGGGCGGAACCGGTAGAAGCAGCCGTCCGGCTCGTCCTCGGTCAGGTAGATGACCTTGCGCACCGGGTCGCAGGCCGCGGCCTCGTGGTTGAACTTGCCCATCGCGTCCCGCCGCACCGCGTCCTTCGCGCCCCACGGATCGGTCTCGAACACGTACCCGTAGCCGACTTCCTCGCAGGAGAGCCAGGTGTTCCACGGTGTCGCCCCACCGGCGCAGTTGCGCCGCGTGTCGTCCAGGATGCGGTAGGCGTCGGCGATGCCGCCGCCGGAGTCGAACCGGACCGCGCCGACGCCGCCGCCCGGCTCGATCTCGGAGTTGGACACGTAGATCCAGCCGTCGCCGTCGACGAAGCAGGCCCCGCCGTCGGGCGCGTCGTGCCAGGTGTAGGACGTTCCTTCGACGCTCTCGCCGGACCGCGCGATGATGCGGCTGGTGAATCCTTCGGGCAGTTCGATCCCGTTGTCATCAGCCGGAAGCAGCGGCCCGTAAGGGCTCTCGGCCACCCGGCGGATCGGTCCGCCCACCGCTGCTCCGGTCCACAACCCGCCGGAGAAGGCGGCAACACCGCCACCGATCACGGCAGCACGGAGAAAAGAACGACGCCGCACAACGACTCCCTTCAGTCCGTCGGCGGCGGATCCCCATCCTGTCGGAACCGGCCGGGCGCCAACTACCGCCGTTCGGTCCCACCGGGCCTGGTCCGGCAACTCCGCGCACGGCCCTCGTTCGGGTGACGCCCGTCAGTGTCTTGGGGCTTCCCGAACGGGGTAATCCCTGGTCGGCAGCCAGATGGAATTCGCGCGTCTTCCACTCGGAGGTGGTCAACGATGAAGGCAGTCGTGTACCAGGAGCCCTTCTCGGTCGCGATCAACGAGGTGGACCGGCCGACGATCCAGCACCCCAACGACGTGATCGTGCGGATCACCTCGACCGCGATCTGCGGCTCCGACCTGCACATGTACGAGGGCCGGACGGCCGCCGAACCGGGCATCGTGTTCGGGCACGAGAACATGGGCATCATCGAGGAGACCGGCTCCGGCGTGGCCGGCCTGAACCGCGGCGACCGGGTCGTGATGCCGTTCAACGTGGCCTGTGGTTTCTGCAAGAACTGCATGGCGGGCAACACCGGCTTCTGCCTGACCGTCAACCCCGGCTTCGCCGGCGGCGCCTACGGCTACGTCGCGATGGGGCCGTACACCGGCGGGCAGGCCGAGTACCTGAGGGTGCCGTTCGCCGACTTCAACTGCCTGAAGTTGCCGGCCGACGGCAGCCACGAGGCCGACTTCGTGCTGCTGGCCGACATCTTCCCGACCGGCTACCACGGCTGCGAGCTCGCGCAGGTCTCGCCGGGCGAGAGCGTCGTCGTGTACGGGGCGGGACCGGTCGGGCTGATGGCCGCCTACTCGGCGCTGCTGCGTGGTGCGGCGCGGGTGTTCTGCGTCGACCGGGTGCCGGAGCGGCTGGCCAAGGCGGAGGAGATCGGGGCGATCCCGATCGACTTCTCCGCGGGCGACCCGGTCGAGATGATCAAGGAGCAGACCGGCAGCGAGGGCACCGACAAGGGTGTCGACGCGGTCGGCTACCAGGCGCAGGTGGGCGACGGCTCGAAGGAGGAGCCGGCCATCGTGCTGAACTCGCTGATCGAGACGGTCCGCCCGACCGGACGGCTCGGCGTGCCCGGCCTGTACGTGCCGGCCGATCCCGGTGGGCCCAACGAGGAGGCGAAGAAGGGGATGCTGCTCGTCTCGGTCGGCCGGATGTTCGAGAAGGGCCAGGTCATCGGCACCGGGCAGTGCAACGTGAAGCGCTACAACCGGCAGCTGCGCGACATGATCATCGCGGGCCGGGCCAAGCCCAGCTTCGTCGTCTCGCACGAGCTGTCCCTCACGGAGGCCCCGGACGCCTACCGCAAGTTCGACCAGCGGATCGAGGGATACACCAAGGTCGTCCTGCACCCGTGAGCCCCAGGCGTCGTGAGCGGCTGTGGTCGCCATGACGACCACAACCGCTCACGACACGGAGCCGCAGATGCCGGTGCGCAGCATGTCGAAGGCGCACTCGGCGGCTGCGACGGCCTCCGGGTGGAGCTCGTCGGGGGAGCGGCCGCCGGCAACCTGGCGGACGTTCTCCTCGGCGAGCACTCGGAGCGCCGTGACCACTTGGTGCGCTGCGATGCGGGTCGCGATGCCCGCAGGCGCGCCGGCTTCGACGAGCGCCTCCGCCAGTGCTTCGGCCCTCCTCTCCGCGAAACCGAGCATGCGGGCCGACAGGCTGGGCGTGCCGTTGATCAACCGGTGGAGGCCCTGGACTTCCGGGCTGTCGTTCAGCCCGGTGATCGGATCGCGCGCGGCGAGCGCCACCAGGTAGTGCCGCCGCAGCGCGGCGAGCGGGTCTTCGCCCGCCGCCCGGTCCCGGACCACGGCTGCCGCGTCGCCCTCGTGGTCGGCGATGCGGTGCAGCACCAGGTCTTCCTTGGCCGGGAAGTACTTGAACAGGGTCGGTTTCGACACCTCGGCCCGCTCGGCGACGTCGGCGCAGGACACCGCGTCGAAACCGGATTCGAGGAACATCGCGATCGCCGCGTCCGCGATAGCCGTGCGGGTCCGCTGCTTCTTCCGTTCCCGGAGTCCGGCTCGTTCCACGCCACCGAGGCTAGCACGATCTCCAACTCGGTTAATTTTCTAACCGGGTTAAGCTTTCTGCTCCGGAACCGATTGGAGCACGCGAATGCGCATCGGCGTAGCCCTGCCCACCGACCACACCTCGCTCTCCGGCGAAGCGAACTCCGTGGACGCCCTCATCGACCAGGTGAAAGAGCTCGCCGCCGACGGGCTGACGTCGGCCTGGTTCACCCAGCGTTTCGACCACGACGCGATCACGGTGGCCGCGCTCGCCGCGCGCGAAGTCCCGGGAATCGACGTCGGCACCGCGGTCGTGCCGATCTACCCGCGGCACCCGATCGCCCTCTCGATGCAGGCCCAGACGGCGCAGGCCGCCGGCCACGGACGCTTCACGCTCGGCGTCGGGTTGTCGATCAAGTCGTTCGTCGAGCAGACCTACGGGATCGCCCCGCATCCCAGGATTCGCCACCTGCGCGAATACCTCGCGGCGTTGCGCGAGCTGCTCGAATCGGGCTCGGTGGACCTGAGCGGGGAAACACTGGTCGCCAGGACGACGCTCCCCGCGAGCGTGCCCGGAGCCCGGCCGCGAGTGCCGGTGCTGGTGGCGGCGGCCGGTGATCTGACCCTGCGCGCCGCGGCCGAACTCGCCGATGGCGCGCTGCCGATCCTGTCCGGGCCGCGGACGCTGGCCGAGTACACCGTCCCCACCATCCGCCGCTACGCCGAAGCCGCCGGGCGGCCGGAGCCCAGGATCGCCGTGATCGTCTCCGGCGTGGTGACCTCCGACGTGGCGGGCGCCCGGGCTCGCGCCGAGGAGAACATGGCCTACTACGGGACCATTCCGTCCTACCGCGCGGCGCTGGACCGCGAGGGGATCGGCAACCCCGCCGACCTGGTCGCGATCGGGGACGAGGAGTCGATCGCGAAGCAGGTGGCAGAGTACTTCGAGGCGGGCGCGACCGAGCTCGTCTACACCCAGACCGCGATCGGTTCTGCGGCCGACGAGCGCCGGACCTGGAAACTCCTCGGCGAACTGGCCGCGAACCGCGCTCCGAGCTGATGGGTGTGCAGTTTCAATTGAAACTGCACACCCGCGCGGCGTTCAGCGGTCGAGGATGGTGCGGAGCGCCTTCTCCAGATCGGCGGCGGTGCCGGGGCCTCGGCTGCGCCAGGCGATGAAGCGGTCCGGGCGAACCAGCACCGCCCCGTCCGCGCCGATCCCGTACGGCCCGGTCCAGTCGCCGGTCACCTCGCCGCCGATCAGCTGCGGTTCCAGCCGGACCCCCAGCGCGGTGGCGACCTCCGCGGCGGCCCCGGCCCACGCTCCCGATCCGGTCAGCAGCACGAAACCCCGGCCGAACAGGTCGATCGTGGACATCTCTCCGTCCGGAGTGGACAGTCGGACGTGCGGGGCGCGCGAACCCGGGCGACCCGTCGGGCTGGTCGCGTCCTCCAGGAGCTCGCCCTCGTCGCTGGGTTCCCGGACGACCGCGCCGTTGTGCCGGTACCCGAACAGCAGCACGGCCGGGTCCTCGATCGGCGGCGCGTCGCCTTCCCGGGCCAGGTCGGGCCGGTTGCGCACGATGGCGTTCCGGAACTGGTTCTCCGCGACCAGCTCGCCCACCGGCCGCCGCTCCGCGTCGTGGCTGTCGAGCAGTCCCGGCCCGGCCTCGCCGCGGAGCACCGCCGCGAGCTTCCACGCCAGGTAGAAGCCGTCCATCACGGCGGTGTTGCCGCCCATTCCGCCGTGCGGCGGCATGGTGTGCGCGGCGTCGCCGACCAGGTGCACCCGGCCGGCGCTGAACCGGTCGGCCACCTGCATGGTCGTCACCGTGCTGTCCGTCGCGAGGATCTCGACGTCGAGCTCGGGCACGCCGGTGGCCAGCCGGATCTGCGCCAGGCTCCGCTCCTCGGTGAAGTCCGCCGGCTCCTCGTGCGCCGGGTCGTAGCCGACGCCGACCACGAACTGGTCCGGGTGATCGGTGCTGACCACCACGCCGTTGCCGCCGGACAGCTCCGGGTTCTGCAGGTAGTACATGACCAGGCGATCGCCGACGACGGCCGACAGGTCGGCGCGGACCAGCCAGTGGATCGAGTGCCCGAGGGCGCCCCGGCCGTGGGTGCCGATGCCGAGCCGCTCGCGGATCGGGCTGCGGTGGCCGTCGGCGGCGACCAGGTAGTCGGCGTGCACCTCGCGGGTTCCGGTGGTGTCGGCGAGCACCGCGCGGACGCCGTTCTCGTCCTGCTCGAAGGAATCCAGCCGGGTGGAGAAGCGGATCTCGGCGCCCAGTTCGCGGGCGCGCTCGGCCAGGATGCGCTCCGCGCTCGCCTGGCTGGCGTCGGCCGACCTCGCCGGCGTCAGGTGGTCGAGCGGCACGAAGGTGTCGTGCAGGATCTCGCGGAACACCGGGCCGCTCGCGCTTTGCGCTATGCGCAGCAGGAACCCCTGGCTCTTGGGCGACGCGTCGAGCATGGCGGATTCGAGGCCGACGAGGCGGAGCGCCTCCATCGCGTGGTTCTGCTGACCTCGCGCCTTCGGGTGGGTGGAGGTGCCCGGGTGGCGCTCCACCACCAGCGACGACGTGCCGTGCAGGCCCAGGAAAACGGCGGTCGACAGGCCGGACAGCCCGGCGCCGACGATCAGGACTGGAGTTCGTTCGGGCATCGGTGACCCCTCGTGCGAACGGTGTTCGTGACTGACGAACGATGTTCTACTCGCGAACAGTGTTCGCGTCAAGTACGGTGTTCGAAGCGCCGATCGAGAAAGTGGTGAACGATGTCCCTGCCGGTTCCGCCCTGGCAGCAGCGCGCCGTGCGAGACCGGGCGGCGAAACGGCCGCTGAGCCTGGAGCTGATCGTGCGCACCGCGCTCGAACTGCTCGACAGCGAAGGCCTGGACGCCGTGAGCATGCGGAAGGTTGCGCAGCGGCTCGGCACCGGCGCGGCCTCGCTCTACGCCTACGTCCGCAACAAGGACGAACTGCACGAGCTGATGCTCGACCTCGTGATCGGCGAGATCCGGGTGCCGGAGCTCGATCCGGAGAAGTGGCAGGAGACGCTCAAGGACCTGATCCGCCAGCAGGTCGAGGTGCTCACGGCGCACCCGGGCATCGCCCAGGTCGTGATGCGCACCCCGGCGCCGGCCGGGCCGAACGCGCTGATCGTCTCCGAGGCGATGATGGCCATCCTCCGCTCGGCCGGATTCTCCGACCGCGTGGTGGCGTTCTCCGTCGACACCCTCGCCCTGTTCGCCACGGCGGTCGCCATGGAGCGCAGCGCGGACTTCGGCCTCAGCGACGCGGAGCGGGGCGAGCGGATGGAGATGATCGGGCGGTACTTCGCGGAGCTCCCGGCGGAGCGGTTCCCGGCGATCGTCGCCCTCCTCCCGGCGCTGATGTCCGGCGACGAGGACGAGCGCTTCGAGTTCGGCCTCGACATCCTCGTCCGAGGCATCGCCGCCCACGCCGCCGACTCGGTGTGACGCAATTTCAATGGAAATCGAAGGTCCGATTTCCATTGAAATCGAAGAAGTTGTCCACATCCCCCGGTGTGTCGGGTCACGACGCACCGGCGACTGTGGACAACCCGCAAGTTCCATTGAAATCGAACCTTCGATTTCAATGGAACTTGCGGAGGGCTGACGCCCGGCGGCGGCCGTGCGACCGGCGACACGTTGTTGAGCAGCGGCAACGTGCTTCGCGATGCGGGCGGTTACTGTTGTCGGTCATGGACGTTCGGGTCGTGGACCACCCCCTCGTGAAGGCAAGGCTGTCCACAATGCGCGATGCGCGCACCAACAGCGCCGCGTTCCGCGCCGCGCTGCAGGAGCTCACGCTGATGCTCATCTACGAGGCGACGCGGGACGCCGAGGTCGCGGTGGAGCCGATCCACACCCCGGTGGCGCGCACCAACGGCTACCGGCTGGCGAACCCGCCGCTGCTGGTGCCGGTGCTGCGGGCCGGTCTCGGCATGGCCGACCAGGCGCACCGGCTGATCCCGGAGGCGCAGATGGGCTTCGTCGGCCTGGCCAGGGATGAGGAGACGCTGCAGCCCACGCCGTACCTCGAATCGCTGCCCGCCGACCTGTCCGACCGCCCGGTGCTGGTGCTGGACCCGATGCTGGCCACCGGCGGCTCGATGGTGCACACGATCAGCCTGCTGACCGACCGCGGCGCCACCGATGTCACGGCGATCTGCACGCTGGCCGCCCCGGAGGGCGTGCGCCGGCTGGAGGAGTCCGGCCTGCCGGTGCGGGTGGTGACTGCGAGCGTGGACGAACGCCTCAACGAGTCGGGATTCATCGTCCCCGGCCTCGGCGACGCGGGGGACCGCGAATACGGCGCGGTGTAATTCCACGGAGTGCGGAGTGGTGTTTCCGCAGGCACGGGGCCGTGAGTCTTGTGGGTCGTTATAGCAGCACAAAAGACTCACGGCCCGTGACCAGCTGAAACGTCGTTCCGGGGCCGGGATTCGGGAAAATCCCGGTTCTTACCCGGATTTTCACTTCCCGCTCGCGACCGCTCGCAGCAGCGTTATTGGGCCGAACAGGCGCTACCTGGTCTAGACCTGATCCGAATATGGTCTATACCACATTGAGCGATCCCCCCGATGACGCAGGAGTCGCCATGTCCCTTCGACGACGCAGCTTCCCGTTCCGGCTGCCGGTGCTGCTCGCCTCGATCCTCGCCCTGGGGCTGCCCGCGCTGGCCGCCCCGGCCGGGGCCTCCGACACCCCGGCCGACCCCCAACCCCAGGCCGCCGCCCGCAAAGTCGGCTACTTCACCCAGTGGTCGATCTACGACCGCAACTACTTCGTCAAGAACCTCGACACCTCCGGTGCCGCCGGTCAGCTGACGCACCTCAACTACGCCTTCGGCAACCTCGACGCCGGCGGCAAGTGCTTCCAGGTCAACCAGGCAGGCGAAGGCGACGCCTGGGCCGACTACCAGCGCCGCTTCACCGCCGAGCAGACCGTCAACGGCACGGCCGACGCCTACGACCAGCCGCTGGCGGGCAACCTCAACCAGCTCAAGCAGCTCAAGGCGAAGTACCCCGGGCTGAAGGTCTACATCTCCTTCGGCGGCTGGACCTGGTCGAAGAACTTCCACGCGGCCGCGGCGACCCCCGAATCCCGCGCCGCGCACGTCAAGTCCTGCATCGACATGTGGATCCGCGGCAACTTGCCGAAGATCGGCGAGCCGCAGGGCGGGGACGGCGTCGCCGCGGGCATCTTCGACGGCGTCGACCTCGACTGGGAGTGGCCCGCCTCCGAGGGCGGCCCCGGCAACGTCGTCGACCCGGCCGACAAGCAGAACTACACCGCGCTGCTGCAGGAATGGCGCACCCAGCTCGACGCCGCCGGCCAGGAGCTCGGCAAGACCTACGACATCAGCGCGTTCCTGCCCGCCGATCCGAAGAAGATCGAGGCCGGCTACGAGGTGCCGAAGGTCTTCGACCTGCTCACCTTCGGCACGATCCAGGGCTACGACCTGCATGGTGCCTACGAGCCGACGACGAACCACCAGTCGGCGATCTACAGCCCGGAGGGCGACCCGTCGCCGGAGAAGTGGAGCATCGACCAGACGATCAACGCCTGGCGCACCGCCGGGGCGCCGAACGACAAGATGGTGCTCGGCGTGCCCTTCTACGGCCGCGGCTGGACCGGCGTGCAGAACCAGAACAACGGCCTGTTCCAGACCTCGACCGGTCCCGCCCCGGCCAAGTACGAGGCCGGCATCGAGGACTACAAGCTGCTCAAGGCCAAGGCCGGTTCGTTCGCCCTGCACCGCGACGAGAAGGCCGGTCACGCCTGGATCTACGACGGAACCACGTTCTGGACCTTCGACGACGCGACCGAGATCACCCGCAAGGTCGAGTACCTCAAGCAGCAGGGACTCGGCGGCGCGATGGTGTGGTCGATGGACGGCGACACGCCTGAAGGCGAGCTGATGACCGCCATCCACAAGGCCCTCGGCTGAGGACTGTTTCAACGCAGCTCGCATAGCGGTGCGGGTAGCGGAACCTCGGAAGTCTTCTCGACTCCGGGATCCCCGACCAATGCACGGCGCTGGGGCTGTCCTCGCGAGATAGCCCGGGGTGCGGGGTGTCCCCGCAGGACACCGTTGAGAACCCGCGGCGGTGCGAGCTGCGAGGGTGGGCTAAGCGGCTGCGCCGCTTCGAAGAGAAAACCGACGGAATCCCGAAGCAGTCGTGGGTGGTCATGGCCGCCGGCCAAGGCCACGCACGACGCGCTGGCCCCGAGGAAACTCCCCCGTCGCTCGGGGTCAGCGCCTCCAACCCGCAAAACCGTTGCGCAGCGCCCGCTCATAGCGGGCGCTGCCTTCGTCTTCGGCCGGTGCCGAACCGCTCAGCTCCAGCGAGACGAGGCCGTGCACCAGCGCCCACGCGGCGAAGACGACCTCCGCCGGATCGGCGTCGATCAGCTCTCCGGCCTCGATGCCCTTGGCGATCGCCTCCCGCAGCGGCTCGATGCTGCGCAGCGCCTGTTCCCACGCCTGCTCGTCGGGCGTGAAGTCGGGCACCGCGTGCCCGAACATGATCGAGTAGAAGTGCCGGTTGGCCAGTGCGCTGTCCCGGTAGGCGTGGCCCAGCGCGGTCAGGTCCTGCGCCGCATCGCCGGTGCGCGACACCCGCTCCATCCGGTCGCACAGCCGCTGGAAGCCCTCCACGTACAGCTCGCGGACCAGCCCCGGCTTGCCGCCGAACAGCGAGTACACCGCGGTGGTCGAGGTGCCCACGTCCGCGGCGAGGCGCCGCAGGCTCAGCCCCTCCGGGCCGTGCGCGGACAGCAGCTCGCCGGCCCGGTCCAGCAGGCGGGTGCGGAGGGCTTCGTCGTGCGCTCGCGGTCTCGCCATTGACCGAAAGTAGCGCCTTTCTCGGGTGGTATCAGCGCGATACCATCTACCGCATGGCCATGACCTTGCGTCTGACCGAGGAAGAGAACCGGCGGCTCGCCGAGCTGGCGGCGGTCGAGGGGCGGTCCAAGCAGGAGGTCGTGCGCAGTGCGCTGGCCGAACGCTGGGCGCGCCAGCAGAAGGAACAGCAGCTGGACGACGTGATGCAGCGCGTTCTGCCGCGATATCGGGGATTGTTGGACAAGCTCGGCCCTTCATGATCGACTATTGACCGGTGACCGTATATCTCGACACGTCCGATCTGCTCCTGCTCGCGACCGCGGTGTCCGACGGCGACCTGCTGGTGCGGGACAGCGGATTGCTCGACGCGGCGGCGTACCGGCCGCGCGCGGAGGTCCTCGGGGTGCCGGCGTACGAGACCCTGTGGCTGAAGTCGGCGGCGCTGCTGGATTCGATCGTGCGCACCCGGCCGCTGGCCGGCGGCAACTGGCGGCTGGCTTGGGTGGCCGCGGTGGCGATGTGCGACGTGAACGGCTGGTGGGTGGAGGCCGACGACGACGAGGCGCTGGTGCTGGTCCGCGAGGTCGGCCGCGACCAGCGGGAGCTCCCCGAGGTGGCGGATCACCTGGAGCGCTGGGCCAAGCCCAAGATCTGACCTGGCCGCGCCGCAAACCCTTGGTGTGCGGGAAGATTCGCGGCGACGGGCCCGGAACGGCGATGGCCCGCCCGGGAGTCCGGGCGGGCCATCGCGCTCAATTCGTTCGGTCTTCGGCCGAGATCGTTGTTCCGGCACTTGCTCGCGGTGGCCGGCCGACCACGCGGGAGCGCCGCTACCAGGCCCTAGCCGACGGCTCCGCTCTCGAGCTTCCTCATGGCAATCGGTGCGCCTGCCAGGTCCTCTTCGTTGCAGAGCAATTTGAGGTCGTAGTAGGGCGAACCTTCGCGATCGTCGTAGTCCAGGTGGACTGCGATGACATCGATGGGTTCACCCAGCCAGTTCTGGGCCTCGCGAAGCCATTGGGCGGACCGCTCCAGGGCGGCTGGTAGGTCGTCGTCGCGGAACTCGACAGGTCGGTACGGAACGCCCTGAACCTGATCCTGCGGACCGGGGGGCTGTGGGAGATCCACGGAGACGCCGGAGTCGTCGAGTTCGAGTCGGATCGCTTCCTCACTCACTGTCGCAGGGTAACCCCTCCGGCGGTCCAAATGCTGCCGGAGGGCCTGCTCAGTTCCCCCGGATCGGCCTGCTGAGCTGGTCGGACCGGTCGGCCGATTACCATGCGCAAGGTGCGGGGCGCCCTGGGCATCGCACGTTGATGAGGGAAGGCGGGCTTTGTCCAGGGCGCCCAGCTGTCGTCAAGGGGCGCGCCCCGACGACACGATCAGATTACTCCGGTCGTGTCGACCAAGATCAACTGGGGTTGGTCGCGAGCGCGCCGTTTTCGCGCGAAACCGTCACCTCCCACGCGTGGCGAGCGCCGTTTTCGCGCGAAAACGGCGCTCGGCCACCCCGGCTGGGCGTCACCCTCCGCGATGGGTGGATACGCCGTTCAGGGCATCAGCCCGGCCGCGACGGTCGCCCCGAGCTCCCAGCACGCCTCCAGCGCGTCCTTGTCCGGCTGGCCGAGCACGGTGACCGGTTCCGCGACCTGCTGCCACGACAGGCCGGTCGTGATCGACCGGATCGCGCGCAGCGCGCCCTCCACGCCCTCGTTGCCGTGCACGTAGCAGCCGTACGGCCGGCCGATCGTCGAATCCAGGCACGGGTAGTAGATCGTGTCGAAGAAGTGCTTGAGCGCGCCGCTGATGTAGCCGAGGTTCGCCGGCGTGCCGAGCAGGTAACCGTCGGCTTCCAGGACGTCGCTGGCCGTGGCGCTCAACGCCGGTCGCCGCACCACTTCGACGCCCTCGATCTCGTCGGTCGTGGCGCCCGCGACGACCTTCTCGAACATCGCCTGCATGCCCGGCGACGGCGTGTGGTGCACGATCAGCAGCCTCGGCATCGTCAGTCCTCCCGCACCAGGTCGGAAACCGCCCGCTTCAGCGCGTCGAGCCGGTCCGCGGCCCGCTGCTTCGCCGCCGCCAGCGGGAGTTCGCCGGCGTGCTCGACGACCTGCAGGTAGCACTTGAGCTTGGGTTCGGTGCCGGACGGGCGGATGACGACCCGGAGCCCGCCCGCGCCGGTGATCACCAGCGCATCGGTGTCCGGCAACAGGTCCTCGACGTCCACAGTGGTCGCCGCGAGGCTGGTCGGCGGCCGCTCGCGGAGCCGCTGCATGATGCGCGGGATCACGCTCAGGTCCGTGACGCGCACGGAGACCTGGCCGGTCTGGTGCACGCCGTGCTTCGCGGACAGGGCGTCGAGCAGCTCCGGCAGGCCGCTCCCGGACGCCTTCAGGGTGGCGGCCAGGTCGCTGCCCAGGACGGCGGTGGAGATGCCGTCCTTGTCGCGCACGGCATCCGGGTCGACGCAGTGCCCGAGCGCCTCCTCGTAGGCGTAGACCAGGCCGGTTCCGGCGCCGTCACCGGCGCGCACGAGCCACTTGAAGCCGGTCAGCGTCTCGTCGTAGCGCACGCCGAACTCGGCGGCGATCGAACGCAGCATGGTCGCGGACACGATCGTCGTCGCCACCAGCGGATCGGCCGATTTATCCACAGTGGACAAGATGTGCTGGGCGAGCAGGACGCCGGTCTCGTCGCCGCGCAGCATCCGCCAGGCGCCGTCCTCCCGGACGCCGAGCGCGCACCGGTCGGCGTCCGGGTCGAGCGCGATCGCCAGGTCCGCGCCGATCTCGGCGGCCAGCGCCAGCAGCTCGTCGGTCGCCCCCGGTTCCTCCGGGTTCGGGAAGCCGACGGTGGGGAAGTCCGGATCCGGTTTCTCCTGGGACGCAACGAGATGCACGTCGTCGAAACCGGCGCGATGCAGCGCCTGCCGCAGCGTCTGCGCGCCGACGCCGTGCAACGCGGTCGCCGCGATCCGCAGCGTTCGCGCGTCGCCGCGCGGCAGCGTCGCAACCCGCGCGAGGTAGTCGCCCAGGGCGGAGTCGTGGATCGACCAGCTTTCCTTGCGCGGCACCGCGTTCGCCGCCGGAGTCGCGGCGATCGCCGCCTCGATCTCGGTGTCGACGGGGCTCACCAGGTGGATGCCGCCCCGCAGGTACAGCTTGTACCCGTTGTCCTGCGGCGGATTGTGCGAAGCGGTGATCTGGATGCCCGCGACGGCGTCCAGCGCGCGTGCGGCGTGCGCCAGCACCGGCGTCGGCAGCGGCTCGGGCAGCATCCGCACTTCGAAACCGGCGGCCGCCAGCACCCCTGCGGCGTCGGCCGCGAAGTCCTCCGAGCCGTGCCGCGCATCGCGACCGACCACGACGACACCGCCGCCGTGACCGCGCTCGGCCAACCACGCCGCCACGCCGGCGGTCGTGCGCACGACCACGGCGCGGTTCATCCCGTTCGAGCCCGCGCGCACCGCCGCGCGCAGGCCGGCGGTGCCGAACTGCGGCATGCCGGACATCCGGTCCGCGAGCTCCGGGTCGTCGGCGTCGACCAGCGCCTGCAGCTCGGCCCGGGTCCGCGGGTCCACGTCCCCGGCGATCCACTGCCGGGCGGCCTCGCGCGGCTGCGCGTCGAGCGTCACGTCGCCTCCTGAAGAGCTTGTTTCCAGGCTTGTTCTGCGTGGCGGTGCGGGTGGCGGCCCCCCTGCGGGAGTTACAGGTGTCTTCTCGCTGTGGGATCCCCGACATCATGAATGACCAATTCACCACGTCGGGGCTGTCCTCGCGAGAAGACGCCTGAGAACCCGCGGCGGTGCAAGCCGCGAGGGTGGGCTAAGCGGCTGCGCCGCTTCAAAGACAACAACCCGCCCTACCGCACTCGCACGCCACCACATCTCAAACGACTGCTGCAGCAACCAAAACCGCTCACGACCACAATCATCACGCCGACTTCAGCACCTGGCCACGCGCGAGGCAAGGGCCGCGCTCACGCAGCCTCGACCAGCGAACGCAGCAGCTTGCCCATCCGGCTGGCCGAGGCGCGACCGGCGTCCAGGACCTCCTGGTGGTTCAGCGGCTGCCCGCTCAACCCGGCGGCCAGGTTCGTCACCAGCGACAGCCCGAACACCTCGGCGCCCTCGGCGCGGGCCGCGATGGCCTCCAGCACGGTCGACATCCCGACCAGATCGACGCCGAGCCCGCGCAGCATCCGGATCTCCGCCGGCGTCTCGAAGTGCGGGCCCGGCAGGCCGGCGTACACGCCTTCCTCCAGCGAGGGATCGATGCTGCGGGCCAGTTCCCGCAGCCGCGGCGAGTACAGGTCGGTGAGGTCCACGAAGTTCGCGCCGACCAGCGGCGACCGCGCGGTCATGTTGACGTGGTCGCTGATCAGCACGGGCTGACCGACCTGCATGCCCTCGCGGATCCCGCCGGCGGCGTTGGTGAGCACGACCGCCCGGCAGCCGGCGGCGATCGCGGTCCGCACGCCGTGCGCCACCGGATCGATGCCCTTGCCCTCGTACAGGTGCGTCCGTCCGAGCATGACCATCGCCCGCTTGTCGCCCACCTGCAACGACCAGATCTTGCCGCTGTGCCCGATCGCGCCCGGCGCGGCGAAGCCCGGCAGGTCGGCCATGCTCAGCTCGGTGGTGGGCCGGCCGATCTCCTCGGCGGCGGGTTGCCAGCCGGAACCGAGCACGACCACCAGGTCGTGGCGGTCGGCGCCGGTGATCTCGGCGAGCTTGGCGGCGGCCGCCTGCGCAGCGGCGGAAGGGTCGGAAGCAGTCGTAGAGGTCACGCTCGCGCAGCTTAGTCCGTACCAGGCCAGGACGAAGCCCGTTCACCGCACGAGCACGTGGAACCCGTTTCCACGGCTAGCTGGTCCGCAGGCTGCCCTGGATCTGATCGAGTTCGCCGGTCGGCGCGTGGCTGCCCGGCACCGTCACCCGCACGATCCACAGGTCGTTGCCGTGGCGGCTCAGCTCCGCCGCGGTGCTGACTCGCCGCTCCGGGCCCAGCTGGCTGAACTTGGACTTCTCGACCGTCGCGTACTCCAGCCGCTGCCGGTTGCTGCCGTCGGGGGAGCTGGACTCGACGGTCACCGCGTGATCCTGGCCCGCACCGGACTTCCGCAGCTCGTTCTCGTAGTCCGAGAACTCGTAGCCGGCGTCGAAGAAGCTGCCGTAGCGCTGGACGGCGATCTCGGTGGTGCCGTCCGGGGACACGAAGGACACGACCGCGCTGTTGGCGAAGTCGTTGCGCTCGCTGATGAACAGCCGCCAGCCGGGATCGCTCGGAGCCATGATGGTGAACTCGCCACCGCTCGGCGCGGCGGTGTGCTTCGCGACGTTGTTGTGCTCGGTCAGGTTCAGGCGCACCGCCGGCGGTGCGGGCTCGACCTCCGGCGTCGCGGCTTCCCGCAGCACCGGCTTGCCCGCGATCACCCGGGTCGCGGCGAAGCCGCCGGCGAGCGCGGCGGCGAAGAGCACGACCGCGGCGACGCCGAGCGCGAGCACCGCCAGCGGCGATGTGCGGCGCGGCTGCGGCGGCGGCTCTTTCAACGCGAACGGCGGTAGGCCGGGATTGCTGGCCAGGGGAGCCGAATCCGGCGCGGGTGCGGGCTTCGGCGCCGACGGGGGCGACACCTGGTGCCGCACCTTCACCGTCGGCGCGTCCGGGTCCAGCAGCATCGAGAAGGGGCGGACGCCGGGCTCGGGCAGCAGGCGCTGGATCCGGCGGCGCGCCTCGGTCAGCGGCATCCGCTGCGACGGGTCCTTGACCATCAGGCCGCGGATGATGTCGCCGATCGGACCGGGCCGGGTGGCCACCGGCACGGGGCCGCGCACCACCTCGGTCACGGTGGCCAGCGGGTCGTTGCTGACGTCGTAGGGCGTGCGTCCCTCGGCCGCGGCGAACATCGTCGCGCCGAGCCCCCACAGGTCGGCGACGGCGGTCACGCCCTGGCCCGCGGCGACCTCCGGGGCGATGAACGCCGGGGTGCCGAGCAGGATGCCGGTGCTGGTGAGGGTGTGCTCGGCGATGTTGCGGGAGATCCCGAAGTCGCTGACCTTGATCCGGCCGTCGTCGCCGATCAGCACGTTCCCGGGCTTGACGTCGCGGTGCACGATGCCCGCCCGGTGCGCGGCCTCCAGCCCGGCGGCGACGCCGTCGGCGATCACCGCCAGCTGGTGGTCGTCGAGAGCACCGTGCTTGCTGAGGATCGCGGCGAGGCTCTGCGACGGTACGAGCTCCATGACCACGAACGGCTCGCCGTCCTCGCGCGCCACGTCGTAGAGCGTCACGACGTTGGGATGCGACAGGACGGCGATGGCGCGGGCTTCCCGGAGCGCGCGCTCGCGCAACTCGGCGGCCTCCGCGTCCGGCATCCCCGGCGGGAGTTTGACCTCCTTGACCGCCACCTGCCGCCGCAGCAGCTCGTCGGTGCCGGACCACACGGTGCCCATCGCACCGCCGCCGAGCTTGCTGTCCAAGCGGTACCGGTTCCCGATTAACCGCCCGGCGCCGGCCAGGGTGTCGGGTTCGTAGCTATCCGTGGGCACGGCCATATTTTCCATGGTCGACGGCCCGGCATTGGCGGAACCGGTGAGGATCGTTGCTCAGCTGCGATGATTACCGGACTCGCCGCGACGATCACCCGCGGTATCCGCATCGGCGTTACGAAAAGTGAACTATCCCACGCCGACGGTCGCCCCGGCGGCACCCCCGATGCCGCCAAAGGTCATTTCGTCGCAACGAAAAACGGCCTCCCATCGGCCAATATGCCCTCCGGAGCTGACTGGCCCGAACTCGTACGTTTCGGATAAGTTGGGCTCCGATCGGACCTCGCTGTACATCGGTGGCCCGAGCCTTCCTCAAGCCGATATGCGCAGCGGTTGCACTGGCGCGACGTCGATCGTCGCGGTGCGACTGCGTGAACGGTGACGAACAATCCCGGTGGTCGGGAGTCGGCGGGTCCGGGTGACCACGACCAATCGTCGTCGAGGAGGTGCCCTTGCTCGCGTTCGTCATCGTGCACCTGCTGGCTGCTCTGGCGCTCCCGTTCCTCGCGCGGCGCAGCACCCGAGCCGCGTTCCTGACCGCGGCAGTGCCACCGGCCGCAGCGCTGGTCTGGGTGCTGGCGCAGGCGCAACCGGTGCTGACCGGGCAGGTGATCACCGAGACGGTCGCGTGGGCGCCGCTGATCGGGCTGGAGCTCAGCTTCCGGCTGGACGCGCTCGGGCTGCTGATGACGGTGCTGGTCGCCGGCATCGGCTCGCTGGTGCTGATCTACTCCGACGCGTACTTCAGCCGCGGCGGGGGCGACGCGCGGCGGTCCGCGCCGCTGCTGCTGGCCTTCGCCGGCGCGATGCTGGGGCTGGTCTTCGCCGACGACCTGATCACCGTCTACGTCTTCTGGGAACTGACCACGATCTGCTCGTTCCTGCTGGTCGGGCAGGCCGGGATCAGCCGCGAGTCGCGGCGGTCCGCGCTGCAGGCCCTGATGATCACCAGCCTGGGCGGACTGGTGATGCTGCTGGGCTTCGTCGTGCTCGGCGAGTCCGCGGGCACCTACCGGATCTCCGAGCTGATCGCGAACCCGCCCGGCGGCACGCCGGTCGCGGTGGCCGCGGTGCTGATCCTGGTCGGCGCGTTCACCAAGTCCGCGCAGGTGCCGTTCCACAACTGGTTGCCCGCCGCGATGGTGGCGCCGACGCCGATCAGCGCCTACCTGCACGCCGCGTCGATGGTCAAGGCCGGTGTGTTCCTGGTGGCCCGGCTGGGGCCGGTGTTCGCGGGCGTGCCGCAGTGGTGGCTGCCGACCGTGGTGTTCGGCCTGGCCACCATGCTGATGGGCGGCTGGCGGGCGCTGCACGAGTACGACCTGAAGAAGCTGCTCGCCTACGGCACGGTCAGCCAGCTCGGCTTCCTGATGGTGCTGCTCGGCACCGGCACCTACACCGCGGCGGTCGCCGGGACCGCGATGCTGCTGGCCCACGGCCTGTTCAAGGCGACGTTGTTCCTGGTCGTCGGCATCATCGACCACCAGGCAGGCACCCGCGACATCCGCGAGCTGTCCGGGCTGGGCCGCCGGATGCCGTGGCTGGCGATGATCGCGATGCTGGGCGCGGCGTCGATGGCGGGGCTGCCGCCGATGCTCGGCTTCGTCGGCAAGGAGGCGGCGTTCAGCGCCTACCTCGGCGGTTCCGGCCCGGAACCGCTGGTGGACGCGGTGCTGGTGGTCGGCTCGATGCTCACCGTCGCCTACAGCCTGCGGCTGCTGTGGGGCGCCTTCGCGGACAAGCGCGACATCGTGCCGACCGAGGCCGAACCGGCCAGTCCCGAGGTGCTGCTGCCCGCCGCGCTGCCTGCGGCCGCGGGCGTCGTCCTGGGCCTCAGCTACTCGGTCGTCGACAAGCTGACCAGCGCTTACGCCAGCGCCTTCCCGGCAGGGGCCGACCCGTACCACCTGGGGATCTGGCACGGGTGGACGCTGCCGCTGCTGCTGTCGGCGGTCGCCGTGACCGGCGGTGTCGCGCTGCACCTCGGGCGCACCCGCCTCACCGGGCTGCGCAACCGGCTGCCGCGGCCGCTGGACGCCCAGCGCGGGTACGAGCGGATCATGGCGCTGCTGGAGCGGGTCGCGGTCGGCGTCACCGGGCGCCTGCAGGTCGGTTCGCTGCCGACCTACCTCGGCATCATCCTGCTGACCGTGCTGGCGGTCCCCGGCACGGCGCTGGTGATGCGGGCCAGCATGCCGGAAGACCTGCGCGCCTACGACAACCTCCTGCAGCTGCCGCTGGCGATCGTGGTGATCGTCGCGGCGGTCGCCGTGCTGCGCTCGCGGCGGCGGTTGACCGCGGTGCTGCTGGTCGGCGTCGTCGGCTACGGCATCGGCGGGCTGTTCATCGTGGACGGCGGCCCGGACCTGGCGCTGGCGCAGTTCCTCGTCGAGACGCTGACGCTGGTGGCGTTCGTGTTCGTGCTCCGCCGGCTGCCGGTGCGCTTCACGCAGAGCGAAACCCCGACCACGAAGGCGCTGCGGCTGCCCAAGGCGATCATCGCGGGCGCGGCCGGCGTGTTCATCTCGCTGGCCGCGGTCATCTTCAGCGCGGCCCGCCAGGCGCCCCCGGAGGCCAGCGCCGAGTTCATCGCGAACTCCGAGAAGGGCGCCGGCGCGACCAACGTGGTCAACGCGATCATCGTCGACTTCCGCGCCTTCGACACCGTTGGCGAGATCGCGGTGCTCGCGGTCGCCGCGACCGGCGTCGCCAGCCTGATCCTGGCCTCCCGGCACGAACGCCGGAAGCGCAGCACCCGCGCGGCGACCATGCCGCGGATCAAGACCCCGACCCTGGCCAAGCAGCAGGAGGAGGTGCGCGAATGACCTCGCCGACGAAGCCGAAGCCGGCCTGGACCGCCTGGGACGCCCCGAGCGAGCGGTGGCTGCTCTCCGGTTTCCCCCGCGAGGGGATGCAGCGGGCCGTGCTGCTGGAGCTGGCGTCCCGGATCATCTTCCCGACGGTGCTGGTGCTGTCGATCTACCTGCTGTTCGCCGGGCACGACCGGGCCGGCGGTGGGTTCAGCGGCGGCCTGGTCGCCGGGCAGGCGTTCGTGCTGCGCTACCTGGCCGGTGGCCGGATGGACGACAGCGCCATCGTCTCGATGCGCCCGCCGGTGCTCATCGGCATCGGCCTGACCATCGCGACCACCTCCGCGTTCCTGCCGCTGCTGTTCGGCGGGCAGATCCTGGAGACCGCGATCTACAAGTTCGCGGTGCCGCTGCTCGGCGAGATCAAGTTCGTCACCAGCGTCCTGCTGGACACCGGGGTGTACGTCCTGATCGTCGGCGTGGTGCTGGACCTGCTGCGGACCCTGGGCGCGGGTATCGAAGCCGACGCCGAGGCGGCGGCCAGGGGGCAGCGATGACCATCAACCTGACCATGGCGGTCGTGCTCGCCGTGCTGTACTCGGTCGGCTTCTACCTGCTGATGCAGCGCTCGCTGATGCGGATCCTGCTGGGCATCGTGATCCTCGGCCACGGCTCGAACCTGCTGCTGCAGACCGCCGGCGGCCCGCCCGCCGGCGCCGCGATGATCGGCACCACGCCGCTGGACGAGATGGCCGATCCGCTGCCGCAGGCGATGGCGCTCACCGCGATCGTGATCACCTTCGCGCTGACCACCTTCCTGCTGGCGCTGGCGTACCGGTCGTGGACGCTGCTCGGCCACGACGAGGTCCGCGACGACGTGGAGGACCGGCGCATCCAGCGGATGGAACGCCGCCTGGCGGAATCCGAAGACGACAGCACCGAGGAACTGGCGAAGGAGGCTCGCGGGTTGGGGGCGGAACGGTGACGTCAGGCAAGCGGCGTCAGCCGCTTTCAACCACCTGTGCGACTTGCACCGCGGCGCCTGAGGTTCCGCCACCTGCACCGCCGAGCAAACCGACCCGAGCGAACATCAAGGAGGCCATTCAGTGACGGTCCTGGTGGCCCTGCCCGTTCTGCTTCCACTGGCCGCTGCGGGATTGTCGTTGGCGCTGGGCCGGTTCGCCGACATCCAGCGCGCGCTCGGGCTCATCGTCCTCGGCGGGATCATCGCCGACGCCGCGGTGCTGCTGTACGTCGCGGACCGCTACGGCCCGGTGGTGCTGCAGATGGGCACCTGGCCGGCGCCGTTCGGCATCACCCTGGTCGCGGACCGGCTCTCGGCGCTGCTGCTGGTGGTCTCGTCGGTGGTGACGTTCGCGGTGCTGATCTACTCGATCGGCCAGCGCATCACCGACTACGGCAGGCAGCGCTCCAGCACCACGTTCCACCCGATGTACCTGATGCTGTGCGCGGGCGTGTCGCTGGCGTACCTCACCGGCGACCTGTTCAACCTGTTCGTCGCGTTCGAGATCATGCTGAGCTCGTCGTACGTGCTGATCACCCGGCGCACGACGGCCACCCGCATCCGCGCGAGCATGACCTACACGATCGTCAGCCTGGCGTCGTCGCTGCTGTTCATCACGATGATCGCGCTGGTGTACGCCTCCACCGGCACCGTCAACCTGGCCGACCTCGGCGAGAAGGTGCACCAGCTGCCGGACGGGCTGCAGATCGCCCTCGCGCTGCTGGTGGTGATCGTCTTCGGCGTGAAGGCGGCGATGGTGCCGCTGCACTTCTGGCTGCCGGACAGCTACCCGACGGCGCCCGCGCCGGTCACCGCGGTGTTCGCCGGCCTGCTGACCAAGGTCGGCATCTACGCGCTGATCCGCACCCAGACGCTGGTCTTCAGCCATTCCGAGAGCTGGAACCTGATGCTGGGCATCGCGCTGATCACCATGATCGTCGGCGCGCTGGGCGCGCTGGCCCAGAACGACCTGAACCGGCTGCTGTCCTTCCTGCTGGTCAGCCACATCGGGTACATGCTGTTCGGCCTCGGCGTCTACGACGTGATCGGGCTGACCGGGGTGATCCTCTACGTGGTGCACCACATCACCGTGCAGGCCACGTTGTTCCTGGTCAGCGGGTTGATCACGCGGCACACCGGCACGGTGGCGCTGACCAGGATGGGCGGGCTGGCCAAGGCCGCGCCGCTGATCGCGGTGCTGTTCGCGCTGCCCGCGCTGAGCCTGGCCGGGGTGCCGCCGTTCTCCGGCTTCGTCGCGAAGCTGGCGCTGCTGCAGGCCGGTGTCGGCGCGGGCACCTGGACGGCCTACGTGGTCACCGGCGGCGCGGTGCTGACCAGCCTGCTCACCCTGTACGCGATGGCGAGGGTGTGGACCCGGGCGTTCTGGGGCCAGGTCAAGGCGCCGGAGCCGGACCCGGATCCCACCGACGAGCTGGTCGTCGGCACGGCCACGTCGAACCGCCCGATGGTCGTCGCGACCGGCGTGCTGGTGGCGGCGAGCGTGGTGATCGCCCTGGTCGCGGGGCCGCTGGCCGACGTCAGCGGCCGGGCGGCGACGGACCTGATGCACGGCGAGACCTATCGGACCGCGGTGCTGGGAGGTGCTGCCGGTGAGTGAGCAGGCGATCGGCCGCCGGCGGCGGCTGCTGCGGCGGCTGCCGCTGGTGGCGTGGCTGACCCTGGTCTGGGTGATGCTGTGGGGCACCTTCGACCTGGGCACGCTGTTCTTCGGTCTGGTGGTGGCGCTGCTGGTGTCCACCATGTTCCCGCTGCCGCCGATCAACACCAACATCGTGGTGCGCCCGCTGCGGCTGCTGCAGCTCGTCGCCTACCTCGCGTGGGACCTGGTGAGCTCCACGGCGCGGGTGTCCTGGCAGGCGTTGACCCGCGGGCCGAACGCGAAGGCGGGCATCGTCGCGGTCACGCTGCAGACCGACTCCGACCACATCACCGCGATGGTCGCCAACGCGGTGTCGCTGGCGCCCGGCAAGTTCGTCCTGCAGATCGACCGGGTCAACCGGATCTGCTACGTCTACGCGCTCGGCATGCGGGCCGAGGACGTCGAGTCGGTGCGGCGCGAGGTGCTGGCCCTGGAGCGGCGGGTGGTGCAGGCGGTCGGCTCGGCGAACGAGGTGGCGCTGGTGAGCGGACAGGAGGGGTGAGCATGGCCTGGGTTTTCGCGGTCACCTTCGGCCTGCTGTGCGTGGCCGGCCTGCTGGTGGTCGTCCGGTTGCTGCGCGGCCGCACCACCCTGGACCGGATCGTGGCGGTCGACGTGTTCGTCACCCTGATCGTCGCCGGGACCTGCGTCGGCATGGGCTGGCTGGGCGACGGCTCGAACATCGCGTTGCTGGCCGCGTTCGCGCTGCTCGCGTTCATCGGTTCGATCAGCGCGGCACGGTTGATCGAGAAGAAGGAGCCGTACCGATGAGCTGGTTGGACGTGTTCTCCGCGGTGTGCCTGATCGGCGGCGCGTTGTCCTGCCTGCTCGGCGCGATCGGGCTGCTGAGCTTCCCGGACGTGACGGCGCGGCTGCAGGCGGCCACCAAACCGCAGACCCTCGGGCTGATCCTGATCCTGATCGGCACCGCGGTGCAGCTCGACTTCGTCTACGCCTCGGGGCTGATCCTGGTCGGCCTGTTCCAGATGCTCACCGCGCCGGTGCTGGCGCAGCTCGTGGGCCGGGCGGCGTACCGCGCGGACAGCATGGACCGGGATTCGCTGGTGGTGGACGAGCTCGGCGATCGCATCGAGCGGGAGCGCCGGGTTCGCTGATCCGTTCGGCACTGCGCCGATCCGGCACAAGTCGCGCATGGCTAGTCACTCTCGGCGGCTAATATGATCAAATGGACCTGCACGAGTGACCACGCAAGAGTTACCGCTGACGTGTGATCAACGAACGCGGCGTAGGAGGGTGTGGAGCCATCATGTGGCGGACCGGCCGCGTGTTAGCTGGCCTTGCGATCGCGTTGTTCCTCTTGGCGGCGCCACCTGCGCTTGCGGCGGGCGAGACCGCACCGCCCGGTGCCTCGGTCGTCGTGCTGGCCCAAGATCCGGGCCAGCAGCCGGCGCCGCCCGCTCAGCCGCCGGCCTACGACAAGCAGCGCCTCGCCATCGGCGCCGCCGGAGTGGTGTTGATCGCGCTGGTGCTGTTATCCCGCAAGGCGCGCAAGAAGCCGGTCTTGTTCGTCACGTGGAAGAAGAAGTAGTCGCCGATAAAACCGGCAGGGTGGTCGGTTTTTACGAGATTATTTCGGTGCTAATTCTCGCCATGGACTAGACCTGACGCCGAACCTGTGGGATTTTCACAACTGACTGAGTGCGCGGACCACATCCCCCGCCTGGGTAACGATGGGTCCAGCGCGCCTGCGACGGGGTAGTAGCCCCCCACTGACGTGGGCCGGCACCGGGAAGCCCCCCGACCGGTGCCGGCCCACACCCTTTCCTGGTACGGCCTGCGCGGCAGGTGTTCCTCGACTTACGGATGCGGTCACGCTGCGGTGTGGTGATGTCGGCTTCGTCGCCCGCTTTATCAATCGAAAGTGTGAGGAATAGGTTAGTCGGCTCCGGTCGATCTCCAATTCTTCGGTTCCGCCGAATCCGAACCACCCGTTCGTCGCAGTGGGACGACCGGTGGGCTCCCGGCCTCGCGCCAGGCCCGCACCGGCGATCCGGATGATGCAGGATGGGCGCAAATGAGTACCGCTCCACGCCCCGCCGCCGATCGTTCTGCCGCAGCGCGCGCCCACTGCCGCGACCGGGTGCAGCGCCACGAAACGGAGCTGGTCGAGCTCTCCCGGAGCATCCACGCCGAGCCGGAGCTCGCGTTCGCCGAACACCGCAGCGCCGCCAAGGTCGCGGACCTGCTCGCCCGGCACGGCTTCGCCGTCCGAACCCCGGTCGCGGGCCTCGACACCGCGCTCGTCGCCGAGTCGGGCAGCGGCGAACTGGTGGTCGGCATCTGCGCGGAGTACGACGCGCTGCCGGAGGTCGGCCACGCCTGCGGGCACAACGTCATCGCCGCGGCCGGCGTCGGGGCCGCGCTCGCGCTGGCCGGGATCGCCGACGACCTCGGCATCACGGTCCGGCTGATCGGCACCCCGGCCGAGGAGACCGGCGGCGGCAAGGTGCTGATGCTGGAGCGCGGCGTCTTCGACGGCGTCGCGATGGCGATGATGGTGCACCCCGGCCCGGAAGAGATCTGCCGGCCGACCTCGCTGGCCATCACCGATCTCGAGGTTCGCTACACCGGCCGCGCGGCGCACGCCGCCGCGGCCCCGGAACTCGGCGTCAACGCGGCCGACGCGTTGACGGTCGCGCAGGTCGCCGTCGGCCTGCTCCGCCAGCACCTCGAGCCCCGGCAAATGGTGCACGGTATCGTTACCGCAGGTGGCGCGGCGCCGAACATCGTTCCCGCGCACACCGCGGCGGTCTACAACCTGCGTGCTGCCGAAGCACGCTCCCTGCAGCGCCTGGAGAACCGTATTCGGGCCTGTTTCGAGGCGGGCGCGACGGCGACCGGATGTGAGCACGAAGTCGTGCAGATCTCTCCGGTTTACGCGGAGCTGAACCCCGACGGCTGGTTGTCGGAGGTGTACGGCCGCACGATCACCGAGCTCGGGCGTGAACCGCTCGACCGGGGCGAAGAGCAGGGCCCGGTAATCGGCAGCACCGACATGGGCAACGTGTCCCAGGCCTTGCCCGCGATCCATCCGATGATCGCGGTGGACTGCGGCGACGCGGTCAACCACCAGGCGGAATTCGCCGCGGCCTGCGCGACACCGGCCGCGGATCGCGCGGTGCTCGACGCAGCGCTGGCGATGGCCTGGACCGCGGTTGCCGCCGCTTTGGACGGCGCGCAACGCGATCGCCTGCTGGCGGCCGCGCGCGACCGGTCGGCTCGGAGTTCTTCGGAACAGATCTGCACGTCGGGAGGCGTGGCGTGACCGTGGTGGATTCTCGTGGCCCGGACCCGGGTCAGTCCCCGAACGGCGGTTCGGCGGTGGAAGACGTGGATTGGGAAGCGGCGGAGCGTTCCGCCGTGGCCCAGGGCACTCTCGTGGCGGCAGGTGCGGACGGGCCGAGTGCGCCCATCGGCAGCACCATGTCCAGCGTGGGGTCCGGTGCGGAATCCGCCGTGGTCGACCTCGGCGCTGGTCGTGGACCATCCTGGCTGGATGCCTGGCTGGACGCCAACGCGCATCGAGTGGTGGCCTGGCGGCGGCACATCCACGCCCATCCGGAGCTCTCCCGCGCCGAGCACGAGACCACCGCGTTCCTCGCCGAACGGCTCACCCGGGCGGGCCTGCGCCCGCGGATGCTGCCGGTGGGCACCGGCCTGGTCTGCGACATCGGGGAGGCGCGGCCCGGCCAGCGCACCGTGGCGCTGCGGGCCGACATCGACGCGCTGCCGCTGAGCGAGACCACCGGATTGCCCTACGCCTCCACAGTGGACGGCGTCGCGCACGCCTGCGGGCATGACGCGCACACCACGGTCGCGCTGGGTGCCGCGCTGGCGCTGGCCGCCGCGCCGAGCCTGCGCGGCCGGGTGCGGGTGGTCTTCCAGCCGGCCGAAGAGGTGATGCCCGGCGGCGCCCTGGACGTGCTGGCCGCCGGTGCCCTCGACGACGTGGACCGGATCTTCGGGCTGCACTGCGACCCGCGGCTGCTGGTGGGGCAGGTCGGAACCCGGGTCGGGGCGATCACGTCCGCGGCCGACCTGCTGGAGCTCCGGCTGACCTCGCCCGGCGGGCACACCTCGCGCCCGCACCTGACCGCGGACCTGGTGCACGCACTGGGCACCGTCATCACGGGCCTGCCGACGCTGCTGTCGCGCCGCGTCGATCCGCGCACCGGAACCGTCCTGACCTGGGGCGCGGTGCACGCGGGGGAGGCGCCGAACGCCATTCCGCAGGACGGCGTGCTGACCGGGACGTTGCGCACGGGCGACCGCGACACTTGGGCGAAGCTGGAGCCGTTGGTGCACGAGCTCGTGCACAACCTGCTGTCGCCGCTGGGCGTCGGGTTCGACCTGCAGCACCGCCGCGGCGTGCCACCGGTGGTGAACGACGCGGAGAGCACCGAGCTGCTGCGGGCCGGGATCGC
This sequence comes from Saccharopolyspora sp. NPDC045839, assembly GCF_056431645.1. Taxonomy (NCBI): domain Bacteria; kingdom Bacillati; phylum Actinomycetota; class Actinomycetes; order Pseudonocardiales; family Pseudonocardiaceae; genus Saccharopolyspora; species Saccharopolyspora sp. NPDC045839. Next base: position 218,734 of record NZ_JBWKKH010000006.1, read on the forward strand.
CGCCGGTCTCGGTGAGGACGCCCTGGCCAGCACCCCGCAGTCGTCCGGCGGCGAGGACTTCGGCTGGTACCTGGAGCACGTGCCGGGCTCGTTCGCGAGGCTGGGCGTCCACTCCGGGGTGGGCCGGGTCAAGGACCTGCACCAGCCGACGTTCGCGCTGGACGAGCGGGCCCTGTTCGTGGGCATCCGGGCGATGGTGAGCACCGCCCTGATCAGCCTGGAGCGCTGAGATCGCGGCCGTCCGGCGGCACTTTCCGCCGGACGGCCGGATCGGCAGGCTCCTGCACGCGGTTCGCGGCTGAGTCCACCCGAATGAGGTGTATCCGCTCGCTGCTGTATCTGTTCGCGGGGTTCCCGCCTCTTTAATGGCATGACCGCGAACATCATCTCTCCCGAAATGCGGCCGCCGGTGGCCGTCGAGCCCGACATGCCGGGCGGCTGGCCGCAGTCCTCGCTGCACGGTGCCATGAGCCGCCGCGACGCGGAGCAGGCGCTCGGTCGTGCGGAGGTTGCGGCCGGACTGGCCGCAGGCGACTGGGTGGAGCCTTGGTACGGGGTCGTCGTCCCGGCCACTCGCGTCCACGACCCGCTGACCCGAGCGGCGGCCGCGCTGCTGCGCGCCGGGTCGCACGCCGTGCTGTCCGGCGCCACCGCAGTGGCGATGCACGGCTGCGATCTCGCCGCCGACGGCGTGGTCCACGTGACCATTCCCTACGACCGCGAGCTCCGGTCCCAGCCGGATCTCGTCATCCACCAGGCCTGGGTCAGGGAGTGCGACGTCGTCGAGCTCGACGGGCTGCGCACCCAGGCGCTGGACGTCGCCATCTGCGAACTGCTGTGCACCGGCGAGCAGCGGTCGGCGCTGGACTGCCTGGAGCAGGCGCTCGCCCAGCTCGGTGAAGCCGCTGAGCGCTTCCGGGCGCTCGTCGCCGAACGGCTCGTCCGGCGCAGGGATCGGCGGGGCACCCGGCGAGCCACGGCCCTGCTCGAACTCGCGTGGTCCAGGCCTCGCGGCGTGCTGGTCGGAGGTGCGCGATGAGCAGCCGAACGTCAGTCCGCGCGCCGGAACCAACCGGCGGCCTGGGCGGATTCGCGCACCTCGACGAACCGGGCGTATGCGTCGTCGTACAGCGCGCGGTTGCTCTCGGTCGGCCGCAACGGTTCCGACGTGCCGACCAGCTCGCGGGCGACGTCGGTGATGTCGCGGCCCGTCAGCAATGCGTGCGCGGTCACCGCCGCGCCCCGCGCCCCGGCCTGTTCGTCGGTGGTGCGCACGACCGGCAGCCCGGTGACGTCCGCGATCACCTGGCGCCACAGCGGGTTCGCCGAGCCACCGCCGGTGAGCCGCAGCTCGGTGGGCTGCGCGGTGCTGGCGACCAGGCAGTCCCGGATCACCATGGCCAGCCCCTCCAGGCAGGCCCGGGCGATCTCGGCGGGGCCGTGCTCCAGGCTCAGGCCCTGCAGGCTGCCGCGCGCGGCCGGGTCGTAGAAGGGCGCGCGCTCACCGCCGAGCGAGAGGTACGGCAGCATCAGCAGGTCCTTGCTGCCCGGCTCGGCCTGTTCGGCGAGCTCGGTGAGGTTCTCCGGGTTGGGCAGGCCGAGCATCCGGCAGGCCCATTCGACGACCTCGGTCCCGGCGAGCGTGGCGCTGGCGAGCATCCAGCGACCGGGCATCGGGGTGCGCAGCGACATGCCGACGGGAGCGCGGTCCAACCGGGGCTCGTCGCTGATCACTTCGGTGCAGATCGTGGTGCCGAGGATGGTGCAGGCCTGCCCGGGCTCGGTCACGCCCGCGCCGATCGCGGTGGAGATCACGTCGTAGGCGCCCAGCACGACCGGCGTGCCTTCCGGAACGCCCAGCTGCTCGGCCGCGGACGTTTGCAACGGCGCGATCCGCTGCGCGCCGTCGACGGCGTCGGGCAGCAGCCGCTGCGCCCAGTCCAGACCGAGTTCGTTGAGCACCGCGTCGGAGTAGAGCCCGGTCCGCGCGTCGAGGAACGGGTTGGAGGCCTCCGAGACGTCCCAGGCCAGGCGGCCGGTCAGGCAGTTGAACAGCCAGCCGCCGCAGGTCAGCACCTTCGCGGCGGTGGCGATCCGGTCGCGCTGGTGCTCGGCGAGCCAGCTGAGCTGCGCGTGCGGCAGCCCGGCGAAGCCGACCGAGCCGTTGATCTTGAACAGTTCGGCGAGCAGCCCGGAGTCGGCCCAGTTCGCGGCGATCGCCGAGGCGCGCGCGTCGTTCCAGAGCAGCGCGGGACCGGTCGGCCGGCCTGCCTCGTCGACGAGCCAGCAGCCGTCGCCCTGCGCGGTGATCGCCAGCGCTGCGACCTCGGCGCGGAGCTCGCGGACGAGTTCGGCGACGGTGTCGGCGACGGCCGACCAGACCTCGGGCATGTCCTGTTCGGCCCAGCCGGGCCGGGGCCGCTCGACCCGGGTCGGGCGGCGGACGACCGCGAGCTCGGTGCCGTCCGAGGCGTAGGCGACGCTCTTCACCACCGAGGTGCCGGCGTCGATGCCGATGGTGATCACGGGCGTGTCCTCCTGATCCCGCCTGCCTGGTCGATCCGGTCGGCTCGACCAGAGAACATCACAACATTTGGTGTTAAAAATTTCAAGATAGATGTTATGTTTGCGATGGGATGTGACACCAAGGTCCCGGTTGCGGACCACGACCGGAAGGACGCCACGTGCCGCCTCAACCCGGCCCCGGCTCGGAGAACGACCGCATCGACCTCGTGCTGCTCGACGTCGGCGGCCCCATCTACGACGACAAGGCCTACCGCGACGCGTTGCTGCGCGCCGCACGAGAGCTGGCGGCCGAAGATGGCCGGAGCGTCGACGAAGCCGAGTTCCAGCAGGTCTACGACGAACGCCGCCAAGCCCAGGGCGGGTCCCTGCGCACCGCGGTCGCCGAGCGGTTCCTGACCGCGCAGGACCGGCAGCGGCTGTCCGACCGCGCCGAGCGCTACTGGGAGTACCCGCCGTCGGCGCTGCACGCCGACGTGCTCCCGACGCTGCGCGAGCTCGCCGGTCGCTACAAACTCGCGGTCGTGGCGAACCAGCGAGCGGTCGTCGTGGACGCGCTCCGCCGGGACGGCGTGGCCGACTTCATCGACATCTGGGCGGTTTCGGAGGTCGTCGGCGCGGAGAAGCCGGACCCGCGGATCTTCCAGCACGCCCTGCGGGAGGCCGGCGTCGAGCCGAAGAACGCGGTGCACGTCGGCAACCGGCTCGACACCGACGTGCGCGGCGCGCACCGGGTCGGGCTGCGCACGGTTTGGGTGGTGCGCGGCGAAGCGCCGCCGGAGCCCACGCCGGAGCAGCTCGCCGAGCCCGATGTGGCGGTGTTCTCGCTGGCAGAGCTGCCCACCGCGCTGGAACGCCTGCAGGGGGCCGAATGAGCGAACAACTCTCGAAACCGCTGGAGGCTTGCCGATGACCGAGCTCGTCGCGGGCGTCGACGTCGCGACCGCCAACGTCCGGGTGCAGATCCACGATCCGGCGGGCTCGGTGATCGCCGCGGCGTCCCGGCGGTTGCCGCAGCCGGTGCGATCCCCGGGTGGACGCTCCGAGCAGGACGCGACCACCTGGTGGCCCGCGGTGCGCGACAGCCTTGCCGAGTGCACGGCCGCTTTGGGTTCGCGCAGCAGCGAAATCCGCTCGCTGGCGATCTCGGCGACGTCGGGCACAGTCGTTCCGGTCGACGGTGACGGCGAGCCGCTCACGGCGGCGCTGATGTACGACGACCGGCGTGCCGACGCGGAAGCCCTGATCGCCACCGAGGTGGGTGCGAGCCGTTGGCGGCGCACCGGCATCACGCCGTCGGCGGGCTCCGGCCTGGCCCGGATCGGTTGGCTGGCGCGACACCTCCCGGACGGCACGGCGCGGGTGTGCCACACGCCCGACGTCATCGCCTGGAAGCTCGTCGGGCATCCGGTCGCGACCGATTCCAGCCACGCGCTGAAGAGCGGCTACGACGCGGTCGACGGCGAATGGGCCATCGAGGCGTTCGATGCCTTGGGCGTGCCGGGCGGGCTGCTTCCGGAGGTCGTGCGCCCGACGGCGGTGCTGGGCACCGTCGATGCGAACGCCGCGGCGCGGACCGGACTCCCGGTCGGCTGCGAGGTGCGTGCCGGGATGACCGACGGCTGCGCCGGGCAGCTGGCCTGCGGAGCGGTCGACGTCGGGCAGTTCGTGACGGTCCTCGGCACCACCCTGGTGCTCAAGGGAGTCTCCAAGGAGCTCGTGCACGATCCGGCCGGCGCGGTGTACAGCCACCTGCACCCGGACGGGATGTGGCTGCCCGGCGGCGCGGCGAACATCGGCGGCTCGGCGCTCTCCGATGTGGAACCGTCCGAGCTGTCGAGCCTGGACGCGGCGGCGACCGAGCGCGGACCGGCGAGCGTGGTCGGCTACCCGCTGCGCGGCGAGGGGGAGCGGTTCCCGTTCCTCGCGGCGAATGCCACGCGGTTCACGCTCGGCACGCCCGCGGACCGGGTCGACGAGTACCGCTCCCGCCTCGAAGGCGTCGCCTTCTGCGAGCGGCTCGCGCTGGAGCGGCTGGCCGAGCTCGGCGCGCCGGCAGAGGGCGCTGTGCGCACCGCAGGCGGCGGCGCCCGCAGTATCGCCTGGTGCCAGATCAGGGCGTCGGTGCTGGACAAGCCGGTGCTGCGCGTCCAAGGCGCGGGTACGGCGTTGGGCGCGGCGCTGCTGGCGGCCAGCGGTTCGACCTACCCGAATCTGAGCACTGCGGCGGCGGCGATGGTGCCCGGTGGCGAACTCGTCGAGCCGGTGCGGGCTGAAGTGCGGCAGCTGGACGACAGCTACCGGCGCTTCCTCGACGAGCTCCGCGACCGGGGCTGGGTCCCCGCGGCCTGATCAGGAGCCGGAGAGGGCTTCCGCGACCGTGAGGCTGTCCTCGTAGACGGCGTAGCGCGTGATCAGGCCGTCCTCGACGACCAGGTGCAGCGCGCAGAGCGCGGTGTACGGCTCGCCGGTGGCCTTGACCGTCTGGCGGATGTCGCCGAGCACGACCGCCTCGTTGCCGTCCACGAGGACCCGCGGTGTGGGTCCGGCAGCCTCTCCGGGCACGTGGAATTCGGCGATCATGCGGAAGTGCTCGGCGACGTCCGCCCTGGTCGAGCGGGGCCGGATCCAGGGCACCGCCGGATGGCCGCCGGCCGGCCAGTCCAGCACCCAGTCGACGCGCTCGGCGAACAGGCCGGCGATCCGGTCCGGGTCGCCGCTGGCGAGCCTGCGGAGGAAATCATCCACAGTGGACCGGGTGTCTCCGGTCGGCACGGTGAACTGGTGGTCGGAGCGGATCAGGCCGTCCGGACCGAGGACGACGACTGCCCGGCCGGTCCAGGCGATGTCACCGCCTCCGGCGGGCACCATGTGCGTGGTGAAGGTGATGACGTCGTGGTGACCGGCGGCGTCGCCTGCGGCCCGGAACGTGAAACCGGCGCCCCGCACGAACTCCTCGTGGGCCGCGGCGATCCGGGCTTCGAGCTCGTCGTGGCCCCGGAACCGCGCCGACTCGATCACCTCGACGCCGTCCTCGGCCCAGAGCGCGGCGATGGCGCTGCGCCGGGCGACCGGGTCGGGCTCGTTCCACACTGCGACGTAGCGCTCGACGAACGGGTCGATGTCGATGTTCATGCGCGGACGCTATTCGGGCTTCCCTGACATCTCCTGTCAGTGGATCTCGGCAGACTTCCGCTCATGCGCGCGAGCCGGCTGGTATCGATCCTGTTGCTGCTGCAGACCAGGCAGCGGATGACGGCGCAGGAGCTGGCCGACGAGCTGGAGGTGTCGGCGCGAACCATCTACCGCGACGTGGAATCGCTCAGCGCGGCGGGCGTGCCGCTCTACGGCGAGCCTGGCCACGAGGGCGGGTACCGGCTGCTCGAAGGCTTCCGCACCAAGCTGACCGGCCTGACCGCCGGCGAGGCCGAGTCGCTGTTCCTGACCGGGCTGCCCGCGGCCGCCGCCGAGCTCGGACTGGGTGCCGTCGTGACCGCGGCCCAGCTCAAGCTCAAGGCCGCCCTGCCCGCTGAGCTGCGCGATCGCGCCGAGCGGATCACCGAACGGTTCCACCTGGACGCCCCGGCGTGGTACCGAGGCGCGGACCGCACGCCGCACCTGACCGAGGTCGCCGACGCGGTCTGGAACAACCGAGCGGTGCGGATGCGCTACCTGCGCTGGGCCGAACCGCACGAGACGACCCGGACCGCGCACCCGTACGGGCTGGTCCTGAAGGCGGGCCGGTGGTACCTCGTGGCCGGGGCGGCCGGGCGGATCCGCACCTACCGCATCTCCCGGATCGTCGACCTGCACGTCCTCGACGAGCGCTTCTCCCGGCCGGCCGGCTTCGACCTGGCCACCCACTGGCAGGCGTACCTGGAGCAGTTCGATGCGCGACGCCACCGGGGTGAAGCGACGATCAGGGTTTCCCCGCACGCCCTCGACCGGCTGCCGCACCTGGTGGAGCCGGCCGTGGCGCGGGCGGCACGGCGAACCGCGGAAGCCCCCGACGCCGACGGCTGGACCAAGGTGACGATCCCGATCGAGTCCGTCGACCAAGCCCTCCCGGAGCTGCTCAAACTCGGTGCCGACGCCGAAGTCCTCGCCCCGGTCGAGCTCCGGGAACGGCTCACCACGACGCTCGACGGCCTGAACCGCATCTACGGCACGGCATGAACGCCGGTGATCAGCCTTCGGCGATCTCCAGCGCCACGCCCGCCGCCCGCAGCTCGTCGCGCAGCGGCGCCGGGGTTCCCGCGTCGACCACGACGACGTCGAACTCGGTCAGCGGCGCGAGCTCGTGCACGGCGCGCCGGTCGAACTTGGAGTGGTCCAGCAGCAGCACGCGCTTGCCGGTGGTCTCCATGAGCGCGCGCTTGACCTGGATCGTCTCCTGCGAGCGGTGCAGGCAGTGCCCGTCGACGACCGCGGTGGTCGACATGAACAGCACGTCGGAGCGCATCGTGCGGGCCATGCCCGCGGTGTGCAGGCCGAGGAACGCGTCGTAGGACGGCTGGTAGTCGCCGCCGAGCCCGATCAGGTGCAGCCCCGGCTCGCCGCTGAGCAGGTTGATCACGGACAGGAAGTTCGTCACGACGGTCAGCGGACCCAGCGGCGCCAACTGCTCCGCGACCGCGAGCGCGCTGGTGCTGTCATCGAGCGCGACGACCTGACCGGGGGAAACGTGCCGGATGGCGTGCTTCGCGATGCGCGCCTTCTCGTCGGCCGCGTCGGCGATCCGGGCCCGCACCGAGGTCTCCAGCAGCGCGGTCGGCGTCGACGTCGCACCGCCGCGAACCTTGCGGAGCCAGCCCTGCTGTTCGAGGACGTCCAGGTCGCGGTGGATGGTCATGCCGCTGACCCCGTGCTCGGCTGCCAGCGCCTCGATGCGGACGAACCCGCTCGCCAGCACCTCTTGGCGGATCTGCTCGCGCCGGTCCTGCTGGTTGACCGGCGTGCCTGCGTCGGCCATGGACCCCCTCACCTCGCGCGTGCAACCGGAGTGATTATCACACGAGAGACGTGATATTCGGTCCGGATGTCACGCGGGGTTCACGGGCCGACGTTGTGGCACGGGCGTTTGCGCAGCTTCTCGACGTAGTCCTCGGGCGCCCCGGCCGCTTCGGCCGCATCGGCCATCACGCCGAGATAGCGCGCCGACGGCAGCCCGCCTTCGTAGGCGTCCAGCACGTACAGCCAGGCGAGCGCTGATCCGTCCAGCGTCTGCACCCGCAGCCGCAGCTTCTTGTGCATGCCGAGCTCGGCGCCTTCCCAGTTGTCGAGCTGCTGCTCGTCCTCCGGGCTGACGTCGTAGAGCACCGTGAAAACCTGGGAGCCCGGCTGCTCGACGATCGTGGCGAGGGCCCCTTCCCAGCCGTAGTCCTCGCCGCCGAAGGTCAGCCGCCAGTCCACCAGCCAGCCCGTTCCCGCCATCGGGGAATGCGGGGCGCGCTTCATCATCTGGGCCGGGTCCATGTTGGACCCGTACGCGGCGTACAGAGGCACGCCCAACAGGGTAGCGATCGACAGCCCGGGTGGCGGAGCGGACTACGTCACGAATGTGGGTGGGGGTCCCGGCCCGGCGTTCCGCGCGGCCCCGTCCGGAACGCCTGCGAGTGGTCTGCGCCACGATGGTCAACTCGCGCGGTACCACCCGAAATGCCGGGACTCGTCGCAGCGTACGGTGAGTTCGGCGCCCACAAGGCAGGCGGACCGAGGAGGAGCGCGAAGTGACCCGCATCGTGATCATGGGAGGCGGCCCCGCGGGCTACGAGGCGGCGCTGGTCGCGGCTTCGAACGGGGCGGATGTCACGCTGGTCGAGCCGGAGGGCCTCGGCGGTGCGTGCGTGCTCTACGACTGCGTCCCGTCGAAGACCTTCATCGCGTCCGCCGGCGCGCGCTCCGCGTTCCGGGACGCCCGTGAGCTGGGCATCCGCACCAAGACCGAGGACTCCGACGTCGACGTCGCGGTGGTGCACGGCCGGGTCAAGGGCCTGGCGCTCGCGCAGTCCGCCGACATCCGCTCCAGGGTCCGCCGCGAAGGTGTGAAGATCCTGCCGGGCCGCGCGCGGTTCACCAACCCGACCAAGGGCATGGCCGTCCACCACATCGGGGTCGATCTCGCCGACGGCAGCTTCGAGGAGCTGCCTGCCGACGTCGTGCTGATCGCCACCGGCGCCACGCCCCGGATCCTCAAGGGCGCCGAGCCCGACGGGGAGCGGATCCTGACCTGGCGGCAGCTCTACGACCTGCCCGAACTGCCCGAGCACCTGGCCGTGATCGGCTCCGGTGTGACCGGTGTGGAGTTCGCCTCCGCCTACACCGAGATGGGTGTCAAGGTCACCATGATCTCCAGTCGCGACCGGGTGCTGCCGCACGAGGACGCGGACGCCGCGGCGGTGCTGGAAGAGGTGTTCGCCGAGCGCGGCACCGAGGTCGTCAAGCACGCCCGGGCCGAGAAGGTGGAGCGCACCGACTCCGGGGTGCTGATCCACCTCGCCGACGGGCGGCAGGTCGAGGCCAGCCATGCGCTGATGACCGTCGGCTCGGTGCCCAACACCACCGACATCGGCCTGGAGCGGGTGGGGATCGAGCCCGACCGCGGCGGCTACATCCCGGTCGACCGGGTGTCGCGGACCTGCGTGCCCGGCGTCTACGCGGCCGGCGACTGCACCGGTCTGCTGCTGCTGGCCTCGGTGGCGGGCATGCAGGGCCGCATCGCGATGTGGCACGCGCTCGGTGAGGGCGTCACGCCGATCAAGCTCAAGACCGTCGCGGCGAACGTCTTCACGCACCCGGAGATCGCCACGGTCGGCATCAGCCAGCAGGCGATCGATTCCGGGGAGGTGCCCGCGCGGACCGTGACGATGCCGCTGGCGACCAACCCGCGGGCGAAGATGGAGGGCCTGCGGCGCGGCTTCCTCAAGGTCTTCTGCCGGCCGCAGACCGGTGTGGTGGTGGGCGGTGTCGTGGTGGCGCCGAACGCCAGCGAGCTGATCCTGCCGATCGCACTCGCGGTGCAGAACCAGGTGACCGTCGACAACCTGGCGAATACCTTCTCGGTGTACCCGTCGCTGTCGGGTTCGCTGACCGAAGCCGGCCGCCTGCTGATGCGCCACGACGACCTGGACTGACCCGCGCCGATCGGCCGATCCGTCGGCCCGAACGCCGGCGCAAGCCTCGCGAGGCGGTTCACCGTGGTGCCAACCGCCTGGCCGCGTCCGCTGTTGGAGGCGGTCGGCGGATCAGCGGAAAGGGGCGTGCGGGCATGTCAGACCTGCCGGTGCTGATCTACGACGGGGACTGCGGGTTCTGCACGCGCAGCGTGCGGCTCGCGGAGCGGCTGCCGGTGCGCATGCGCATCCTGCCGTGGCAGGAGGCGGATCTTGCCGCACTGCGGACCACATCGGACCGGGCCCGGCACGAGGTGCTGTGGGTGGCCAGGTCGGGCCGCGTGTTCGGCGGCGCGGCCGCGGTCGCGGAGCTGCTCAAGAACTGCCGCACGCCGTGGCCGGTGCTCGGTCTGCTCATGTCCGCCCCGGTGCTGCGGGTGCTGGCGGAGTGGGCTTACCGATGGGTCGCGGCGAACCGATACCGGCTGCCGGGCGCCACCCCGGCCTGCCAGCTGCCGCCTGCGGAGCGTCCGGGCCATTCGGCTCGTTCTTGACCGCCGCCGGCCTCGGCCGAAAGTACTAGAAGCGCTGCCTTCTTCCTGGCCGATCGGTTGACCCGGGCTGCCAATTCGGCCGAGCCGCCGACCCCTCGCGACGCAATAGCTTTGAAGTCGTTCGGGGGTTCGGAGTGGCCCGCCCTCCGCTTCAGGGGATCGGCGGAGGGCGTGGCCGCAAATCAATTTGGTGCGTCTTGAGCACCAACGCGGTGGAAAGGTCAGGTGGCTCGAGATGTACGGCAAGGCATTCGCTCCGGAGTACCAGGGGAAGCTCCGGGACATGTCGGTGAACACGGCCCTCGGGGATGTGCTGGCGGCAGCGTTGGAGCGCGAGTCCCAGGCAGCGGAGGAGGGCGTCGGCCTGGCGCTCGCCCAGGCGCGGCTGGCGGTCGCGGAGGCGTACCGGCGCCTCGGCCGGCTCGACGAGGCGGATGCGGCGTGGCGGGCGAGCTATCGGACGGCCCGCAGCGCGGGGGAGCGGGGCGCGATGGCGTGGGCGCTGTGGAGCGGCGGCACCCTGGCCCGGCAGCGCGGGCAGATGGCGGCCGCGGTGCGTTGGCTCAGCCACGCACGGGACCTCGCGAAGCAGTCCGGCGAACTGATCGCGTACGGCTACTCTGTCGCCGGGATCGCCGAAACACTGCGGATCCGCGGGGACTACGAGGAAGCACGCGAGCTGCACGTGCAGCTGCTGGCCGAAGCCCGCAAGCGGGGCGAGTGCCGGCACACGGTGTGGGCGCTGGAGGGCCTGGCCCAGCTCGACCGCAACGCGGGCGACCTGGCCTCCGCGTGGGAGCGGTTCGCGGAGGCCGCCGAGATCGCGGAGGAAGGCGGGGACGAGCGCGGTCTGGCCTGGGCCCTGAGGGGGATGGCGGACGTCATGTCGTTGCGCGGGGAGCACGACGAGGCGCTGCAGCTGTTGTCGCGAGCCGAGCGGATCTGCCGCCGGATGGACCTGGCCAGTGCGCTGGCCTACAACCGCAAGATGCGTGGCAACGTCCTCTTCCGCGCGTGCTGGTACGGGGAGGCAGCACGCACGTACCGGGACGCGAAGCAGATGTTCCAGTCCATCAACGAACCGCGCGGCGCCGCGCTGGCCGAGCTGGGCTTGCTGAAGAGCCTCGACAAGCTGGGGCGGCCGCGTCCTGCCACCGAGCACGACCTGTGCGCCTTGCGGGACCGGTTGGACAGCCGGGAACTGCGGCACACCAGGCGAATGGTGGAGGAGGCGATCAGCGAAATGGCAGAGATCGCAGCCTGAACAAGCGCCTTCAGCGCGCATCTGCTCGCGTCCGGCCGAACACCGGCCTACACCGACGCTGTCGCGTCCTTCGGATGCGGGGTCTGGGAACGAAAGCTGTGCCCCAGTTCCGGGCCGAGCCCGAAGTAGTGGCGGAAGTTGTAGATCAGGGGACTCCACGCCGTCGGGTCGATGTGGTGCGTGCCGGCAACGACGATGCGCGGATCGCAGTGCACCCGAAGGACCCGCGCCTCGATGATGCGGAAGCTTCCGGTGGCATCGGCTCGAACCCGTGTCGCGCGGGCCTCCAGCTGAACCGGGCACTCGGCGACACGGGGCGGGCGCACCAGGCCCGAAGGCTCCGGGCGCAGCCCGGCGGCACCGAACTTGTCCGGTTCGAAGCGGAACACGCCGCTCTTCTGCTCCGGGACCGGGTTCCGGCCGGTCAGGGGTGCGAGGCGTTCAACCGCGGGCCACTGCTCGGGCGCCGGGAAGTTGATCACGAGGTCGGGTCGAGCTTCGAGGTTGGATGCGGTGTGGGAGCTGCCGCCCATCCCGAGGACCATCACGTCGCCGAGGGCCCAGGCGGACGACATCGGCGCGAGGTTCGCGGTGCCGTCGGAGTTCTCGGTCGACAGCAACGCCACCGGCGTTCCGAAGTACAGGACGCTCGGCTCGATGGTCACGTGGTCGACATCGGCACCGCTGCTGGTTCGGATGTCGTTGCTGGGCGACGTGGTTTCCATGGGTGGAACGGTAAGGAGGTGTTGCTTCGGTGAGGAGCGAAGTGTTGTGGACTACGTCGTGAGTTGCTTCGCCGCCGCGCGAAGTCCGGCGCCGGCGTTGCCGGTGATCGGCTCCCCGTGGCCGAAGCAGGCGACCTCGGTGTCGAGTTCCGCGAGGCGGTGGAACGACTCGATGGTTCGCGCGCGATCAACGTTGAACGTGCCGAGCATCAACTGGCCGACGTTGGCGATGGTGTCTCCGGTGAAGAGAATTCGGCTCTTTGACAAGTAAACAGCGATGCTTCCAGCGGTGTGCCCCGGGATGGAGAGCACCCGTGCGCCACCGCCGAAGTCCAGCACGTCGCCGTCGGCGAGCTCCTGGTCGACCGGGCAGGGCGGCGGAGACGGGAGAGTCGGGGTGATGCTCTCGAAGAGGGGACGTTCCCAGTCGAGCAGCACCGGATCGGCCCGCTTCCGCTCGCCGCGCACGACGGGCGCGTCCGCGCCGTGGGCCAGCACGGGTGCGCCGGTCGCGGCACGGAGTTCGGCCGCGGAACCGGTGTGGTCCTCGTGCCCGTGGGTGATGACGATCCGGTCGAGCTCGGCGTCCAGTTCGGCCAGCAGCCCGGTGATGGCCTGGCCGGACCCGGCGATCCCGGTGTCGATGAGGGTTGCTGAGCGGCCCTCGCGCAACAGGTACGCCTGCCCGAACTCGAGCTGCAGGAAGTACAGGTTCGGCGCCACTTCGGTCACGTCCATGCCGTCAACCTAGGTCACTTCTCGGTCGGCTACCGCTGTTTTCGTTGCGGGCGAACAGGTTTGAATCGGTGGCGCAGCACCCGTGCTGCGGAAATCGGTGCGACATCAGTCGGGGCGATCCGTTATGCTCGGCGCATGGCCCACGTGCAGTACTACCTCTGATCAGGACGCCGCGACGGCGGCGGTCCCCAGGCGGCTACACCGCCTGATCCCACCGCACTTCGGTGCGCGTCGTTCCCAGTCCGGGAATTCACCGCTCGCAACCTCCGAGCGCTGACCGCCGGTGTCCGGCCGTCCGCGCTCAGGTGTTCGGTGCGAGGCGGTTGCATGCGACCGGTGCGGCGATCCGATTACCTTTCGCGCTGCTCGCTGCGGCGAGGGCGTTCCTGATCAGGAGTAGAACAAGATGGCCGACACGGCTCAGAACAGCTACCGCACCAGGCCCGCGCACATCGCGTTCATGTCGATTCCGGCGCACGGGCACGTGAACCCGGGACTCGGGCTGGTCGCCGAACTGGTGGCTCGCGGGCACCGCGTCACGTACGCGACGACCGATGACTTCGCGACGCAGGTGGCGGACGCCGGCGCGACGCCGGTCCGCTACACGTCGATGCTGCCGGGCCCATCGGCGGAGACGCAGGAATGGCCGGAGGAACAGGTCGCGGCCCAGGAGATGTTCCTCGAAGAGCTGATGGCCGTGGTGCCGCAGCTCGAACAGGCGTACGCGGGCGACCGGCCGGACCTCATCGTGTACGACATCGCGGCCTTCCAGGCGCTCGTGCTGTCGGAGAAGTGGCAGGTGCCCCGCCTCCAGTTGTCTCCGACCCACGTGTACTTCGAGGGCGTCGAGGAGACCTTCGGCATCGAGTTGTCGCCGGAGGCCCTCGCGGTGCGGGCGCGGTACGACGAGTACTTCGCCCAGCAGGGCACCGGACTGGTCTTCCACGACGTGGAGGTGTCGAACCGCTGCGTCGTGACCATTCCCCGCTCCTTCCAGTACTCCGGGGAACGGGTCGCGGACTCCTACACCTTCGTGGGGCCGATGCTGACCGAGCGCGCGTTCCAGGACGATTGGCAGGCGCCGGACTCCCGTCCGGTGCTCGTGATCTCCTTGGGCTCGGCCTACAACGACCGGATGGAGTTCTACCGCAAGTGCGTGCGCGCGTTCGCCGATCTCGACTGGCACGTGGTGATGTCGGTGGGGCGGTCGACCGATCCGGCGGAACTCGGTGAGATTCCGCCGAATTTCGATGTGCGCCAATGGATTCCGCAGTTGCGGGTGTTGTCGCAGGCGAGCGCGTTCATCACGCACGCGGGCATGGGCGGCACCATGGAGGGCCTGTACCACGAGGTGCCGCTGATCGCGGTCCCGCAGGCGGCCGAGCAGTTCTTGAACGCGGCCCGGATCGAAGAGCTCCAGCTGGGCACGCAGGTCGACTGCGAGTCGGTGACCCCGGAGCAGCTGCGGGCCGCTTTGGAGCAGGTCACCTCGAGTGAGGTGATCCGGCTGCGGTTGAAGGAGATGCGGCGGGAGATCCTGGAATCCGGCGGCCTGCGGCGGGCCGCTGAAATCGCCGAGTCCCTGCTCTGACGAGAGCGGTCGAGGTGGGCTGCCGGGCAATCAGGCAGCCCACCATCCGCCGCCGGGCGACGAGTCAGGGGCGTGTCGCGTTCCGCGAGCGCCGAGGCTCGCTCTCGGTGTCGAGCCGCTGCTCGGTCGCGGCCGGGCAATGCACGCCCGCAATGCCGCAGCACGTTCACGACGGGCTCCCGGCGGCCCAGTCCTCCTGTGAGTGGTCCACCTGCGGGTGAAACCGGCGGCCGGTCCTCCTCGCCGATCCGGTACCGCACACCGGGTGCGAAGTGAATCTTGGAATTCGCTGTTCCGGTAGCTATACCTGAGGGCACGCGTTGCCGGGAGGAGCGCGGACGTGCCCGAAACGAGGTGGACGTGATGGCTGGGGCGATCAGGGGGATCCGGACCTACGACATCCGGTTCCCCACCTCCCGTGAGCTGGACGGTTCGGACGCGATGAACCCGGACCCGGACTACTCGGCGTCCTACGTCGTGATCGACACCGATGTGCCCGACGAGGTCGAGGGGCACGGCTTCGCCTTCACCATCGGCCGCGGCAACGACGTGCAGACCGCCGCGATCAAGGCCCTCGAACCGGCCCTGGCCGGCCGGGAAGTCCAGCACACCCTGGACGACCTCGGCGGCATGTGGCGAGAGCTGGTGCACGATTCCCAGCTGCGCTGGCTGGGCCCGGAGAAGGGCGTGGTCCACATGGCGATCGCCGCAGTGATCAACGCGCTGTGGGATCTGAAGGCCAAGAGGGCCGGCAAGCCGCTGTGGCAGCTGCTCGCCGAGCTGACGCCGGAACAGCTGGTCGACCTCGTCGACTTCCGGTATCTCAGCGATGCCCTGACCCCGGACGAAGCGCTGGACATCCTGCGCCGGGCCGAGCCGGGGCGCGCCGCCCGGGCGGCGGAGCTCCGCGAAGGCGGTTACCCGGCGTACACCACGACGCCGGGGTGGCTCGGGTACTCCGACGAGAAGCTGCGCAGGCTCTGCCGGGAGGCGGTCGACCTGGGGTTCCGGCAGCTGAAGCTCAAGGTCGGTGCGGACCTCGCGGACGACGTCCGCCGGATGCGGATCGCCCGCGAGGAGGTCGGTCCGGACATCCGCATCGCCGTCGACGCCAACCAGCGCTGGGACGTGGGGACCGCGATCGACTGGATCCGGGAACTCGCGCCGTTCGACCCATGGTGGGTGGAGGAGCCGACCAGCCCGGACGACGTGCTCGGCCACGCGGCCATCGCGCAGGCGATCGCCCCGGTCCGGGTCGCCACCGGCGAGCACGTGGCGAACCGGGTGGTGTTCAAGCAGCTCTTGCAGGCGAACGCGCTGTCCTACCTGCAACTGGACGCCGCGCGGGTGGCCGGCGTCAACGAGAACGTGGCGATCTTGTTGCTCGCGGCGAAGTTCGGGGTGCCGGTGTGCCCGCACGCGGGTGGGGTGGGCCTGTGCGAGCTGGTGCAGCACCTGGCCATGTTCGACTTCGTCGCGGTGTCGGGGTCGATGAAGGACCGGGTCATCGAGTACGTCGATCACCTGCACGAGCACTTCGTCGATCCGGTGACGATCCGCGGCGGCAACTACCTGGCACCCGACCGCCCCGGGTTCTCCGCACAGCTGCGATCGGAAACGCTGGTCGAGTACGTGTACCCCGACGGCCCGGTGTGGACGTCGAACGGGAGGGGACGGATGCATGAGTGAATTCGCCGGACGGACCGCCGTCGTCACCGGGGCCGGTTCGGGCATCGGGCTGGCGGTTGCCACCGAGCTGGCCGCGCGCGGGGCCGCCGTCGCCGCCCTGGACCTCGATCCCTCCGGCGCGCCGGCGGATGTGCTGGGGTTGCGCTGCGACGTGACGGACGAGGAGTCGGTGTCCGCCGCCGTCGAGCAGGTCGCGCAGCGGCTCGGCGGCGTGGACGTCCTGGTCAACAACGCCGGAATCGGTGCCCAGGGCACCGTCGAGGCCAACGCCTACGACGAGTGGAACAGGGTCTTCGACGTCAACGTCCTGGGCATCGTGCGCACGACCCGGGCGTGCCTGCCGCACCTGCGCCGGTCCCCGGCCGCGGCGATCGTGAACACCTGCTCGATCGCGGCCACCGCAGGACTGCCCAACCGGGCGCTCTACAGCGCGAGCAAGGGGGCGGTGCTGTCGCTGACCATGGCGATGGCCGCCGACCACGTGGCGGAGGGAATCCGCGTCAACTGCATCAACCCGGGCACCGTCGACACCCCGTGGGTGCGCCGGCTGCTCGACGCGGCCGACGATCCGGAGGCGGAGCTGCGCGCGCTGCAGGCCCGCCAGCCCACCGGGCGGCTCGTGTCGGCGGCCGAGGTCGCGGGGGCCGTCGCCTACCTCGCCGGTCCGGCGGCCGGGGCGACCACCGGCACGGCGCTCGCCGTGGACGGCGGGATGCAGGGCCTGCGCCTGCGGAAGAGCTGAGGGGGAGCCGGAGATGCAGCGAATCGCCTTGCACACCAAGCTGAAACCCGGCAAGGAAGCGGAGTACGAGCAGGTGCACGCGGTGATCCCGGCGGACCTGGATGCGGCTCTCCGCGCCGCGGGCGTGCAGAGCTGGCGGATCTGGCGCGACGGCCAGGACCTGTTCCACGTCGTGGAGGTCGAGGACTACCAGGCGATGCGGCACGCGCTGCGCGATCACCCCGCGAATGTCGCCTGGCAGGCCACGATGTCCGAGCTGCTGGCGGTCGAGGACGACTACTCAGGCACCGACACCGGCCTGACGCAGGTGTGGGAGCTACCCGGGAGCGGGGGCGCATGAAGTCCGTTCGGCTGGGCGGCTCGGCGGTTTCGGTCTCGGCGCTCGGATTCGGCGGCGCGGTGATCGGCAACCTCTACCGTGCGGTGGATGAGGACACCGCGTTCGCAGCGGTGGATGCGGCGTGGCACGCGGGCATCCGCTTCTTCGACACCGCCCCGCACTACGGGCTAGGGCTGGCCGAGCGCCGACTCGGCCGGGCCCTCGCCGGGCGGCCGCGGGACGAGTTGGTCGTGTCGACCAAGGTCGGCAGGCTGCTCGTGCCCGATCCACGCGGCTCGGCGCGGCGGGACGACGCGGGCTTCGACGTCCCCGCCGACCACCGGAGGGTGTGGGACTTCAGCGCGGATGGGGTGCGGCGTTCGCTGGATGCCAGCCTGGACCGGCTCGGTCTGGACCGGATCGACGTCGTGCTGATCCACGACCCGGACGACCACTGGGAACAGGCCGTCGGCGAGGCGTACCCGGCCCTGCACGAGCTCCGGTCGCAGGGCGTGATCGGTGCGGTCGGCGTCGGCATGAACCAGTGGCGGATGCTGGAGCGGTTCGCCGTCGAGACCGACGTCGATGCGGTGATGCTGGCGGGCCGGTACACCTTGCTCGAACAGTCCGCAGTGGACACCATGCTGCCGACGTGCCTCCGGCGCAACGTATCGGTGCTCGCGGCCGGCGTCTTCAACGGCGGGGTGCTGGCCACCGACGAGCCCGGCCCGGAAGCGATGTACGACTACGCCCCGGCCGCGCCGGAGGTGCGGGAGCGCGTGGCGCGGATGGCCGAGGTGATCCACCGGCACGGCGCGAGCGTGCCGCAGGTCGCGATGGCCTTCGTCGCTTCGCATCCGGCGGTCGCGAGCGTCGTGGTGGGCGCTCGAACCGCGTCGGAGGTCCGTGGCAACGCCGAACTGTTCGGCCGTGCGGTCCCGGCCGACCTCTGGGGCGATCTGATCGTGGAGGACCTGCTGCGCCCTGACTCGGTGCTTCCGGTCTGATGCTGATTCCGGGCTATTCATTTGACCTCGAGCGCGGTGGAGGTTCTAACTTGGGAAGTGATCACCGAACGCTCTGAGGGGGTTTCTTCATGACCGTGTTGGTTACCGGTGCGACGGGGAATGTCGGGCGGCGCGTGGTGGATCGCCTGCTGGCCGCCAGGACTCAGGTGCGGGCGTTGACCAGGCGCCCGGAAGCGGCCGGGCTGCCGGGTGATGTCGAGGTGCTGCGGGGCGACCTCGCCGATTCGGATGCGCTGGGGAAGGCGCTGGCCGGGGTCGACAGCGTGTTCCTGTTCCCGGTGCCCGAAGGGATCGAGGCGTTCGTCGAGCGGGCGAAGACGGCCGGTGTTCGTCGTGTCGTCGTGTTGTCGTCGAAGGCGGTGGAGTTCGCCGACGGCAACGCGATCGGCGAGCGGCACCAGGTGATCGAGGAAGCCGTGGAAGCAGGCGGCTTCGAGTGGACGTTCCTGCGACCCGGCGCGTTCGCGACCAACACCCTGGCCTGGGCCGGCTCGATCCGAACCGAAGGAGTCGTCCGCGAGCCGTTCGTGGATGCCCAGCAGACGCCGATCCACGAGGACGACATCGCGGCGGTGGCGGCGACCGCCTTGCTGGAGGACGGGCACGCCGGAGCGGCCTACGCGCTGAGCGGGCCGGAGGCGCTCACGGTGCGCGAGCAGGTGCAGGCGATCAGCGCCGCGATCGGCCGCGAGATCGGGCTTGAGGAGCAGACGCTGGAGCAGGCCCGCGCACACATGGTCACCGAAGGCATGCCGGAAGCCATCGTCGACGCGCTCCTCTCCTACGGGGCGCGCAACGTCGAGAACGCGGAGCCGCCGGTGCGGACGGTTGAGCAGGTGACCGGGCGCCCGGCGCGCACGTTCGCCCAGTGGGCAGTCGACCACGCGGACGACTTCCGTTGATGCGGCCCGGAAAACCGGTCGCCGATTGTGTTCCGGAACGCCTAATCTCTTGATATGTCGATTGTTTCGGTTCCTTACCACCTCGACGAGCGGTTGCCCGAGCCCGGCCTCCCGCTGCCTTCCTCTGCCACGGCGGTGGAGGTACCGCTGCCGGACGGCGACGTGTGGCAGCGCCTCGGCGCGCTGTACTCCGTTGCCGCCGACGAGGTTGCCCGGGTCGCCGGCCGAGGCGAGGTGCCGACCGTGGTCTCCGGGGACTGCATGGTGTCGCTCGCCGTGCTCGCCGGACTGCAGCGGGCTGGAACCGACGCGGCGATCGTCTGGTTCGACGCGCACGGCGACGTGCAGACCGTCGAGACCACGGAATCCGGTTATGTCGGCGGGATGCCGCTGCGGATAGCGGTCGGCTACCGCCCCGAGCTGATCGCGGACCGGCTCGGGCTCCGCCCGCTGCCGGAAGACCGTGCGCTGCTGGTGGACGCCCGGGACCTGGACGAGGCGGAGGTCGAGTACCTGGCGACCTCGGACATCGCGCGATGCGAGGTCGATGAGATCACCGAGGACGTCCTGCCGGACGGGCCGCTGCTCCTGCACATCGACCTGGACGTGATCGACACCGCGGAGTTGCCCGGCATGAGCTTCCCGGTCGGCGGTGGGCCGTCGCGTTCGGCGGTGCTCACCGCGATCCGGCGGATCCTGTCCACCGGAAGGGTCCGGGCATTCGACGTCGCCTGCACCTGGCGGCCCGACGAACAGCACGGCGAAGCCAGGGCACGAGTCCTGGCAGACCTGTTGGCGGCGAGCGAAGCGCCGCACTAGGTCTTCCGCCGGACCGGTGACGATCCTCGCCCGGGCGCGGCCAGCCGTACCCGGGAGAGCCACACCGCCACGTCGCGACGCGTCGCCCCTCGACCGGCGCGCGGCGGTGCCATGAGCCGGGTGGTGCGTTCGGCACGCACCACCCGGCCGCAAACCCATCCGGCAGGGCAGCCGCGAACCGGGGCCTCGGTGCGGTCGCCGTCGGCCCGGGCACGGCCCGCGGGCCGTTGACTTCTCACTCCAGGTGTTCGGTCGCGTACTCCCTGCTTATCGGCCATTTGGCCCCGGGGTGGGATTCGTCACTCGGCCCCGATACGCTGTTTTCCCAGCGGAGAAGGGCAATCGGACGTCGCGCGCGCCTTTCTCGGATTTGCTGTCAGGCGTGGCGCGACCACTCAGCGATTCCGGACGCCGCACAAGAATGTGGCACCGTCGATGCGAGCACAGCGATGCGCACGCAGACGTGAGGAGGAAGATGAACAGCAGGAAAGCGTCCGCGCTGGCCGTGGCGGCTCTGGTCGCGGGCGGCGTGCTGACCGGTGGCGTGGCCACCGCGCAGGCCGCGGGCGGCAGTCCAAGCCCTTGCCGGGCGAGCGCCAAGGCGTGCGTGAGTCTGTCGACCAACCAGGCCTGGCTCCAGAAGGACGGAAGCACCAGCTACGGCCCGGTGCCGATCACCAGCGGCAAGCCGGGTTCGGAAACCCCGACGGGCATCCACCGGGTGCAGTGGAAGGACGCCGACCACCGCAGCCGGGAGTTCAACAACGCGCCGATGCCGAACTCGGTGTTCTTCACCAAGACCGGCGTCGCGTTCCACGAGGGCAGCCTCCGGGCCAAGTCCAACGGCTGCGTGCACCTGTCGACAACCGCGGCGAAGCGGTTCTTCGACTACCTGAGCCCGGGCGACGAGGTCCAGGTCGTCCCCTGACCCGGTCCGCATCCGCGGCATCCTGCCGGGCGGACGCCTCTGCAGGTCCATTATGGACTAGAAGTGCCGGACGGCCCCTGCGGAGGAGCGCGAAGGTTCCGGGGCAGGGCTCCCACCATCGATCCGAAGGATGCGCAGGTTCGGGCAGCGGCCGGAACCGCGGCGGTGCACCGGTCACGGTCCACGCTGTGGTGGGCGGCTCAACCAACTCGTCCTGCCGCTCGGAGTCGATCGTGCTTACGTCTCCGAAGCCCGCTTCCCGGTGCGACTCTCCAGCAAGAGTCAGCTGAATGCGCCGGGACGCGGGTGTTCCTGAAGATCCGCACTGCGGCGGTCGCTGCCCGCCGCGGCTTGGCTTGCGCTGCTACGGCGCCCGCCGAACTTCCCTTCGCCCTTTCGCATGATCGCCGACTGCCGAAGCGCACGACCGCCCTGGAACAGGCCGCCCAGCCGAACAACTGGGCTTCCAACGGATCTGATCGCGAAGACCCCTGCTACCAGGGAAGACTGTCCCGGTCTTCGCAGAGGTCGCGACCGCTCGACCGCCATCAACGGCCCCGGCCGGAGCGCCTTCGCCGAGTTCGGGTGCACGCGTGCGATCGCGGGCGCGTTCTATGATCCACGGCGCCGCCAGAAGTCGCGTACCCAACCGGCTTGCTCCCTGCGCGCTCGACGAACTTGAGGAGTCTCGGTGACGGACCTCGCGGACTCGATCGAATCGATGGAACAGCTCGCGGTGGTCTGGCGCGACATGGTGCTGGACCGGGATCTTGGTGCCGATGTGCGAGACCTTCCAGGCATCGCCGTTCGCTGGGCCGACTGCCGGTTCCTCTTCTGGAACTGCATCACGTTGACCGAAGTCGGCGCGGACGCGGAACTCGCCGGGCAACGACTGGGCCAGGCAGCGGACATCATGCGCTCGAAGCGGCATCCGGGATTCCTGTGGATCTTCGAGGACCTCCTCGCCGATGATGCACGCGCGGCACTGAGCGAAGCAGCCGAGCGAGCGGGCCTGGAGCACGCCTTCCCCGGAACCGGCATGGCCGGAGACCTGCTCCCCGTCCCCGAGCCCGGCCACCCCGACCTGACATTCGTGCGCGTGGCCACCGACGAACAGCTGCGAACCTACGCAGACCTCAACTCGCGCGCCTACGGATTCCCCTTGGAAGACGGCCGCGACGGGCTCGTCGGCTCGACGCTGTGGAAGAACCAGGTGCACGCCTACCTGGGCCTGCGAGACGGTGTGCCGGTGACGTGCGCTGCGACCGTGGAAGCAGCAGGCCGCCTCTTCGTCGTGCTCGTCGCCACCGCCCCGGAGTGGGAGCGCAGGGGATACGGCGAGGCGGTGACGCGGAAGGCGCTGTACGAGGGCGGCCGGGCCACCGGACTGACCCGTGCCACGCTGCACGCGACCGTCGCCGGGGCACCTGTGTACCCGCGGATCGGCTTCAGCCCGAACTCGCCGATGCACTTCTACAGCCTGAAGAACTGATCCCAGCCGCGGTGCGACGCCTCGCCTTGCGTTCCGGACGTGTGCGATCCTCGGCGCAGTCCAAGCGCGCCCGGCAGGCTCGGGGCTGTGTACCTGTTCACGACGGTCGATAGGAAAGTCTGATGCTCGTCCGCCGCGCCTGCATACCCGAAGCGCAACGCCCGGAGTCGTTCGACACCTGGCCGTACACGGTGCCGTGCGTCGCAGAACTCGCCGAGCGAGGCCTGACCTTCACCGCGCCGGTGACCATGCTCGTCGGCGAGAACGGGTCCGGGAAGTCGACGTTGGTCGAGGCGATCGCGGAGGGCTTCAATCTCGATTCGCACGGCGGACGGGCCGGCCGCAAGTACGTCAACGACCGGCCCAGGACTTCGCTCGGGGACGTGCTCAAGCTGGAGACCACCCCGATCGGGAGCCGGATGCTGACCGGGCCGAGGTCGCGGCGCAAGGGTTTCTTCCTGCGCGCCGAGACCGCGTTCGGGCTGCTGAACACCGTGAGCGGCGTGTACGGCTATTGGGATGAGGACACCTCGACCATGTCCCACGGCGAGGGGTTCCTGACGGTGTTCGGGGCGATGTTCCAGGACCGCGGGTTCTACGTCATGGACGAGCCCGAGGCCGCGTTGTCCTTCGAGTCCTGCCTGAAGCTGGTCGGGTTGATGCACGGGCTCGGCAACTCCGGCGCGCAGATCGTCTGCGCGACGCACTCGCCGATCCTGGCCGCCACGCCCGGCGCGGACATCATCGAGGTGGGTGAGCACGGAACCCGCCGCGTGAAGTGGAACGAGCTCGACCTGGTGGACCACTGGCGCCGCTACCTGGCCGACCCCGGTCTCTACCTGCGGCACATCACCGAATGACCCGACACCCCGGCGAATGCGGGCGGCGTCGCTGCCGGAGAGCATCCGCCCGGAATCATGGCCGTCCGAGGACCGGGTAGGCGTGCTCGATCGCCGCGAGCGCAGTGACCATGCCTGGGATCTCCGTCTGGTCCAGCCCGGCGATGGTGAACGACAGGCTGTTGCCCGACCCCATGTCATCGTCGAGCTCTCCTGCCACGGACAACGAGCCGTTCGGCAGGCACCGCACCGTCAGCGCGATCCAGTTCTCCATCGAAGCGAGCACCGCCTCGCCGCGCAACCGTCGGTCCAGCAGCTCCAGCCCGAGCCGGAACTCCCGGAGCTCATCAACTCGCAGCGCGGCGCCGATCTGGACCGCATATCCGCCCAGCCGGGCCGAAACGGGACTGACCAGCCAGTTGCCGTCCCAGTAGTCGTCGCACTCGGGGTGCATCCTGCCCAGCACTCGGACGGCCAGGTGATCACCTTCGGCTCGTCCGACGACCAGTTCGGGACGTTCGGTCACACCGAAGATCCTGCCATCGCCGCGCCGCAGACGGGAAAGCCTTCCAGACGCGCACTTTCGAGGACGAAGTCGTCCCCACGGCCCGCCGGAGGAATGGGACGCGCCGCTCGCACTGCGGCGGCGTGACCTGCCACCAAGCTGATCCGCAAGGTGCCGGTCACGCCGCCGCGGTGCTGCTCGCCCGAAAGCGCCTGTCTACGGCGGAGAAGGACTCACTCGACCCAGTCGAAGGTCTTGGTGACCGCCTTCTGCCACTGGTGGTACTGCTTTTCGCGGAGTTCCGTCGGCATCGCCGGGTCCCACTGCTTGTCCTTGGCCCAGTTCGAGCGGATGTCCTCCTCGCTGGACCAGAAGCCGACCGCGAGGCCCGCCGCGTAGGCCGCGCCGAGCGCCGTGGTCTCGGCGACCACCGGCCGGATCACCGGGACGCCGAGGATGTCGGCCTGGAACTGCATCAGCAGTTCGTTCTGCACCATGCCGCCGTCGACCTTCAGCGACTTCAGCGGGACGCCGGAGTCGGCGTTCATCGCCTCGATCACCTCGCGGGTCTGGAACGCCGTCGCTTCCAGCACCGCGCGGGCCAGGTGGCCGCGGTTGACGTAGCGGGTGAGGCCGACGATCGCGCCGCGCGCGTCGGAGCGCCAGTGCGGGGCGAACAGCCCGGAGAACGCGGGCACGAAGTACGCGCCGCCGTTGTCGTCGACGGAGCGCGCGAGCTGCTCGATCTCCGGGGCCGTGCCGATGATGCCCAGGTTGTCCCGCAGCCACTGCACCAAGGAGCCGGTGACGGCGATGGAACCTTCCAGGCAGTAGACCGTTTCCCGGCTGCCGATCTTGTAGCCGACCGTGGTCAGCAGGCCGTTCTCGCTGATCACGCGCTCCGTGCCGGTGTTGAGCAGGACGAAGTTGCCGGTGCCGTAGGTGTTCTTGGCCTCGCCGGGCGACAGGCACGCCTGTCCGAAGGTGGCGGCCTGCTGGTCGCCGAGGATGCCGGAGATCGGGATTCCCGCGAACACGCCGCGCTCCCGGAACTTGCCGTACACCTCCGACGAGGAGCGGATCTCGGGCAGCATCGCCATCGGCACGCCGATCTCGGCGCAGATGTCGGCGTCCCACTCGAGCCGTTCCAGGTCCATCAGCAGCGTGCGGGACGCGTTGGTCGGGTCGGTGATGTGCAGGCCGCCGTCCGGGCCACCGGTGCAGTTCCACAGCACCCAGGTGTCCATGTTGCCGAACAGCAGCTCGCCCTTCTCGGCGCGCTCGCGGGCACCGTCCACATTGTCCAGGATCCACTTCACCTTGGGGCCGGAGAAGTAGGTGGCCAGCGGCAGGCCGGTCTTGCTCTGGTACCGGTTCTGGCCGCCCTCGCCGGAGGACAGCTCGCCGACGATCTCGTCGGTGCGCGTGTCCTGCCAGACGATCGCGTTGTAGACCGGCTTGCCGGTGGCCTTCTCCCACACCACGGTGGTTTCCCGCTGGTTGGTGATGCCGCAGGCCGCGATGTCCGAGGACACCAGGTCGACCCTGGCCAGCGCGCCCGCGCAGACCTGCCGGGTGTTGGCCCAGATCTCGTTCGGATCGTGCTCGACCCAGCCCGCCTTCGGGAAGATCTGCCGGTGTTCCATCTGGTCGACCGAAACGACCCGACCGGAGTGGTCGAAGATCATGCACCGCGTCGAGGTGGTTCCCTGGTCGATGGCGGCGACGTACGAGGACATCTCGTTCTACCTTCCTAAGTGGATCGTTCGGTCAGCTGATGGGGAGGGCCAGGGCCAGCAGGCCGGCCAGCACACCGCCGATGATCGGGCCCGCGATCGGAATCCAGGAGTAGCCCCAGTCGGCCGAGCCCTTGCCGCGGATCGGCAGGATCGCGTAGGCGATGCGCGGCCCGAGGTCGCGAGCCGGGTTGATGGCGTAACCGGTCGGGCCGCCGAGCGAGTTGCCGATGCCGATCACGATGAAGGCGACCGCGGCGTAGCCGAGCGCGGAGTTGCCGAACGACGGCACGCCGGGCGTTTCACCGACACCCGCCTGCGGGCTGAGGATGATCCAGAAGACCAGCACGAACGTGCCGATGATCTCGGTGACGAGGTTCCACGGAGCGTTCGGCACGGTCGGGCTGGTGGAGAAGATGCCCAGCGTGTTGGCCGGGTCGTCGTGGGTGTCGAACTGCAGCTTGTAGGCGGCCCAGCACAGGATCGCGCCCAGCGTGCCGCCGACTAGTTGCGCTGCGATGTAGACCGGGACCTCGGACCACGGCGTCTGGCCGTTCACCGCGAGCCCGAGGGTCACTGCCGGGTTGATGTGCGCGTTGGACGGTGCGGCGACGCTCGCGCCCGCGAAAACCGCGAAGCCCCAACCGAAGTTGACGAGCAGGAATCCGCCTTCGTAGCCGCGGTTCTTGCGCAGCACGGTGTTTGCGACGACACCGCAACCTAGCAGGGTGAGAATCGCCGTCCCCATCATCTCCCAGAGGAAGATCTCACCAAAGCTCATGCTGCCGTTCCCCTCTTAATGCCGCCGTTGGCAAAGGCGGGTTCGCTGACTGTCCGAGATGGAATGAGTCGGGACGGTACTGCCGCATAGCAACACGTGTCCATGCCTGCCGCCACTCGTGGCAACAGGTTGGTCTGAACCGCCTAGTTCCGCGTCTCGGCTGGTAGAGCGGATGCCCGAACCGTCGATCGGTGATCTCGATCGACCGGTTGCGCGGGCCCGGTGGACGGCCCGCGACGGGGGCGTACCCCGGGCATCGTTGCGCATGGCAAGTCACATTAGACTTGTGAAAACAAACGTTGCAAGACGCTTTCGATGGTGTTTTTATCGAACTGGATGATGACACCGCGCCGGCTCGGCGGTCGAGCCAGGCTGGTGGTGACCGCGCACCGGTCGGCCGGAGCGCGATGACCAGGGATTTTGGAGGACGACGATGTCCGCTCGACGCCCGTCCGGGAAGCAGCAGGACCGGCGGCGCAAGATCACCGAGCTGGTCATGGCGGAGGGCACCATGCGGATCGACGACCTCGTCGAGACCGTCGGCGCCAGCGCGATGACGGTGTACCGCGATCTCGCCGACCTCGAGTCCCAGGGCTTGGTGCACCGCAACCGCGGCTACGTCTCGGCGGCCTCGTCACTGCTCTACGAGGCCGCGTCGGAATACCGGCTGCAGCAGAACACCTCGGAGAAGGAGGAGATCGCGCAGGCCGCGGCGGAACTGATCGAGCCGGGGCAGGCACTGGTGCTCGACGACTCGACGACCGGCGTGTACCTGGCCCGGCTGCTGCCGGAGCGCGCGCCGCTGACCGTCGTCACCAACCACCGCGGGGTGTTCGGCGAACTGGCCGGCGCGTCGGGCATCAGCCTGATCTGCGTGGGCGGCGACTACCTGCCGTGGGCCGACGCGTTCGTCGGCGGGATGGCGTTGGACGCGCTGCGGAACCTGCGCGTCGATCTGGCGATCATGTCGGTCTCCGCCGTGACCGACGGGATTTGCTGCTATCCGCAACAAGAAATGGTGCAGATCAAGAAAGCCATGCTGGCCTCGGCGCGGCGTCGCGTGCTCTACGTCGACCACACCAAGTTCCGGCGGCGGGCGCTGCACGCGGTCGCTCCGGTCGAGGACTTCGACGTCGTGATCGTGGATTCGCAGACGGCGAGCGCCGATATCGAGGTGCTGCGCGACCGCGGCGCGCGGGTCGAGCAGGCGGGAAATGCGCGGAGTGCCGTGCCGAGCACGAAGGGTGCAGGTCGGGCATGATGACCACCGCAGGACGGACTGGCGCCGAGTCCGGTTCCGCGTCGGCGGGGTGGTCAGCGGTGGGACGCGATTCGAGCGAGGAGGACGCCTGGTGTCCAAGGACAAAATCGAAATCGACAACCGGTTGAAGGGCACGCTGGGCCCGGCGGACCGGGCGGAGAACTGGCGTCGGCTCGGTTCCGACGAGTTCGACGTGGTGGTGATCGGCGGTGGCGTGGTCGGCGCGGGCGCGGCGCTGGACGCGGCGACCCGCGGGTTGCGGGTGGCGCTGGTGGAGGCGCGGGACCTGGCGGCCGGCACCTCCAGCCGTTCCAGCAAGCTGTTCCACGGTGGACTCCGCTACCTGGAGCAGCTGGAGTTCTCGCTGGTCCGCGAGGCACTTCGGGAGCGCGAGCTGATGCTCACCCGGATCGCGCCGCACCTGGTGAAGCCGGTCCCCTTCCTGTACCCGCTGACCCACCGGATCTGGGAGCGCCCCTACACCGCCGCGGGCCTTTTCCTCTACGACACCATGGGCGGCGCCCGCTCCGTGCCGGGGCAGAAGCACCTTTCCCGCGCGGGCGCGCTGCGGATGGTGCCGGCGCTGAAGCGCAACGCGATGATCGGCGGGATCCGCTACTACGACGCCCAGGCCGACGACGCCCGGCACACCATGATGGTGGCCCGCACCGCCGCCCGCTACGGCGCCGTGATCACGACGTCCACCCAGGTCACCGGTTTCCTGCGGGAGGCCGACCGGGTCGCCGGCGTCCGGGTGCGCGACGTGGAGTCCGGTGACGAGGTCGAGGTCCGCGCGCAGGCCGTGATCAACGCGACCGGCGTCTGGACCGACGAGCTGCAGAAGCTCTCCGGCGGGCGCGGTCGCTTCCGGGTCCGCTCCAGCAAGGGCGTGCACATCGTGGTGCCCCGTGACCGGATCGTCGCCGAGGCCGGGATGATCCTGCGCACCGAGAAGTCGGTGCTGTTCGTTATCCCGTGGGGCAACCACTGGATCGTCGGCACCACCGACACCGACTGGCACCTCGACCTGGCGCACCCGGCGGCCACCAAGGCCGACATCGACTACCTGCTGGAACACGTCAACTCGGTGCTGGCGACGCCGCTGACCCACGACGACATCGAAGGCGTGTACGCGGGGCTGCGGCCGCTGCTGGCCGGGGAGAGCGAGGAAAGCTCGAAGCTGTCCCGGGAACACGCGGTCGCGCGCGTCGCGCCCGGGCTGGTGGCGATCGCCGGCGGCAAGTACACGACGTACCGGGTCATGGCGGCCGACGCCGTCGACGCCATCGCGCCGGACATCACCGGGCGGATGGCGTCGTCGATCACCGACCGGGTCCCGCTGCTCGGCGCCGACGGGTACCACGCGCTGATCAACCAGGCCGATCAGCTGGCCGCCGCGCACGGCTTGCACCCGTACCGCATCCGGCACCTGCTGGACCGCTTCGGCTCGGAGATCCACGACGTGCTCGCCCTCGGCGACGACCGGCCCGAGCTGCTCAAGCCGATCCCGGCGGCGCCGAACTACCTGCAGGCCGAGGTGGTTTACGCGTGCAGCCACGAAGGTGCGCTGCACCTGGAGGACGTGCTGACCCGGCGCACCCGGATCTCCATCGAGTACGCGCACCGCGGCGTGGACTGCGCGGAACCGGTCGCGCGGCTGATGGCGGAGGTCCTCGGCTGGGACGACGCGCGCGTCGCCCGCGAGATCGAGGTGTACGCGAAGCGGGTCGAGGCGGAGCGGGATTCGCAGACGCAGCCCGATGACCAGGCGGCCGACGCGAAGCGTTCGGCGGCACCGGAAGCGCGCGAGCGCATCATCGAACCGGTGGTGTGAGGACGTATTCGGCTCGGTGAGTCCCTTGGGGTGCTTGTCATCCCGAGGGACTCACTGGTTTTCGGACACCTCGGCGAGCAGTTCCTCGACGTGGCCGATCAGGCGCCGGGTGTCGACCGGCGCGACGGTGCTCCACACGTCGCCGGACGGCGATTCCCGCCGCAGCTGGGCATAACGGCCGTGCGCGGTGTCGAAGAATCCGATGACGTGATCGGCGCGGATGCGGCGGCCGTACCGGTCCCGGGCCGCGGTGCCGAACTGCCCGCGCGCCTCGACCCCGGCCACCATGCTCATCAGCGTTTCGGCGTCGTCCGGGCGGATTCCGCGGCGCTGCAACGCGTTCTGCAGCCGCTCGATGTTGTCGCCGGCCTCCTCGGCGGCGCCGTCGAGATCGCTGCTGGGCACGGACACCGAACGGCCCGGGCCGGGCGGCAGCGTCGGCAGCACCGAAACCGCTTCGCGCGGCAGCCCGGTCGCCGCCGCGGCCCGCAGGATCAGGGTGTCCTGGTCCTTGACGACCAGCGCCGCTCCTTCGGTTTCGGCGTCGGACGCCGCGAGCACCCGCACGCTGCGGCCCATCCAGATCCGCCCGTCGACCTCGCGGCCAGGGCGCGCCAGCAGCCGCAACATCCATTCGAGCTCGGGATCGAGTTCGGTCGGGCGGCCGAGGTCGCGGGCGCCCAGCGATCGCCATGCCGATTCCACCAGCTTCGCGCGCTCGGTGTGGGTGCGTCCGGGCGACGGAACCTTCAACACCAGCGGCATGGTGTCCAACCCGAGGTGCTCGGTGAGCACGTCGAACTCCAGCGCGGACAGGGTCAGCTGCCGGCCGGTGTCGGTGACCGTCATTGTCCGGGCTCGCCGCCGATCACCGGGCGGGACAGGGTCTGCGGTTCGTCGAAGAACCCGCCCGGGCGGCCGACCTGCTCGGTCACCTTCCGGTCCACCACCTCGTCGCGGTCCTTGCGGCCGCGCTTGCCGGCCGCCCGGCCGTCACCGCCTCGCACCGGCCCACCGCCGCCACCCGGCCGTCCCGACCGCTGCTCGGGGAGCCGGCTGGAAAGCGTCGGCTGCGTCGTCGCGAACCGCGTCGCGGGCGCGGAGGTGCTGCCCCAGCTGATGGTCACGTTCTGCTGCCCGCCCGGTGTCCCGGAACCACCGGTGACCGGGGCGTCGACCACCACCTGCGGCGGCTGGGTGAACGACGCCAGCGACGTGGTGTTGGCCTGCGTCGACGCCTCGTACGTGCGCATCACGTCGAAGGCCCGCTGCTCGGCGGCGTTCTGCTTGGCCTCCTGCAGCTCGTAGTCGGTCTGCCCGCCGAAGAGGTGCGTCAGCACCGTTTCCGCGGTGCTCGGCTCCTCGGTGGTCACCTGCACCGGCGGCGGCATGTCCTGGCGGGCCTTGCTGATGAACTCCGCCTGCTGCTCGGCCCGCTCCCGCATCACGGTGGTGGCCTGCTGGGCTTGGGCCGCCCAGTTGCCCAGCGGACGCACGCCGCCGTGCGCGCTGTCCGCGGCGATGCCCTGCCAGCCGGCCATCGCCGACGACAGGGCGGACGCCAGCCCCGCGTCGATGTCGCCGAGGGCGCGGGCGAGTTCGCTCCAGCGGCGCACGCTGTCGATGGAGCCGTTCGCGCCGGGACCCTCGTGGATCTGCGCGAACAGCTCGGGGTGGCGGTATCCCTGCCAACGGTGGTCGCTCATCGGGATCAGCAACCTCCGCCGATCCCGTACGCGCTGTCGCCGTCGATCCGCTCGTACTGGCGGTTGGCGAGCCTTAGCGACTCGGCGGCCGCCTGCAGCTGGTCGCGGTAGCCGCACAGCGCGGTCAGCGCGTCCTCGCCGCCGCCGACGGAGCGCCGGTTGAACTCCTCGGCGGCGTCGGCGCTGATCGGATCGCCGGCCCAGGGCCGGATGCGCAGTTCGGTGATGGCGTGCTCGATCTGCAAGCCGACCGCGTCGAGCGATTCCTGCAGCGCGTTCACCAGCCTCGGGATGGAGGCTGGCTCGACTTGTACCGAGCCACCCGACATCCCGGGCAGGGCGCTGGTCGAGCTGTCGCCCCACGGAGCAGTGAGCGGCACGTTTTCCCCTCCCGCAGGTAAGGGCCCGGGTTAGCGGGTGCAGGGCCCTTGTGCCTGAACGCCCGGGCGGATGCAGGGCGGCGGGGCCCTGGCCGGGTGTTCGCGGGCACCCGGCGGTTGCGGGGGCCCGAGCGCTCAAGCTACTAAACGTCCGCCGAACACTGTAGTCAGTGAACATCACGCTGGGGAGTGCTCCAAACGCGGTGAGTATCGCTCATCCGGTTGCAGAGCGTGAACATCGCAGGACGTGGCCCGGTTTTGCGGGCCTCGTGGCGGTCGAAGACGTGATGTTGCCGACCCGAGCGGAGGAACCGGCGGCTACTGAGGCGCTGTCTGCCGGGGCTTGGTCGTCTGGGGCGGCGCGGACGTTTCCGGTGCGGCCAGGCTCGCGAGGGCGTCTTCGGCGACCCGCTGGGCACCGGCGCAGAGCTGGTCGACCGGCGGCGGCGGTTGGCCGCCGTCGTCGCGGTAGAGGACGTCGAGGTGCTGGAACTCGGCGACGTCCACCGCGACGTTGCAGGACAGGTCCAGGCCCGGGGTCTTGATCACCAGCGCCGGGAAGCCGCCGATCACCACCGGCGAGGCCTCCACCTGCGCGGTGTCGTCGGTCCACACCCCCATGCTCTCGGTGGTGATCAGCGCCAGCCGGGCGCCGACCTTCGCCGTGGTGTTGCGGTAGCTGCAGGTCGCCGCGTCGCCGAAGCCCGCCTCAGAGCCCGGCAGCGGCTCCCGGTCGAAGCCGAGCTGGCTGCGCTGGTCGTCGGTGAGCAGCTCGCACGGGTCGACGCCGTCGAGGGCGAGCTCGAACGGGCGCGGTGGTAGCGGCGGGGGAGCGCTCGTCGTGGGCATCGGCGGCGGCAGCGGGGCCCTGGTCTCCGACGCCGGCTCCGACTGCCACAGGCCGCACCCGGCGAGGGTGAGCGAGCCGGCGGCGAGCAACGCGCTCAGCCGCCACGCCCCGGGGATCCGCGAGCTGTGCATGGCCTCACCGTAACGAAACGTGGCCGGTCGTGACGGTGGGCGGCGATCAGCGCCGCCAGGAGAACCAGAGGACGGCGATCAGCGGGAGCAGCAGGACCAGGGCCAACTGCCGCGCGACCACCAGCAGGAAGACGACCAGGACGACGGCGCAGACGGCCAGCACGATCTTCCCGGCCGCTGCCGGCGGCGCCGCGGCGCGGATCGCCGGGACGACCGGGCGCGGCGGTTCGCTGGGCCGCGGCTCGGGCAGGTCGTCGAACAGCGGGGTCAGTTCGGAGCGGAACCGGGCGGCCGCGACCAGGCGACAGCGCTCGTCGTACTCGGAGACGTCGAGGCGCCCGGCGGAGAAGTGCTCGCCGAGCAACCGCATGGCGTTCTCCCGCTCGGGGTCGCCGATCCGGAGGTCCTTGCCCCGTCGACCGTTGTCCACGCCCCCATCCTACGTTCGGCGGACCTCCGGTCGGGGCGGTCGGCACCGGATTCCGGGCCGCGTGAAAACTCCGCCAACAATGCGGAAATCCGGCGTTCGGGCGGGGTGAACGCCGGATTCCGGTGGTGCTGCGTCAGGCCTTGACCAGATTGCTGTCGTCGCCGACCAGCGGGGTGCTCGGCTTGGCGAGGACCTCGTCGTCGAGCAGGCCCTCGCTGCGGGCGACCACGACCGGGACCACGATCTGGCCAGCGACGTTGGTCGCGGTGCGCGCCATGTCCATGATCGGGTCGACCGCGTAGGCGATGGCGATGCCGGTGGCGACGACCTCGGGCGGGAAGCCCAGCGCGCCGACGGTCAGCGTCAGCATGGTGAACCAGCCGGTGACGCCGGCCGTGGCGATCGAGCCGAACACCGCGACCGCGATGATCGTCAGGTACTGCACCGGGCCGAGCTGGATGCCGAAGAGGTTCGCGATGAACATCGAGCCGACGGCCGGGTAGATCGCGGCGCAGCCGTCCATCTTGGTGGTGGTGGCCAGCGGCACCGCGAAGTTCGCGTAGGACGCCGGCACGCCGAGGTCCTGGGCGGTCTGCCGGGTCAGCGGCAGGCTCGCCCCGGAGGACCGGGAGACGAACGCGAACTGCAGC
The DNA here is from genome assembly GCF_056431645.1 of Saccharopolyspora sp. NPDC045839. Lineage (NCBI taxonomy): Bacteria > Bacillati > Actinomycetota > Actinomycetes > Pseudonocardiales > Pseudonocardiaceae > Saccharopolyspora > Saccharopolyspora sp. NPDC045839. Next base: position 252,263 of record NZ_JBWKKH010000006.1, read on the forward strand.
ACGTTCCAGGACTTGGCGAAGAACTTGACCGGGCTGACCTTGGCCACGAACGCCAGCAGCAGCGGGTACACCGCGAACAGCACCAGCGCGCAGGCCACGTAGGTCGAGCCGATCAGCTTCAGCAGCGGCACGAAGAACTCGTTGCCGTAGGTGGCGACCGCGTTGCCGATCAGGCCGAGGGTGCCCAGCGGGGCGAGCCGGATGATCCAGCCGAGCACTCGCTGGATGACCTCGAAGGCGGCCTTGTTGAAGTCGACGAACGGCGCGGCCTTCTCGCCCAGGCTGTAGGTCGCGGCGCCGATGATCAGCGCGACGAACACCACCTGCAGCGTCTCGCCCTCGGCGAACGCGCTGATCAGGTTGCTCGGCACCAGCCCGGTGATCAGGTCCAGCCAGGAGCCTTGCGTCTTCTCGCCGATGGAGGCCAGCTTCTCCGGGTCGGGCTCGATGACCAGGCCCTTGCCGGGCTGGAACAGCCCGCCGATCAGCAGGCCGATCACCACGGCGATCAGCGAGGTGATGCCGAACCACAGGGCCGTCTTGCCGCCGAGCCGGGCCGCGGTCCGGCCGCCGCCGACGCCGCGCAGGCTGTTGATGCCCACCACGATCGCCGTGAAGATCAGCGGCAGCACGGTGAAGGTGAGCAGCTTGGTGAAGGTGCTGCCGATGGTCTTCAGCGTGGTGACGAGCCATTCCGCGTCGGTCTGCTTGGCGACCCAGCCGAGCAGTGCGCCCAGCACGAGGGAGGCGATCACCGCCACGGCGAAGACCTTGGGGTTGAAGCGCAGGCGTGATCGGCCGGCGGAGGTGGACACAGGGATCTCCCGAGGTGTCGAAGGATGGATTCGGAGGTGGCGGCGGTTCCGGGCTCGTTCGCGCAGCGGCGCAGGACTCGCGCTGTGCGCGTGGTCGGAGGAGGCGGTTTCGCTTGCCGGGGCAGCCGCTATCGCGGTGCCGAGCGTCCGATCAAAGACAGACGGAGCTGGCCTGCCGTCGCAGATCGACGTGCAGGCGCGAAGTCAGGTACAGCCGTCGGAGGGTTCCCATCGCGAACATTTGTAACCAGGCGCGCGGCGAAACCCATCCGTGGGTAACCGAATTGTGTTCGTATTCACTCAGATGCGGAGATCTGGTGTCACTTGGTGATCGGCGTGTTCCACAACGTCACGACGCTGACGCCGATCTCGGCCAGCAGCTTGCGGGTCAGCGGCAGGCTGATGCCGAGCACGCTCGACGGGTCGCCGTCGACGCCTTCGATGAACCAGCCGCCGAAGCCTTCGAGCGTGAACCCGCCCGCCACGTGCAGCGGCTCGTCGGTCGCCAGGTAGGCGTCGAGCTCGGCCTCGGTGGGCGTGCCGAACCGCACGGTGGTGCTGAGATGCCCCTTCGTGCGCGCGCTGATCTTGCCGTCCCGCAGCCGGACGACGGCGTGCCCGGTCAGCAGCTGCCCGTCGTTCCCGGCGTTGTGCGCCCACCGCTTCGCGGCGGCCTCGCGAGTGCCGGGCTTGCCGACGATCTCGCCGTCCGCCATCAGCAGCATCGAGTCGCACCCGACGATCACGGCGTCCGGTTCGGTCGCGGCGATGTCGGCGACCACGGCCTCGGCCTTCGCCTGCGCCAGCGCGGTGACCAGCTCGGCCGGGCTGGGGTCGGGCAGGGCGGCGGCGACCGCGTCCTCGTCGACGCCGGAGACCTGCACCAGCGGCTCGATCCCGGCGGAGCGGAGCACGGACAGGCGGGCGGGCGATGCGGAAGCAAGCACGAAGCGCACGCCCCGATGCTAGTGCCGCGCCGGGAGGCGCCGGGCCTGCGGCCCGGGGGGACGGCGATTTCGCGCGAAATCGCCCCCGGCCAGCGCCGGCTGCAGGCGATCATGGTGTCTACATAGGACTGTTCGTGGTGTGCTGAGGTGGTCGCGGCGCCGTGAGTCTTTTGGGCGGCTATGGCAACCCAAAAGACTCACGGCCCCGTCGGGTCAGTCGCGGTTGAGCTGGACGTCCGGCCGCGCCGGGACGCGGTCCGGGCGAACCTGCGGCGACCTGTTCTCCGCGGCGTCGACGCCGGCGGACGTCACGGCCGGCGGCCCGCCGACGACCGGCAGGGTCACCGAGGTCTGCGCCAGGTCCAGCCCGATCTGGCCGGGCTGCCGGGGCGCGACGATGAACGCGCTGTCCGTGCCGCCGATGATCAGCGCCAGCTGGTGGCCGGCGGGGACCACGTGATCGGTGGTGGCCAGGCGGAACGTCATGGTGTACGGCTTGCCCGGCTCCAGCGGCCGCTCCGCCGAAAGCGACTCGTGGTTGGCCAGGTCGGCCCAGCCGCGCGCGATGATCTCGAAGTCCACGTCGGTGGTGGTGGCTTCGGTGTCCTTGTAGCAGGCATCGTCGCCGGGACGGCTTTCGCCCCAGCACGATTCCGTCTGCAGCGTGCGGATTCCCTCGCCCTGGCCCAGGTAGTCGCGGGTGGTCGCGGGGCCGTAGTCGACGAGCATCGCGGACAGGTGCGCCGTCGGCGTGCTCGGCACGGCCGTCACGGTGACCGACCCGGTCCCGGCCAGGCGCAGGTCACCGCCCAGCGGGGCGGTGCTGAACAGCGTGCGGGCGGGGGACTGCTGGTCGGGCCGGGCGGCCCAGTCGTACTCGTCCAGCGAGGGATCGTCGGTGAACGAGGCCGTCCCGCCGGGCGCCGGTTCCGTGCCGAGCCCGTCTTCGCGCGGGTGCAGCGTCGTGGCCTGCGCCTGCTCGCCGGACCAGCCCGGCTCGTCGGCCCAGGTGTCGGGGGCGCGTTCGATGCTGGCGGCCGGTTCCTCGGTGATCCCGTTGTCGATGCCGAGCAGGAAGTGGTCGAACCAGCGGTGCAGGGTGTCGACCCACTCGGCGCGGCGGAAGTCGAACGGGTCGACGTGCCCGGTCTGGCTCAGCCACAGCTTGCGCGGCACGTCCTTGGCGGCCAGCGCGTCCCACCACTGCCCGAAGTGAATGGTCTTGACGTTCAGGTCGCCCAGGCCGTGCACGGCGAAGACGCTCGCGGTGACCCGGTCCGCGTGGGGCACGTGGTCCCGCTCTGTCCACAGTGGAGTCACGTCGCCGTTGGCCGGGGCGCCGGCGACCAGTTCCTGCTTGACCTGGCGGCAGTCGGGGCGGCCGCCCTCCTCGACGTTCTGGGCGAGGCCGACCGGGTCGAACCCGAAGGACACGCCGTCGGAGCGGTAGTAGTCGTACCAGGAGCTGATCGCGCCGATCGGGACGATGGTGCGCAGGCCCTCGACCCCGGTGGCGGCGACGCCGTTGGCGATCGTGCCGTCGTAGGACTTGCCGATCATGCCGACGTCGCCGGTGGACCAGCCGGCGCCGACCGGGTTCCCGCCGGTCGCCGCGTCGAAGCCGCTCGCGCGGCCGTTCAGCCAGTCGATCACGGCCTTCGCGGAGGTGATGTCCGACGGCCCGCCGACGTCCACGCAGCCCTCGGAGCGGTTGGTGCCCGAGAGGTCGACGAGCACGGTCGCGTAGCCGCGCGGCACGAAGTAGTTGTCGTAGAACAGCGGGAAGCCGAGCGGCCGCCCCTGGTCGTCGTAGGTCTTGAACTCGTTCTCGTTGCCCCGGCCGCAGCACGAGTAGTACGGGCTGGCGTCCATGATCACCGGCACCGGCCGGTCGGTTCCGGCCGGCCGTGCGATGTCGGCGGCGACCCGGTCGATCACGCCGTCACCGTCGCCGTCCAGCCCGGTCTCGACCCAAACGGTCTCCCGCACCGGCTCGGCCGCGAAGACGGGCTGGCTCCGCCCGTCCCGCACCTGCTCAGCGGCGGCGACCGGTGCGGCACCGGCCAGCACCAACGCCGCGCACGGCAACGCCCACCAGCGGCTTCTCCCCACAGCGTCCACCTCCGAGAAGATCTCGAAGGCGAAGCCTAGGGTCCAAGATCAATCCTGGGCACAGCCGAAAGTGGGGAGCGCCTCACCGGCTCTCGACGGATCCCAAGATCGCCCGAACCTGCGGCAACAACCGCGGAATCTCGCGGTCGACGACGTTCCAAACGGTACCCATGTCGAGCTCGAAGTACCCGTGGGTGATTCGATTGCGCATGGCGATCATCTGGCGCCATGGAACTTGCGGGTGCGCGCGCTGGACATCCCGGTCCACGCCGTTCGCGGCCTCGCCGAGGTTCTCGATCCAGTGCGGCAATGCCGTTTGGAGAACTTCGTCGTCGTCGAATGCGCGCCGATCCTTCGGCGCACGGTGCAGGATCTTCTCGGCGTACTCGATCATGTCTCGCAGGCGTTCGGGCGTCTGCCGCTTCAAATCGGCACCGCCTCGGCAAGCACCTCGTCACGGATCCGCGGCTTCAGGCCGTTCGGCGTCACGACCTGGGTGAAGACGTCGAGCAAGTCCTCGACGTCCAGTGCGAAGCCGGACATGTCCCACAAGCTGGTGTCGGGGGCGACGTCGATCAGCAGGTCCAGGTCGCTGTCGTCATCAGCCTCACCACGGGCTACCGAGCCGAAGACGCGCACGTTGTCGATGCCGTAGCGCTCCGCGATCTCGTAGATCTGGTCGCGGTGGGCCCGGACTTCGTCGAGGGTGACGCGGCGGTGCGGGGCGTCGACGACCGAGGTCATGGCGGCTCCTTCCGGCGTTCCAGTCCCAGCTCACTGTCCGCCATCATCCCAGCTCTGCGTCGGAGCGGTCCAGTTGCGGCTTAGGCTGAGGTCGTGGGTGTTCCGGTTTTGTTGGACGGTCCGCGGTTGCGGGCCAGGTTGGTCGACGACGGGCCTTACGCCGCGCTGGATGTGGTGGTGAGCACCGGGTCGACCAACACCGATCTGGTGGCCGCCGCCGGGCGCGGTGCCGCCGATCGGACCGTGCTCATCGCCGAGGAGCAGCTGTCCGGGCGCGGGCGGATGCAGCGGCAGTGGGCCTCGCCGCGCGGGCACGGGCTGTTCGTCAGCGTGCTGCTGCGCCCCGAGGTGCCGCCGGTCGCGATCAGCTGGCTGCCGCTGATCGCGGGGGTCGCCCTGGCCGAGACCGTCGAGCGCACGACCGGCGTGCGCGCCACGCTGAAGTGGCCGAACGACCTGCTGCTCGGCGACGGCGACGAGTGGTCGAAGGGCGCCGGGATCCTGGGCGAGGCGGTGACCGGGCCCGATGGCGTGGCGATCGTGCTCGGCATGGGCATCAACGTGTTCCAGAAGCGCGAGGACCTGCCGCGAGGCGCCGGCGGCCTGCCCGCGACGTCGTTGGCGGCCGAGGGCGCGGAGGTCGACCGCGAGGAGTTCGCAGTGGCGTTGCTCACGGCGTTCGCCGAGGTCGACGACCGGTGGCGGGCCGCGGGTGGCGACATGGCGGCGTCCGGCCTGCTGGACCGGTACCGGCGGTTGTGCGGCACCCTCGGGCAGCAGGTGCGGGTCGAGCTCGGCGGCGATGACCAGCTGCTCGGCGTCGCGACCGACATCGACGAGACCGGGCGGATCGTCGTACGCACCCCCGACGGCCGGACCACCGCGGTGTCCGCGGGTGACGTGGTCCACCTGCGCCGCGCTTGACCGGCGGTGGCGTGACCGGACGGACCCAGCCGGTAACGTGACCGGCGACCTGCGAAGAGGCTGAGGAGGGATCCGGTGGCCTACCCAGACGGCCTGCTCGGCGCGGACGAGCACGTGGTCGTGCACAAGCACCCGCACTGGAAGATGCTGATCGTCCCGGTGCTGGTCCTGTTCGTGGTGGTCGGCGGCGGTTCCTACCTGGCGGCGCTGGCCGCCCCCACCGGCTGGCACGTGCCGGTCTGGATCGGGCTCGCCGTCGTCGGCGCGGTCCTCGTCGTCTGGTTCACGCTCGCCCCGCTGGTGCGCTGGCGGACCACGCACTTCGTGGTCACCACGCACCGGCTGATGGTGCGCGAGGGCGTGTTCACCCGCAGCGGCGTCGACATCCCGATGTCCCGGATCAACTCGGTGCGGTTCCGGCACGGCCTGCTGGACCGGATACTCGGCTGCGGCACCCTGGTCGTCGAATCCGCCTCGGACGAGCCGCTGGAGTTCGACGACATCCCGCAGGTGGAGCGGGTGCACACCTTGCTGTACCGCGAGGTCAACGACGACCCGCGGGACGACTGGGACAACCGCGCCAGGGAGGACTACTGATGGGGCCGCGTGAACTGGGACTGCCGATGCAGGTGGCCTCGCCGGAGCCGGGCGAGCTGCCGGCCGAGGTGACGATCTGGGAGGTCGGCGCCCGCGACGGGCTGCAGAACGAGAAGGAAGTCGTCCCGCTCGACGTCAAGCTGGAGTTCCTGCAGCGGATGGCCGACGCGGGGCTGGGCGTGCTGGAGGCCACCAGCTTCGTCCGCCCGGAGTGGGTGCCGCAGCTGGCCGACGCCGCCGAGCTGCTGGCCGGCCTGCAGCAGGTGCCGGGCGTGCGGTACCCCGTGCTGGTGCCGAACGCGCGGGGCCTGGACCGGGCGCTGGAGTCGGGCGTGCGGGACATCGCGATCTTCGCGGCGGCGACCGAGACGTTCACCCGGCGCAACCTCAACCGCGGCCTGGACGAGCAGTTCGCGATGTTCGACCCGGTGGTGCAGCGCGCGGTCGTCGAGGGGCTGGCGGTGCGCGGCTACGTGTCGATGTGCTTCGGCGACCCGTGGGAGGGCGCCGTGCCGGTCGAGCAGGTCGTCGCGGTGGGCAAGCGGTTGCTGGAGATGGGCTGCTGGCAGCTGTCGCTCGGCGACACCATCGGCGTGGCGACCCCCGGGCACGTCGAGTCGCTGCTGCGCGCGTTCGTCGCGGCCGGGATCGGCGTGGACCGGCTCGCGGTGCACTTCCACGACACCTACGGCCAGGCGCTCGCCAACACCTACGCGGCGCTCCGGCACGGAGTGTCCACAGTGGATTCTTCGGCCGGTGGGCTGGGCGGCTGCCCGTACGCCAAGTCGGCCACCGGCAACCTCGCCACCGAGGACCTGGTGTGGATGCTCGACGGCCTGGGCCTCAAGCACGGCGTCGACCTCGGCAAACTGGTGGAGACCAGCGTGTGGATGGCCGAGCGGCTCGGCCGGCCGAGCCCGTCGCGGGTGGTCAAGGCGCTGGGTGCCGCCGAGGCATCGGGTTCGTGAGCGCGCCCTCCGCGGCGCTGCACGTGTTGCGCGGTCGTCCGGTGCTGGCCTGGCGCTGCGCTCGGCCGTGGCTGGCGATCTCGTCCGCTGCTCGCGGCGGCGGGATCGGCCCGCGGTCGTGGGTGCTGAACGCGACGGTGATGACCGACTACGACAACCCGGATCCGGCCGCGCACGTCGACGAGATGGCCGCCGAGCTCGGGCTCTGCGGTGATGGCGTCGGGTTGCTCACCGCGGTCGATGTGCGGCACGAGGTGACGGCGGTCGACGGCGGGGTGCGCGCGAGCGTGACCACCGGCGTCGGCTGCCCGATCTGGGCGGCGGCCCGCGAAGAAGCGGTGACGTCCTGGAAGCCGGGCACGATCAACGCGGTGTGCTGGTCGCCCGTGCGGCTCAGCGAGGCGGCGCTGGTGAACGCGGTCGCGACGGTCGCCGAAGCCAAGGCGCAAGCCCTGATCGAATCGGGTGTCGCGGGAACCGGGACGGTCACCGACGCGACGGTGGTGCTCTGCCCGCTGGACGGCGAAGCCGAGAGTTACGGCGGCCCGCGCTCCCGCATCGGGGCGGGGCTGGCGCGGGCGGTGCACGCGGCGGTCACGGCGGGCCTGCGCGTCCAGAACCCGCGCCACGGCGAAGACCCCAATTTTGCCTAAAATCGGGATCCTCCCTGGCACCGCGCCGTGCGGGTGGGTGACCTTCCGATTTTGCCTAAAATTGGAAATTTCCCTGGTGCCGCATCGTGCGGTGGGTTCCCGATTTTGCCTAAAATTGCGCGGTCGTGATCAGGTCTGGTCGCGGGTGCCGAACATCGCCACGAAGGTGAAGCGCAGGACGCGCCCGTCGCCCCGGTTCGCCGTTCCGGTGATCTCCACCAGGCCCAGGTTCGGCTTGCTCAGCGACCGGCGCTGGCTGTTGACCTCCATCTTCAGCCGCAGGACGTCGTCGGGGAACACCGGCGCGAGCCAGGCCAGCTCGTTGCCGCCGGGGGAGCCCTGCGACGTCGAGTCCGCCACCACGTTGTCGACGTAGCCGCGCATCCACAGCGATGCCGTGAACCAGCCCGACGCGCACAGCCCGCCGAGCACGGAGTTGCGGCCCGCTTCCTCGTCGAGGTGGAACGGCTGCGGGTCGAACCGCTCGGCGAAGGCCAGCATCTCGGCTCGGTCGACCTTCACCTCGCCGAGGTCGAAAACCCGGCCCGGCGTGAGGTCTTCGTAAGCGATCGTGCCCATCGACCCATCGTCGCAGCGGGCCCCGGGAATCCGCGCCGAGGGGTGCTCGCGGATCGCGATCGGCCTTTCCGGGGCGGATCGGACATTCCGGTGCCGCTGGTCGGCCGGGCGGAAATTCCCGGGGCCGACATGGAACCATCAGCGCAGCGGAATCGTCCAAGTCGCGACGTGCAGTCTGCGGGTCGCCGGCCCGCGGACGACCGCTTTGCCGTTGCCGACCGGATGCGAGCGCCGCGCGCTTGCGACGGATCCGCCAGCGAACAGGAGGGGAGCGGCCGTGTCGATCGACCACCGTGCCCAGGTAGAAGAGCTGATGGCGGACTACCGGCGAAGTCGGGACCGGCTCGCCGAGACGCACCGGGACCTGTCCGCGATCGCGGAAACCGCCCGCTCCAGGGACGGCAGCGTGCAGGTCATGGTCGGCCCCCAGGGCGTGCTGCGTGAAGTGGTGCTCGCCGACGACGTCTACGAGCGGCAGCGCCCGGCCCAGCTCGCGGCGCTCATCGTGCAGCTGGCCGCCGCGGCGGCGCAGGCCGCATCCCGCCGGGCCGCCGACGTGCTCGCCGAGGTGCTGCCCGCAGGTGCCGATCCGGAGCTGCTGCTGGGCGGACACGCCGAGATCCCGGCGGATCCGGCACCGCGCAACGAACCGCGGCGCATCGACGACAATGTCGATGAAGACGAGGACCTCTCGGATGCGAGCTGGTTGCGGCAGGGCCCGGCGGAACGGAAGTGGTGACGATGAGCGGCTTCCGGAGTGACATCGGGCAGCTGACCAAGCACGCCGGCGAGTTCGACGGTCTCGCCGGGGAGGCCCGGCGCATCGCCGACACCCTGCGCCAGGCGCTGGATGCGGCCGGTGACTGCTGGGGCGGCGACGACATCGGCGAGAACTTCGCCCGCACCCACTGCGGCCGGGCGGACCAGGCGCTGGACGGCCTCGACACGTTGTCCGGGCGGCTGAGCGAGATGGGCGCGAAGTTCGCCGCGACCGCCGCGACGACGGAGCGGGCCGACATCGGCGGCGCCGAGGAGTTCGGCCGGCTAGCCGGGCGGGGGTGACCTGCGGATGGGCATCGAACTTCCCGCGGAACTCCGGGATGTCGCGGCGCGCGCGGGCGCGAAGTGGCCGGAGGCCGACGAGGACAAGATGCGCGAGTCGGCGTCGGCTTGGCGTGACGCGGCGAAGTCGATCGACGCGCTCACCGGGGCCGCCGACGGCACCGCGCAGGGTGCGCTCGGCGCGATCGACGGCGAGGCGGCCCAGGCGGCTCGCCGTGACTGGGACAAGCTCGCCGCGGGAGACGGGGTTCTGCCCGAGTCGGCGCAGCAGTGCCTGGCCGCTGCGGACCGCCTGGACCACGCGGCCGAGCAGGTCGGCGCGGCGAAAGTGCAGCTGGTGCGGGAACTGGTGACGCTGGCGAAGCAGACCGATGCAGCGGAGCAGGCGGCCGCCGCAGGGCATCCGCAGGCGCTGGCGGCGCTGGATTCGGCGGTGAACGGCGCGGCGGCGAGCGTGGCGCAGGTGCACAACACGCTGACCTCTGCCGTCGACCTCGACAGCGGCGTGCTGGTGGAATCGGGCGGCTCGCCCGGCCTGCTGTCGACGGTCGGCGGCGCCGTGCGATCCGGCACCGACCTCGCATCATCCACTGTGGACAGCGTTGCGTCCGGCGGGGTGACCGGTGCCGTCGACGATCTCGGTAAGACCGCGCACGAGACCGTCGGTGGCGTTGGCCGAGCGGCGCACGAGACTGTTGACCGAGGAGCGCATGAGGCCGTTGGTGGCCTCGGTCGGGCGGCCCGCGAGGTCGCCGGTGATGTCGGGGGCGTGGGCGGAGACCTCGGTCGGCCCGCGCAGGAGACCGTTGGGGGAGTGGCAGCAGGTGCGCACGGCGCTGTCGGAGAAGTGGCACGAACCGCGAACCCTTGGCAGGGCGATGCCGAGCACACCGGCCCCGTCAAGGTCGATCCCGGCGGCTGGGCGCCCGGCCTCGCCGACGCCGGCACCGGCCCGATCCCGGTGATCGGCGACTCCGCCCGCCCGGGCTGGACGCCCGACGGCGGCGACCCCGCCTCCAGCACCGCGCCGCACGCCGTGCACTCCGCCTGGGCTTCGCCGCAGGCTCCACAGGCTCCGCCGCCGCTGCCCGGCGCGGCTGCGCCGCCGCAGGGCTTCGCACCGCCGCCTCCGGCGGCGCCGGGCGGCCACTTCGTGGCCCAGCCCGGTGTGCCCGGCGCTCCGCCGCCGTCGGCTGCTCCGCCTCCGGCGGCCGCAGCGCGTCCGCCGATGCCGCCGGCCGCTCCGCGTGGCCCGGTGGCCTTCGGCGGGCCTGCTCCGCAAGCCCCGCCTGCGCCGGTGAGCCAGCCGATGCAGCGCGCTCCGCTGCGCCCGCTGCCGGCTCCGGCGCAGCCGCCGGTTCCGGTGCCGCAGGAGGCTCCGCAGCGGCCGTTGCGGCAGGCCAGCCGGAACGCGGACGTGGTGGCGTTCGTGCTGCACCAGTTCCCGATCGGTTACATGCCGGTCGCGGCGAGCAAGGCGAGCAGGCAGTTGCCCGTTCCGGAGGTGGCCGAGGAGGGCAGGCCGGGCCTGAACTTCCCGCCGCAGGACCATCCACGGTCCCGCCTGGTCGACGACAGCGATGCGCTGGGGCGGGTGCGATCGGCCGAGGCGTATGCGGCAGCGCAGCGCTATCGGGACGAGCGCCGCGAGTCCGAGCAGCTGCCCGCGGAGCTCGCGGTGGATCACGAGCCGTTCGGCGAGCTCAGCGAGCAGGAGTGGCAGCGCGAGTTCCTGCGGCGCGACGGCGAGTTCGCGTGGCCGCCCGCGGAGCGGTTCCCGGCGGGCGGCGTGGAACCGGCGGAGCCGGTGGTGCTGGAGCCCGACACGGTGCTCGACTGCCTGGGCAGCGGCGATGGGCGGATTCTGTTCGCCGTGGCAACGCCTTTCGCGCAGCGTTCGCTGCCCGCCGCCTACGACGAGCGCGACTACCGGCGGTATCGGGTCATGCGCCCGTTGCCGGTGTGGCAGGCGGTTGCGGCACCGTGGTTCGCGCAGCCCGGCGGTGGGATGCGCTTCCGCGCGACCTACTCGCTCGCCGACCTGGTCGGGCTCGGCTACCTGGTGGAGTTGACCAAGGCGCGGGAGATCGCCGAGGCGGCGACGCTGCGGATCGCGCGCGAGGAGACGGAGGAGGATGGCGAAGTCGTGCTGTCGCCCCTCCAGACCACCCGCGAGCCCGACGACCCGGAAGCCGAGGAAGCCGCCCCGACCCGGGACGAGTCCGAGGCGAAGGTGGCGCAGACGGTGCGGATCGTGCGCGACGGGGGAACGATTGACGGCGGGACGACTCAGGAGGCCGCGAAGTGAACACCGAGTCCGTGCTCGGCTGGTTGGTGGCGATGGGCGTCCCGGAGGAGCTGGTGTCCCTCGGGGCCGAGGCCGACGACGCCTGGTGCCTGATCCGCGACGAGGTCGACGGTGCGCCCGCCTGGGAGGTCTTCTGGCGGGAGCAGGGCAACCGCTACGACTGGGCCCGGTTCAGCAACGAGCAGGTGGCGTGCTTCTACCTGTTCGGGCGGCTGACCTGGACCCAGGCGTTGCGCGGGGTCGTCGGGCCGCTCGACGTGACGAGCACGCCGCCGAAGGGCACCCCGGCGCAGCGGGTTTGAGCGCCGAGCGCATCCGTACCGAGCTGTGATCCCTGGTGAGTAGTGCTACCGATGCCGAATGGGTGACGCGCCCCCAGACTGGGGATCATGTCGCAACCACAGCCCGGCGAAGCGCTCCAGTTGGTCGCAGGCGAGTTGCAAGCCATCGGCCGGCGACTGACGTACTTGGGCAACCTGGTGCAGGCGCAGCTGCAAGCGCCGCAGCAGTTCCCGCACCACCAGGCCAGCCCTGCGCAGCAGGAATACCAACCTGTGCCGTCGCAGCAACCGGCCGTCGCGCCGCAGCAAGTCGCGCCTGATCAGCAAGCCGCTGCCGTGCAGCAGACCGAGCCGGACCAGCAGCCGACCGGTCCCGAAGCGGGATTCGCCGCCGCGCAGCAGCAGGATCCCGCGCAGCAGGCGGGTGCGCCGTATCCGCAGCCGTATCCGGGCCTGGCGCACGTTCCGGCACCGAGCGCCCGGCCGGCCGGCACGGGCCTGGAACCGAGCCGCGTCCTGGCCTGGGTCGGTGCCGGGGTGACCTTGCTCGGCGTGGTCTTCCTGCTGATCCTCGCGGTGCAGCAGGACTGGCTGGGGCCGGGCGCGAGGGTCGCCGGTGGCGCGGTGCTCGCCGCGCTGCTCGTCGCGGCCGGGTGGTGGATGCACCGCCGGTCCGCGCCCGAGCAGCCGGGCGCAGCGGGGCGGATCGCCGGATTCGCCCTGGCCACAACGGGTTTCGGCGCGTTGTTCCTGGACGTGGTCGCGGCCACCGCGCTTTACGCCTATCTGTCGGTGCCCGCCGGGCTCGGCGTCGGCCTCGCGGTCAGCGTCGCGGGCCTGGCGCTCGCGGATCGCTGGCGCGCGCAGCCACTGGCCCTCGGCGTCGTGCTCAGCTCGGCGATCTGCGCGCCGCTGATCACGTGGACGGTGGATTCGCTGCTGGTGAGCTTCCTGGTGTTGCTGCAGGTCGCGGCGACTCCGGTGCAGGTGCGACGGGGCTGGGCGGGCCTCGCGCTGGCGGCCGGAATTCCCACCGTGCTGGCCACCCTGGCGGCGAGCGTGCGCGGAATGTGGGTCAACGACACCACGCTCGTGGCCGCGATCTTCGTCGCCGCGGTGCTGGGCGTGGCTGTCGCGGCGATCACCGCCGCCGCTCGCCCGGCAGCGGACTGGACGGCGATCGGCCTGCTCATCGCCGCGCCGACGCCGACGTTCCTGGCCGGGCCGCTGATGCTGGAGCGCCCCGCAGCGGGCACGATCGGCGGCGGAATGACCGCGCTGCTGCTGGCGATCTGGGCCGTCGGGCGGTTCACACCGGCGTTCCGGAGCCGGTTGTCGACGAGGTTCGTCGCCGCGGTCGGCGGGATGGCCGCCGTCGCGGCGGTGCAGACGACGCTGGTCTTCCTGGATTCGTCGAGTTGGGGAACGGCCTTGCTGTGCGAGGCGCTGTTGCTGAGCGTCGGCGCGTTCGTGCTGCGCAGCGGGGGAGTGCTGCTCGGCGCGACGTGCTACGCGGCCTTCGGCTTCCTGCTGACGTTCATCTACGAGCTGCCGATCACCGTGCTGCTCTGGTACCACGGCGGAACCGGAGTCCGCGGCATGCTGGCCGGGCTGCTGATCGCGCTGGTGGCGGTGGCCCTGCCGGTTGCGGCGGTGCGCATCGGAAAGCTGGCGGGCCTGCCGGAATCGCTGCTGCCGTGGGCGGCCTCGGGACTGGCGCTGCTGTACGGAACGGCGAGCGCGACGATGGCGGCGTGCCTGCTGGTGCACGACGCGCGGGCGGGATTCCTGACCGCGCACATCCTGATCACGCTGAGCTGGGTGGTGGCGGCGATCGCGCTGCTGCTGCGCGGAGTCCGGGTGAAGCACCTGCGAATCGCGGGCATGGTGCTGATCGCGGTGTCGCTGGCGAAGCTGCTGCTGTTCGACCTGGCGACCTTGGACGGCGTGGCCCGGGTGATCGCCTTCCTCTGCGCGGGCCTGATCCTCCTGGCGGCGGGTTCGGCCTACGCCCGCCTCCTGGCCAAGGCCAAGCCAGCGGACTGAACGGCCCGTCTCCGCAGGTAAGGCCCGTGAGCACTTTGTGTCGCCATAGCAGCACAAAGTGCTCACGGGTCCTGACCAGGCCGAACGCCGCGAATCGCAGCAGTGTCCACAGTGTATTGAAGTCGTCGAGGCGCGCGGCTTTACCGATCGGCACTGGGATTTCTGCTGGGCGGCGCGATGATCCACGAGTTCAGCCGGGGCGCCCTGCTTCGTTGGCGATCCCAGACCGGATCGGCGCGCCTCCCCGGTCCTCGCGGCCGGCCGCCGGAGCCTACTTCTGCAGCAGTCGCAGTGCTTCCTCGTGCAGGTGGCCGTTGGTGGCGAGCGCGCTTCCGCCGTCGTAGCGGGGTTCTCCGGACAGGTCCGTGAACTTGCCGCCCGCTTCTTCCACCAGGATCTGGGCCGCCGCCACGTCCCACGGGTTGACGATCGGTTCGGCGGCGATGTCGATCACGCCCTCCGCGACCAAGCAGTGGTGCCAGAAGTCGCCGAACGCCCGGTTCTCCCAGCAGGCGTCGATCAGCCGCAGGTAGGACTCCCGCGAGTGGTACTCCACCCAGGTGCCGAGGTGGGTCGTCGACACGTACGCGTCGGCGAGGTCGCGCACCCCGGACACCCCGATCCGCTCCGGCTCCGCGTCACCGGTGCGGCACCAGGCGCCGGCACCGGCCGCCGCCCACCAGCGCTTCCCGAGCGCCGGCGCGCTGACCACGCCGACCACCGGACGGCCGTCGTCGACCAGCGCGATCAGCGTCGCCCACACCGGGACGCCGCGCAGGAAGTTCTTTGTGCCGTCGATCGGGTCGAGCACCCACGCCCGGCCTTCGCCGGCGGTGCCGCCGCGCTCCTCGCCGGCCACCACGTCGTCCGGGCGCTGCGCGGCGAGCACCTCGCGCACCGCGTCCTCCACCGCGAGGTCCGCGTCGGTGACCGGCGTGCGGTCGGGTTTGCGGTCCACGCTCAGGTCCCGGGCCCGGAACCGGGCGCCGGTGATCCCGTCCGCGACGTCGGCGAGGTGCAGTGCGAGATCGAGATCGCTGGTCACGCAAGGAACCCTAGTCCGCCTCCCCGGGCGATCCGGCAAGGGCCCGCGACCAGCCGGGTCCGGCGAATCGCCCATGACGACGGACGTGATCATCCGCGCCCTCTAGGCTGGAGAGCGTGAGCGTGGTGCTGCTGGCAGAAGACGACCCGGCCATCGCTGTGCCGCTGTCCAGGGCGTTGCAGCGCGAGGGTTATTCGGTGCAGGTGATCGAGGACGGTCCATCGACGCTGCAAGCCGCGGCTTCCGGTGGGATCGATCTCCTGGTGCTGGATCTCGGGCTGCCGGAGATGGACGGCCTGGAGGTGTGCCGACGGCTGCGGGCGCAGGGCCGCGGCCTCCCGGTGCTGATGCTCACCGCGCGCACCGACGAGGTCGACTTCGTCGTCGGGCTCGACGCGGGAGCCGACGACTACGTCGCCAAGCCGTTCCGGCTCGCCGAGCTGATGGCCCGGATCCGCGCCCTCCTGCGCCGCGGCGCCCCGGAGACCCTGGAGGCCTCCGGCGTCCGGCTCGACCTGACCGCCCGCCGGGTGCTGGTCAACGAGCACGAGGTGCAGCTGGCGAACAAGGAGTACGAGCTGCTGCGGGTGCTGATGCAGCACGCCGGTCAGGTGGTGACCCGCGAGGAGATCCTGGAAGAGGTCTGGCCGGAGTCCGACCGCAAGGGCAGCAAGACGCTGGACATGCACATCTCGTGGCTGCGCCGGAAGCTCAGCGACAGCAACGGGCGGCTCGACGAGACCCGGATCGCCACGGTGCGCGGCGTCGGGTTCCGCTTCAACTCGGACTGATCCGCGATGCGCCGCCGAATCCTGCAGGCCACGCTGCTCGCCGTCGCGGTGACCGCGGTCGTCCTCGGTCTGCCGCTGGGGTTCAGCGCGCTGAAGCTCGTCCAGGATCTCACCGCGGGCGACCTGTCCACCCGCGCCCAGCAGATCGCGACGCTGCTCGACGAGCAGATCGCCTCGCAGCGCGCGATCGACCTCAACGCCGCCAGGCTGGCGGTGCCCGACGGCGCCCGGCTGATCGTGCGCACGCAGGCGCACGACTACACCTACGGGCCGGACCCCGGGGAGAAACCGCTGGTGGAGAGCGTGCCGATGGTGCAGAGCGGCACGGTCACCATCGCCGCGCCGAGCGGCCCGGTGCGCACCCAGCAGCTGCAGGTGGCGGGGCTGGTGCTGATGCTGGTGGTGCTCTCGGCGGGCACCGGGATGATCGTCGCGACCCTCACCGCCCGGCGGCTTTCGGACCCGTTGAAGCACGTCGCCGCCCGCGCGGCCCGGCTCGGCGCCGGCGACTTCCGCGCCGACCCGCAGCGGCACCAGGTCCCGGAACTCGATCGCGTCGCCGACGCGCTGGACGCCTCCGGCGCGGCGCTGTCGCAGCTGGTGCAGCGCGAACGCGACCTCGTCGGCGACGTCTCGCACCAGTTGCGCAGCAGGCTCACCGCGCTGCACCTGCGGCTGGAGGCCCTCGCCGCGACGGACGACCCGGAGATCACCGAGGAGGCCAACGCCGCCCTTGAGCAGGCCGAACGCCTCTCCGGCGTGCTCGACGACCTGCTCGCGGCGGCCACCGCGGCCCGCTCCCGGGACGCCGAACCGCTGGACGTGTCGAGCCTGCTCACCGATGTCGCGGGGGAGTGGCGGGAGCCGCTGAAGGCCGAGGGCCGGACGCTGCGGTTGAAGGTGTCGGAAGGCGTGCTCGCCCGCGCCACGCCCACTCGGCTGCGGGAGACGATCGGCGTGCTGCTCGACAACGCGCTCCGGCACGGCGAGGGAACCGTGACGCTGGCGGCGCGGCAGGGCGCCGGGACCGTGGTCGTGGAGGTCGGCGACTCCGGCCACGGCGTGCCGGACGCGCTGGTGCCGTACGTCTTCGAGCGCGGTTTCTCCGGACACGGCTCTACCGGCGTCGGCCTGGCGCTGGCCCGCGCACTGGTCGAGGCCGACGGCGGCCGCCTGGAACTCAGCCAGGCGCGCCCGGCGATGTTCGAGGTGTACCTGCCGATCGCCCGCGCCGACGACATCCTCGGAGTCTCCTGGAACCGCGCGTCCACCCCGCGCTGAGCTCCCGGCCTCCCCGCTGCGCAGGTGTCCACGTGCTGGTGCTCGCGCGTGCGAACGCCGCAATTTCCATTGAAATCGAACCTTCGATTTCAATGGAAATTGCGGAACGTCAAGGGGTGGAGATGCGGTCGCGGGGTGCGGGCCGGCGGTCGGCCTGCTCGGCGGGGAAGACCCACTTGCGGAACGCCCACCACCGGAACGCCATGCCCACCAGCAACCCGATGATCTGCCCCGACGTGAAGTCGGCGATCTCCTCCACCAACCGGCTGGTGAAGGGCGTCTGCAGGTGCAGCAGGTACCGCGAGACCCACAGCGGCGCCGAGTACATCCCGACCGCGATGCCGCTGATCACGAAGTACAGCGTCGCCTCGTGGTGCCGCCGCCGGCCGCCACGGGTGCGGAACGACCACTCCCGGTTCAGCACGTACGACACGATCGTCGCGACCAGCACCGCGATCACCTTCGAGGTGACCGGCTTCGGCGACAGGATCGTCAGCTTCAGCGCGTAGAAGATGCCCGTGTCGATGAAGAACGTGATCGCGCCGACGACCCCGAACTTCAACAGCTCGCGATGCCGGATCGCGAGAGACCGGTACGGCTGCGGGATGCGAGCGAGTACCGAATCGACAGCGGACACAACCTCGAGTCTACGGAGCTGCTCCGACCGGGCGAGCTCAGTCGCCGAATTACCTCGGTCGGTGCGGCTGTGACGTTGACCCCGTCGTCGAACTGCTCGGCGGTGCCGAACTGCTCGTGGGCGGCGTCGTGCTGCTGGTCGGCGGTGCAGTGCTGGTCGGTGGCGTGGTGCTGCTCGGCGGCGTCGACGTGGCCGGCGGTGTGGTGGTCGGTGGCGTCGTGGTCGTCGTGCTGGTCGGCGGCGCGGTCGTCGTCGGAACAGGCGAATCCGGCAGCGACGAGTTCGCCGGAGGCCAAGGCCACCAGCAGTGCGGCGGGCGCTGGCCCCATTCCCACGGCGGCCGGTCACCCCAGCCCGGGTGCGGCGGCCACGGGCACTCCGGCGCGGTGCTGGTCGGCGCCGGCGGTTCCGGCTCGGGCGGCGTCGGCAGCCACGGGAACCAGAGCCGCACGGTCACCGGGTCGCTGTCGTCGGCCGACCCCAGCTCCGCGGCCACCGGGATCGTCACCTCGCGGATGAGCCAGCCGTTCTCCGGAACCGGACCGGCCGGCTCCGGCGAGAGCAGGCCCACCGGCCGCGGGAGCTCGGGCCACGGGAATCCCGGCAGCGCGGTCACCCAGGCCTCGCTGCGGAAGGACTTGCCGGGCGCCAGCTCGGCGGCGCACCGGATCCAGCCTGGTTCGAAGTCGCACATCGGTGACAGCCCGGTCGCCTGCACGCCCGGCGGCAGCTCGGCCACGGCCTCGGCGCGCCCGGTGCTGGTTCCGGTGTTGCGCACGTCGATCGCGATCCGGCTGCACAGCCAGGGCACGTGGCCCGGGGTGTCGTGGCCTTCGCAAAGCCGCAGGCCACCCCGGTTCCAGGAAGAGGCCCTGACATCCACGCCATCGACCGCCGGTGGCCGGACCACGACCGGGACCGTCGGCAACCGCAGCTGGATCTCGATGCCCGCGCTGATGTTCGCGGTGATCTCGCCGCCGGTGGCGGACTCGTCGGCCTGGATGCGGTAGTCGAAGACGAACGATTCGCCGGGCCGCAGGCCGCGATCGGTGGTGCAGGTGATCGAGCCGGAGCCGTTCGTGCAGCTCACCGAGGGCGCGTCCGGGGCCTGCGCGCGAACCGGGATCGACGACGCGACCCGGCTCTGCGGGCTCGTCGAGGCGGGTCCGGACCGGATGGCGTTCGGCAGCTGCGCGGACACGCCCGGCGGCAGCTTCAGCGTGGAGACGACCGGCTCGGACGGCCCGGAGCCGCTGTTGTTCACCGTGATCGGCAACGCGACCGGATCACCGTCGGCGACCAGCTGGATCGGCTCGGCGGGCCTCGAGGCGTTCAGCACCGGCGTCGCCGCAGGCGGAGCCGGTGGCGGCGGCGCGGGTGCCGGCTGCGGCGTGGGCGGCTGGGGAGCCGGAGCCGGAGCCGGAGTCGGCGGCTGAGCCGCCGGAGGCTGAGGAGCCGGGGGCTGCGGTGGCGGCTGGGCGGCGGCGGGTGGTGGGGCAGCCTGCGCGACCGGCACGGACTGATCGGTGCCGGAGGCCAGGGCGAGGGCGACGGCCGCGGCCAGCACCGCCGTGGCCGCCCCGGCGGTGACCGCCTGGCGCGGCCCGGCGCTGGCGGCGCCCGCCGCACCGGAGGCGCTGCCCGCGGCGACTGCCGCGCCGGCGACCGTTCCGCTGGAGGACGAGAGGGCGAGGTAGCCGGTGACCGACCCGCCGAGCACCAGCGGCGCGATGATGACGCGCAGCGCACCGTTGACGTCGGCGAGCTCCGCGGCCAGCGCGCGGCAGCGGTCGCAGCCGTCGAGATGCGTCTCGACCTGGGTGGTTTCGCGCTTGGACAGCCCGCCCCGGGTCCACGCGCCGAGCCGGTCGACGGCGGCCCGGCACTGCTCGACGCCCGCCTCGGCGGCGTCCACCTGCCCGAGGTGCACCTGCAGGTAGGCCTGGCGGAGCCCTTCGCGGGCCCGGTAGGCGAGCGCGGAGACGCCGTTGGGCGTCAGGCCGAGCAGCGGCGCCACCTGCGCCGGCGTCTGGCCTTCGATCTCGATGTGCCACAGCACGGTCTGCCAGCGCTCCGGCAGCCGGGTGAACGCCTGCGCGGCGAGCGTGCGCTCCAGCCCGGCGACCGCGGTGTCGGTGAACGGCACGCTCACGTCGGCGCCGGACACCTCCGCGACGTCGTCGGCGAGCTGCACCTTGCGTTCGCGGCGGGTCCGGTCGTACGCGGTGTGCCGCAGCGCGGTCAGCAGGTAGGCGCGGAACGCGGTGTTCGGGCCGCGCCCGTCGCGCAGCGTGTCGAGCACCTTCGCGAAGGCCTCGGAGACCAGGTCGTCGGCCTCGGCCGGGGACTTCGCGACCTGCCGCGCCATGTTGTACGCCGCGCCGACGTGCCGCTCGTACAGCTGCGCGTAGGCCGCCGACGAGCCGCTGCGGACCTCTTCCAGCAGCTCGGTGTCACTGGGCCCTTGCACTTCCGCCGGTACTGTCGCCACGCCGCACCTTCCTCCCCGCAGGGCGTTCGCAGATCCCGTTCGTAGTAGGGAGTCCTCTTCGGCCGATGTCATGACGTGTCAAAGCCGAAGAATATTGTGATCTAGATCTTATTGCCCGCGCCATCAACTCCACCGTCATGGGCGACGAATTGCCCCGTCCCATTGACAGGGAGTTGAAAAGAAGGGGCGTTGAGCATGAGGGAGTGGCCGCTCAGGTGTGACGCGACGACGGTGGACGGGCGTCGGCGTGCGCTGCGATCCCGCTGGCGAACGGCCAGCCTCGCCGCAGGTTGGCCGTTTCCGAGCGATTGGGCATCGGACGCGGTGGACGTGGTGTGCGCGGCGGTCGTGGCGGGGGACAGCTTGGCGGAATCGCTGGCCGATCTCGGCGCGTCCCGGGCAGAGGCGGGCGTAGGGCTCGCCGGGACGTTGCAGGACCTCGCCGCGCTGCACGCGGTGTCGGTCGGCTCGCACGACGGGCTGGTGTCCGCCGACCCGGACGCGGTGCCGACCGCGATGGTGCGCGCCACGGCGCTGGGCTGGTCCGACGTGGTGGCCCGGATGTCGGTCGGGCGCGAGGTGGAGGACCCGCTCACGGGCCTGACCACCGCGGGTTACCTGCGCACCCGGCTGCACGAGGTGTACCGGGCGGCCCGCGTCGAGGGGCACCCGGCCGGGAACGGGCACGTGCTGGTCACGGTCTCGCTCGGAGCCACCGCCGACGACTACCCCCGGATGATGGCGATGGTGCTGATCGCCGACGCGCTGCGGGCCGTGTTCGACGGCGGGGAGACGACGTCGCTGCTGCGGTCCGCGACGGCGGTGGTGCTGGCGCAGCGCGACCGGCTGCTGCCCGCACGCTGCATTCAGGCGCGTTGGACGATCCAGCACCGCCTGGCGGCGGATCCGGCCCTGCGCGGCTGCGGCCCGGTGGTGCTGCGCGAGGACGTCCTGCCGGACGGTCACGACGAGGCCTGCGAGCTGCTGGCGTCCCTGTGACCGCGGTTTCAATTGAAACCGCGGAAGTCTCCGGGCCCGTCGTCGCCCGGAACACCGGTGTCCTCCAGTGGGCATACATCAGGAGGCGCTACGCAAAACGAGGTTGGAAAAACCTCAATGGAAACTGGAGGACCGATTTTCGCGGGCCTCCGGGCTGTGAGGTGGGTCGCGTCGGGCGATCCCGGCGCTGGTGCGGGCCGGTCGCCGCTCTACGCTGGCGGCGTGGACCACCGCACCGGAACCCCAGTTGTCGGCATGATCGGTGGCGGGCAGCTCGCGAGGATGACCCACCAGGCCGCGATCCCGTTGGGGCAGTCGCTGAAGGTGCTGGCGACCTCGGCGGACGACGCCGCGGCACTCGTTGCGCCGAACGTGGAGATCGGCCACCACGCCGACCTCGAGGCGCTGAAGAACTTCGCGCAGGGGTGCGACGTGGTCACCTTCGACCACGAGCACGTGCCCGGCGAGCACCTCCGCGCGCTGGCCGCGTCCGGTGTCTCCGTGCAGCCCGGGCCGGATGCCCTGCTGCACGCGCAGGACAAGCTCGTGATGCGCCGCAAGCTCGCCGAACTCGGCCTCCCGGTGCCGCCGTTCGCCGAGGTCACCTCGGTCGGCGACGCGCTGGAGTTCGGTGCGGAGCACGGCTGGCCGTGCGTGCTGAAGACCGCCCGCGGCGGCTACGACGGGCGCGGCGTGTGGGTGCTCGACACCCCGGACAGCGCCAAGCGCACCGTCACCGAGCTGCTGGAGAGCGGTTCGCACCTGCTCGTCGAGCAGTGCGTGCCGCTGCGCCGGGAACTCGCCGCGCTGGTCGCGCGCTCGCCGTTCGGGCAGGGCGCGGCGTGGCCGCTGGTGGAGACGGTGCAGGAGGACGGCATCTGCGTGCAGGTGCTCGCCCCGGCCCCCGACGCCTCGGCGGAGCTGATCGAGCAGGCCCAGGACCTCGCGCTGAAGATCGCCGAGTCGCTCGGCGTGACCGGCGTGCTCGCGGTCGAGCTGTTCGAGACCGCCGGCGGCCTGGTGATCAACGAGCTGGCGATGCGCCCGCACAACTCCGGGCACTGGACCATCGAGGGCTCCCGCACCTCGCAGTTCGAGCAGCACCTGCGGGCCGTGCTCGACTACCCGCTGGGCAGCACCGAGCCGACCGCGCCGGCCGTGGTGATGGCCAACCTGCTGGGCTCGCCGACCGAGCCGAAGATGGGCGTGGACGAGCGGCTGCACCACCTGTTCGCCCGCTACCCGCACGCGAAGGTCCACCTGTACGGCAAGAGCGAGCGCCCGGGGCGCAAGCTCGGCCACATCACCGTGCTCGGCGACCGGATGGACGAGGTGCGGGAACAGGCGCGGCTGGCCGCGCACTGGCTGTCGCACGCCGAGTGGCTCGACGGCCACGAGATCCACTGACACAGCACCCGTACGACGCAGCGAAGCGAGAGGTCCGAGCGTGGCAGGCGAGAATCCACTGGTCGGCTTGATCATGGGCAGCGACTCCGACTGGCCGGTGATGCAGGCCGCGGCCGACGCGCTCACCGAGTTCGGCGTGCCGTTCGAGGCCGGCGTCTACTCCGCGCACCGCACGCCGCAGCGGATGCTCGACTACGCCCGCACCGCGGCCGACCGCGGCATCCGGGTGATCATCGCCGGGGCGGGCGGGGCGGCGCACCTGCCGGGCATGGTCGCCTCGGCGACGGTGCTGCCGGTGATCGGCGTCCCGGTGCCCCTGAAGTACCTCGACGGCATGGACTCGCTGCTGTCGATCGTGCAGATGCCGGCCGGCGTGCCGGTGGCGACGGTGTCGGTGGGCGGGGCGCGCAACGCGGGCCTGCTCGCGGTCCGGACGCTGGCGGCGGACTCCGGCGAGCTGGGCGCCCGGCTGCGCGCGGACATGGCCAAGTTCCAGGCGGACCTGGAGACGATGGTCCTCGGCAAGCACGATGCCCTCCAGCAGAAGGCCCACGGCTGACCTCACGCCCACCCGGGTTCTCCGCAATTTCCATTGAGGTTTTCCAACCTGCGTGACGCTCATTGGAACCGGATCCCCAGTTTCAATTGAAACCGGAGATCGTCGGCGTGTCGCACCCCGACACGCCGACGCCTGTGGACAACTTCCGCAATTTCAATGGAAATCGGACCTTCGATTTCAATGGAAATTGCGGACCACGTCCCTGGCGGGCGAGTCGTGGTGGTCAGCCGAGTTGGTTGACCATCACCGCCTCGTGGGCGTTGCCGATCGGGCCGCGCTCGTCGTACAGGCGGGCGCTGGCCACGCCGATGCCGGTGGGCTGCACGTCCCGCCGGATCTCCATGCCGAGCCATTCGCCTTCGAACGGCCGGTGCAGGTAGAGCGTGATGTCGGTGTTGATCCACGGCCCGAAGATCGGCCCGACCGGGCTGGCCGCGCTGATGCAGTCGACGAGCACCGCGACGTGACCGAGCGGGCTCAGCGGCTCGCCGGGCAGCAGCGGTAGCGGCATCCGCATCCACGCCCGGCTGGTGCCGGTCGCGCTCTGGTCCGCGACCCATCGCACCTGCACCACGTCGTGCACGCCCCAGCGCAGGCCGAGTTCCGGCGGCAGCAGGTGGCCGCCGGCGATCCCGTCCGGGCCGGGGAAGGGTGCCGCCGCGTCGGGTTCCGGTCCGTCCACATCGGAATGGCGCAGCAGCTGGGCGGTGGCGTGCGCGACGTCCTTGTCGCCGGCGGTGAGGGTCGCCTCGACGACGTGCAGCCGCTTTCCGGTCCGAAGTGGACGGACGGAGACGGCGAGCGGGGTGCGGGGCGCCGGCCGCATCAGGTCGACGGTGAGACGGGCGACGAACAGGTCGGGGTCGTCGGTGTGCCGCTCGACGGCGCGGGCGAGCAGCCCCGCGATCGGGCCGCCGCCGGTCAGCTCGCCCCACGGGTTGCCCGCCGCTTCGCTCGGGACGAACAGCTCGCCGTCGGGGTGGAAAAGGGCCTGGTTGTCGCGCATTCCCCGATGTTACCCGTCGGTAGAAACGGGGTGGTACTGGTCGTTTGCCAGTTTTCTGGCGAGTTGTCGCGGAATGGTTCCACGCTGCGGGATGCGTGTGAGCATCTTCTCGACGGGGATGATTGTTTGAAGCTTCATGTACATTCTTGGTGACGCCGCCAGATATCGACCTTGAAAGGTTCCCCCATGCAGCACAGCCTTCGTGACGTGACGATCCTGGTCGCGCGCCTCGTCGTGGGCGCGACGTTCCTCGCGCACGCCTACCAGAAGTGGGTGCTCTACGGAATTGACAACGTCGTCACTTCGTTCGGCAAGATGGGCCTGCCCGCGGTCGCGGCGTGGTTCACCGCGCTGGTCGAGCTGCTCGGCGGCCTGGGGCTGATCCTGGGCGTGCTGATGCCGGTCGCCGGCACCCTGCTCGCGGCGGTCATGGTGGGCGCGCTGTTCACCGCGCACCTCAGCGGCGGGTTCTTCCTGTCGGACGGCGGCTTCGAGTACGTGCTGGTGCTCGCGGCGGCCAGCCTCGCGCTCGGCTTCAGCGGCCCGCGCTTCACGCTCACCGGCCTGTTCACCGGCAAGTCGGCGGCCAGCCGCGAGAAGGCCGCGGCCTGATCAAGGCGAAGGGCGCCTCCGGCCATCGCGGCCGGAGGCGCCCTTCGCGGTCATGCACAAGCCGGGGATCCCGGAGTCCAGGCGGCGTCTGAGGTTCCGCTGCCGGCGTCGCAGTGGAATCCGTCTCTAGGTCAGGTCGACGGTGATGCGCTCGTCGGCGCGGCGCTGCTCCAGCTTCTGCGGGTCGGGATTGGTGCAGTGCACCAGGGACGCCCGCGCGGACAGCACGGTGAGCAAGCCGTCCACGACGCCACCCGGCAATTGCCATTCCAATGTGGACAGAACGCGGTCGTCGCGGCCGATGCGCAGGGCCTCGGCGCGCCGCCGGGCCTCGGCCAGCAGGTCCTCGACCGACAGGTCCAGCAGCGCCGGGTCGTCGCCGCCGACCGGCGAGAGCGGGCTGAAGTCGTCGCCGTGCACGCGGATGTCCGACACGTAGTCGGCGACGCCGCCCGGCAGGCCGCGCGCCGGCGCGCCGAGCGCGTCCAGGCCCACGGCGGCGATGGTGTGCGCGCCCTTGCCGCTGTCCAGGTCGGATGCCGGGACGAACGCGACCTCGGCGCCCTGCGGGTCGTCGGTGATGTGCGCCCCGCACCACCAGGCGCCCAGCAGCACCCCGACGGTCTGCCAGTGCGCCGGCAGCGCCACCAGCACCGGCGCACCCGGCTCCAGGTCGAGCTCGTCGACCAGCCAGTTCGCCGTCTTCGCCGCCCAGTTCGCGGTGGTCGCGCGGGACAGCTCGATGCGCGCCCCGGTGGCGTCGTCGTAGTGCGTGATCAGCGGTTTCGGAGCTCCGCCGGCCAGCAGCGGACCGAGCAGTGCCTGGGTAACGCTCATGCCGCGAGCCTAAGGGGTCGTTGCACTCGTTCGCGTGGCGGTGCGGGTGGCGGCCCCCTGCGGGAATTGCGGTCCCCGATTCGTGCATGACCAATGCGCGGCTTCGGGGACTGGCCTCGCCCAGTAGTTCAGCGGAGGGCGGACACCTGCGGCGGGTGCGAGCTGAGTCGTCACGGTTCGAGGTCGAAGCCCGCGGAGCTGTCCCCGGCCGGCGATGCCGAGCTCCGGCCGCATCTCGTGCAGCGGCGCGGTTTTCGTGATGCCGGCGTTGTTGAAGGCGATGTCCAGCCCGCCGAAGCGGCGCGCGGTCTCGTCGACGAAGTGCTGCAACTGCTCGGGAATCCGCACGTCGGCGGGCAGGTAGACGGCCTCGCCCCCGGCCGCGCGGATCTCCGTCTCGACCTGCCTGCCCAGCTCGGTGCGCCGGCCGCAGAACGACACCCGGGCACCCTCGGCGGCGAAGGCCAGCGCGGTGGCCCGCCCGATGCCGGAGGTCCCGCCGGTGATCAGCACGGCCTTGCCGGCGGACCGCCCGCTGGGCGCGGCGGCGGGAACGGGACGGGTGGCGGGCCCGGCGAGGTAGGCGGGCAGCGCCGAGCCGGTCACGGTGCCGACGGCGCCCACCGCGGCTCCGGCGGTGGCGATGCCGAGCAGCGCGCGGCGGCTCCGACGCGCCGGCCGGGTGGTGGGTTCCTCTTCGGAGGCAGGGGAATTCGTCATGATGCCGGTGCTGGACCTTTCCGGGAAGCGATGTCGCCACCAGCTTCCCGGCGGAGCCCACCGCCGCCATCTGTCAAAACGACCAGTCCCCCCGGGCCTGCGGGAACACTGCTCTCGAACCGGGTCGGTGCGTCAGTTGACGCAGGGGATCCCGCCGTCGGAGGTGATCGGCTGCTGGGCGTGCGCGGTGCCGTCCAAGCGCAGCCGGGCCGTCGGCGCCAGGCGCGGCGGGGCCGGGTTGGTCAGCCCCTCGAAGAATCCCTGCGCCGCCGCCGGATCCACGTTGATGATGTACTGCCCGCGGTCGTCGCGGGCGCCGGAGTCGGACACCGGCAGCGTCACGAACGTGACCCGCCCGGCGGCCAGTTCCTGCATCTGCTGCACGAAACCCAGCGGGTCCCAGCCCTCGTCGAGCACCACCGCGCGACGGGTCGCCTGCACCAGGTCGTTGATCACTCCCGGGTCGGTGAGGGTGCCGGTGGACAGCACCTTGTTCGCCAGCCCGGCCATGAACACCTGCTGGCGCACGATCCGGTCCAGGTCGCCGCGCGGCAGGCCGTGCCGCTGCCGGACGAACGCCAGCGCGTCGCCGCCGCTGATGGTGTGCCGCCCGGCGGCGAAATCGGCGCCGGAGTCCTTGTCGCTGGTGGCCTGCTGCAGGCAGACGTCGACGCCGCCGACGGCCTCGGTGAGCTCGAAGAACCCGACCAGGTTGAGCTCCGCGTAGTGGTCGATGCGCACCCCGGTGAGGCTCTGCACGGTCTGCACCAGCGCACGCTGCCCGGCGAGCCGCGCGGCGTGCTCGATCTCCGGCTCCGGCATGCCGTCGCCCCGCAGCTTCTCCGCGGTAACGCTCTTCGTCAGCCCGTAGACGGCGTTGATCTTCTCGGGCCGGCCGCCCGGCACGTCGGTGTAGGTGTCGCGCGGGATGGAAACCGCGGTCGGCTGCGCGGTGTTGTGCGGGATCCGGATCACCACGAGGCTGTCGGTGTTCAGGCCGCCGACGGCTTCGGTGCGCAGCTGCTTCAGCACGCTTTCCGGGAGCGGATTGCCCTGCGCGTCGGTGCGGCTGTCGCTGCCGACCAGCAGCACGTCCGTCGCGCCGTCGTCGGCGGGCGGCCCCGGCGGCGCGTCCGCGAGCACCTTGGCGGAGCTGACATCGCTGAGCCGGTCCACCACGATCCAGCCGATGGCAGTGAGGGCGAGCACGACGGCCGAGACCAGCGCGAGGAGGCTGCGGCCGGCGATGCGGATCCCGGCCCGCTGCGGGCCGACCGACTCCGCCGGTTCTCGTTCCGGTTCGCCCACGTCGTTCCCCCAACCGTTGCGTGCCGACGACCAAGGTTAACCGCCAGGGGAACCCGTGAGCGGCAGCCTGGCGATTAACCTCGTAGATGAGACGCGCTCACCTCGCCGGTGTGACGCCGGTCATCGAATGCAGGGCACGCCTTCCGCGGTGATCGCGGGCTCGTCGTCGGTCGCCGGCTGAGCCAGGAGCGGGCCTGCCTGGCGCAGCCCGTCGAGCTGGACGGTCTGGGCAGAAGCGAAGTTCTGCATGCCCGGGCCCTTGTAGTCCTTGCCCAGGTAGACCTCGACGCTGCCGGCCTCGACGCTGGAGCGCACCTCCGTCGGCACGCCGCCGAGGGCGTCCGACACCTGCTTCGCAGCGGCTTCCTCGCCGGTCGCGTAGTAGATGACCGAGCGGTCCATGGTGTCGGCGTTGGAGCTGCCGCCGGCCTTGAAGCCCTGCCCGGAGATCTCTTCGAGCACCCGCGCGGCCAATCCGCTGGCCCCGGAGGCGTTGTAGACGCTGACCGAAGTCGCGGCCCGGGACTGCATCGCGACCTGCTTCTGCTGCCGTTCGGTCGGCGACAACAGCAGATCCGCGGCGAACTGCCGGACCTCCGGGATCTTGATCGTGACGTCTTCCGAGCCGGACGAGCCGACGAGGTGCACCGGGGCGGTGAAGAACTGCACGTTCCCGCCCGCGATGCCCTGTATCTGCTGGGCGAAGCCGAGCACGTCGTTGGCCAGCGCGGGGTCGAGGATGACCGACTTCTGGATGGCGTTGACCAGTTCGGTCAGCTTCGCCGGGTTGGTCAGCGTGCCGGTGGACATGACCTTGCGGGCGAGCGCGGACACGAAGACCTGCTGGCGCCTGCCGCGGTCGAGCTCGTTGATCAGGCCCTTCCGCTGGCGGACGAAGGCCAGCGCGTCGGCGCCCTGGATCGTTTGCAGGCCCTTGTGGAAGTTCGCGCCGGAGTCCTTGTCCTTGGTGTCGTCGAGCAGGCAGACCTCGACGCCGCCGATGGCGTTGGTGACGTCGTAGAAGCCGAGCAGGTTGACCTCGGCGTAGTGGTCGATGCTGACGCCGGTGACGTCCTCGATGGTCTTCAGCAGCAGCTGCTTGCCGGCCAGCCGGGACTTTTCCTCCAGCTGCTTCGGGTCGGTGACGCCGTCCTCCTTCAGCTTCGCCATCTCGGCGTGCTTGCCGCGGTTCATCGTCTCGGTGAGCTTGGTCTTGCCCTCCCCGAGACCGACGTCGACGAGGGTGTCGCGGGGGAAGGAGATCGCGCTGGCGCTCTGCCCGCCGTTGGGGATGCGGACCAGGATCATCGCGTCGGTGAGGTCACCGCCGTCGTAGCTGGTGCGCAGCTCGCGAAGCACGTTGTCGGGCAGCGGATTGCCGAATGCGTCGTTGCGGCTGTCGTTGCCGATCAGCAGGATGTCGGTGGCGCCGTCCGGGGCGCTCAAGCCCTTGCCGATGACGTCGGCGGTGGAGGTGCCGCCGGCCCCGGGCCGGAACATGGCCCAGCCGAACCCGGTGGTGCTCAGCACCAGCACGGACAGCAGCGCGAACAGCGCCCGGCCGAAGTTCCGCGCGCCCCGGTGGTTGCGCCGCCGCTGCCAGACGTCGCCTTCCGGGGGGACCTCCGCGTTACCCGAACGGGGGGCCGAACGGCGCCGGGCGTCACTCTGCGCTGGCCTGCGGCCCGGGCCGCCGGGCGGCGGGGCAGCGCCACCGCGCCGCCCGCCCGACGGGGTGCCGCCGGACGCCGGCCGGCCCTGTCCGCCAGGGCCGCGGGGCGGCACGGATCTACCGGGCTGGCCCTGCGGGCCACCTGGCCACCTCGGCCGGTCCTCCACGCCGAATCCTCCTTGGCCTGTCGGCGAGCGTTACATGTTGGCGAAGTGATTTTGCTCGTGTTCCGGTTGCAGGCTAGCGGTGAACCTGGGGCGGGTGGGCAGGTCCCAGTAACAGGGGTGACATCACTCATAAGAGTTAGGCATCTTTGTGACGCTGAGTAACGCGGGAACCTGCCTCGTAGCGCGCCGTGTCATGCCAGACTGCGGACGCGGGCCCGCTGCGGGCCGCGGTAAACCCGGCGAGGAAGGGCGCAATGCGGATTCTGGTCACCGGTGGGGCCGGCTTCATCGGCTCGCACTACGTTCGGCAGCTCCTCAGCGGCGCGTATCCCGCGTTCTCCGATGCCGACGTGATCGTGCTCGACAAACTCACCTACGCGGGCAACGAGGCGAACCTGGCGCCGGTCGCGGACAACCCGCGGCTGAAGTTCGTCCGCGGCGACATCTGCGATCGCGAGCTGGTCGGTGGCCTGATCACCGACGTCGACGTGGTCGTGCACTTCGCCGCCGAAACCCACGTGGACCGGTCGATCACCGGCTCGGACGCCTTCGTGCTCACCAACGTCGTCGGCACGAACGTGTTGCTGCAGGCCGCGCTCGACGCCGGTGTCGGCAAGTTCGTGCACGTGTCCACCGACGAGGTCTACGGCTCCATCGACGAAGGCTCCTGGCCCGAGGACCACGCGCTGGAGCCGAATTCGCCGTACTCGGCGGCGAAGGCGGGCTCGGATCTGCTGGCCCGCGCCTACCACCGCACGCACGGCCTGCCGGTGTGCATCACCCGCTGCTCCAACAACTACGGGCCCTACCAGTTCCCGGAGAAGGTGCTGCCGCTGTTCATCACGAACCTGATGGACGGCGCCCAGGTGCCGCTCTACGGCGACGGGCTCAACGTGCGCGACTGGCTGCACGTCGGCGACCACTGCCGGGGAATCCAGCTGGTGGCCGAATCCGGGCGGCCGGGCGAGATCTACAACATCGGCGGCGGCACCGAGCTGACCAACAAGGAGCTGACCGAGCGGCTGCTGGCCGAACTCGACGTGGACTGGTCGATGGTGCGGCAGGTGGCGGACCGCAAGGGCCACGACCGCCGCTACTCGGTGGACCACGGCAAGATCGTCCAGGAACTGGGGTACCGGCCGCAGGTCGACTTCGAGACCGGGCTGCGCGAGACGGTCCGCTGGTACCAGGAGAACCGCGACTGGTGGGAGCCGCTGAAGGCCCGCGCGGAGGCGGCGAAGTGAGCCGCCTCGCCGTGCTGGTCCCGGGCGGCCGCGGCCAGCTCGGCTCGGAGCTGGCCCGCATCCTCGCCGCGCGGTCCGGCGCGCTGGTGCACGCGCCCGGTTCCAAGGAGCTGGACATCACCGACGCGGAGGAGATCGCCGACGCGGTCGGTTCGTTCGCGGAGACGGCGAAGGACGCCGAGCTGGAGCCGGTGGTGATCAACGCCGCGGCCTACACGGGAGTGGACGCGGCGGAGTCCGACCCGGATCGCGCGGCCCGGATCAACGCCGGAGGCGCCGCGGACCTGGCGAAGGCATGCCGGGCCAGCGGCCTGCCGCTGCTGCACGTGTCGACGGATTACGTGTTCCCGGGCGACGGGACCCGGCCGTACGAGCCGGCGGACCCGACCGGCCCGCGCTCGGTGTACGGGCGCACGAAGCTCGAAGGCGAGCAGGCGGTGCTGGAATCCGGCGCGCGGGCCTGGGTGGTGCGCACGGCGTGGGTGTACGGCGCGCGCGGCGGGAACTTCGTGAAGACGATGATCCGCCTGTCCGGCGAGCGGGATTCGCTGTCCGTTGTGGACGATCAGATCGGCTCGCCGACCTGGGCGGCGGACCTGGCGCACGGCCTGCTGGAACTGGCGGGGCAGGTCGCCGAGCGCCGGGACCCGAAGCAGAAGGTGTTGCACTGCACCAATTCGGGCCAGGCGAGCTGGTTCGAGTTCGCCCGGGCGATCTTCGCGGAACTGGGCGCGGACGAGAACCGGGTGAACCCGTGCACGACGGCGGACTACCCGCTCCCGGCGCCCCGGCCGGCTTACTCGGTCCTTTCCGACGCGGCCTGGCGCGAAGCGGGCCTGACCCCGATGCGCCCCTGGCGGGAAGCCCTGGCGGCGGCCTTCGAAGCGGACGGCGAAGCCCTCAGGGGAAGGTGACGAAGTCGCCTGCCCCGGTGAAGCCGACCTTGAAGGGCCGTGCCAGGGGCTTATCGACTGGTGCGGGGCTAGGAGCCTGTGCATAGTGGGTGTTGCCGAGCCCCGCGGGGGCGAGGAAGGAAGGCCAGGCGACCCGGGGCATGACTGGGAGCCTGGCCTGACGTTTGTTCAGGGCTAGCAGCCGGTGTCGATTTCGATGTCGTACACGCGGTCGGCCAGGATGTCGCGATACTCGGAACGGCCGAGGTAGGCCGCTCTGCAAGCGCCTGCAATCACGTCGGCGGCCCATAGCATTGGCTCAACGGGACCAGGGCAGTGATCAATCCGGAATCGCGCCCTTTTGGGGAGAAAGCTCCGGCGCGCCGCGGAGGCGGTCAACACATCGCGGCGGTTGAGTTCCGCTGAGCGCGCTTCAAGCACCAGGTGGTCGACGCCGAACCCATTGATGATCGCCTGACGCGGTGGTTTCCCCAATTTTAGGCAAAATTGGTAGCCCTGCTCGCTGCGGCGCGGGCATGATGGTGGTGCCTGATCCCGCGGGGAGACGGAAGGAAGGCCAGGTGGCCCGGGGCATTACCGGGAGCCTGGCCTGACGTCTTTCCAGAGGTGTGTTCAGGTCATTGCGCGTTGGTATGCCGTGATCGTGGCTTCCGCGCAGGCCCGCCAGGTGAAGGATTTGGCCCGGGTGCGGGCGTTTTCCGCGTTCGGCGGATTGGTCAGGGCTCGGTGCAGGGCCTCGTTGAGGGCCGTCGGGTCGCCGTGGGGCGCGAGGATCGCTTGGCTCGCCGTGACCTCTCGGAGGGCCGGGATGTCCGAGCACACCACCGGGGTTCCGCATGCCATGGCTTCCAGTGCCGGTAGGCCGAATCCCTCGTCGCGCGAAGGCAATACGAGCGCGGTGGCGTCGGCGACCAGGCGGCGCAGGTGCTCGTCGGGGAG
This sequence comes from Saccharopolyspora sp. NPDC045839, assembly GCF_056431645.1. Lineage (NCBI taxonomy): Bacteria > Bacillati > Actinomycetota > Actinomycetes > Pseudonocardiales > Pseudonocardiaceae > Saccharopolyspora > Saccharopolyspora sp. NPDC045839. The sequence goes on from NZ_JBWKKH010000006.1 coordinate 284,928, forward strand.
GTAGCCGGTGCGGATCACACCGTCCCGGCTGCCCGGCTCGCCAGGACCCGCGATGACCAGCGGGGGCAGGTCGGGGCCGTGGGATTCGAGCAGCGTCGGCAGTCCCTTGCGCGGGCCTTCGGCGCCGACGAACAGCAGGTACTCCGACGGTAGTCCATAGTGGACTCGTAGTGCGGAATCCATGGGTGCCGCGGAGAACCACTCGGGATCGACGCCGAGCGGAGTCACCAGGACCTTCTCCCGCGGCACGTCGAGCCGCGCGCTGACGGCGTCGGCCACCGCGGCCGTCGGCGTGCACACCACCCGCGCTCGCCGCGCGGAACTCCGCACGAGATCGGGCAAGTCGGGTTCGGCCAGCGACGGATCGTCCAGGAACGCCAGGTCGTGCACCGTCACCACGCCGCCCGCCCGGATCGACGGCGGCAGCACGAAGTTCGTGCCGTGCACCACCTGCGCCGGCCCGGCGAGCAGTTCGACGGGCGGGAAAGCGCCCCGCTGCCAGAGCTTCCGCAGCACCCGAGCCGGAATCGGCGGCCCCACCGCGCGCGTTCCGTTCGGCGCCAGCGCACGCAGCTCCCGCCAGCCCCGGATGGTGAACCCGATCAGCCGGACGTCCACCATGGCCGCGAGCTCGCCGACCAGGGACGCGGTGTAGCGCCCGATTCCGGTGCGCCGGCCGAGCAGCGGCGTGCCGTCCAGCAGGACGCGCAGGTCAGCGCCCACGGAACCGCTCGCCGGCGATCCGCCGGAGCCGCCCGGTCGCCCGCTTCGCGACCTCCAGCGGGCCGCCCGCGTCGAGGTACTCGCGCAGCAGCGCGATGTCGCGGCGCGCCGTCTCGACGCGGTTCAGCTGCGGGCTGCGCACGAGCGGCGCGCTCGCCTTCAGCCGGTCGGCGGCCGGGCGCGGGTCGCGGCAGAACTCCGTCAGCGGCGCCAGCACGGATTCCCAGGTGAACCGCTCGCGGACCGGGGCGATGCGGCGGCGGCACTCGGCGGCGAACTCCTCGTCGTAGAGCACCTTCTCCAGCGCCGCGGCCAGCGCGTCCGGATCTTCGGCCGGGACCACGACGCCGATGCCCTCCTCGCGCACCAGGTCGGCGAACGAGTCGCCGTCGGTGGTCACCACCGGCAGCCCGGACCACAGGTAGTCCAGCACGCGGGTGCGGAACGCGAACGTCGTCTCCACGTGCTCGAAGTGCGTGGTGACGCCGCAATCCGCGTCGAGCAGGTAGTTCTGCCGCTCGCCGTAGGGCACCCACGTTTCGTTGAAGAACACGAACTTGTCGGTCAGCCCGAGCCGGCGGGCCAGGCCGCGGGTCTGCCCGGCCATGCCCATCTCCGGCACGTCCGGGTTCGGGTGCTTCATGCCGAGGAAGAACAGCCGGACGTCGTTGTGCTGGTGGGAAAGCCGGTGCACCGCGTGCAGCAGCGTCAGCGGGTCGAACCAGCTGTAGACGCCGCCCGCCCACAGCACGACCTTGTCCTCGGCGGCGATGCCGGACCGGTTGCCCTTGATCGCCGGGCCGGTGCGGCGCGGCGCCACCGACGGCAGGCCGAACGGCACGACCGACAGCAGCGAGCGGACGGTCGGGTCGTTGTCGTACAGGCCGGGGGTCAACCGGCCCAGCGATGCGAGGTGGCCCAGCCAGAAGTGCCGCTGCCGCTCCGAGGCGCAGAGGAAGAAGTCGCCACGCTGCAGCTGGGTGTTGAGCACCTTGGTGACCCCGGCCAGGTCCTTCGCGCGGCGCTCGTCGTCGGTGTCGCGACCCTGCTCCAGCAGTTCCAGGTGCATCGGGTCGTAGACGTCGCAGACCACGATCTTGGTGGACTCGACGTTCTTGAGCGCCGGCACCATCTCCAGCACGTGGCCCTGCAGCACCACGACGTCCGCCCAGTCGACGTGGGCGCCGAGCTCGCGCGGCTTCGCCGCGACCACGGCGAAGCGGGACTCCGGCGGGCTGACGAGCGCGTTGACGCTGACCAGCCGCACCTCGTGCTCCGCGGAGAGCACCTCGGCCATGTGCCAGGCGCGGATCGCCGGGCCGGCCATCCGCTCGGTGACCGCGTCGCCGGTGATCACCACGACCTTCCGGGGCCGGCCGAAGAGCTCGTCCAGCCCGAACGCCTCGACCAGCGCGTCGTGTGCGGCGAGGTAGCGCGGCAGCGGGTAGGCGGGCTCCATCGCCTTGCGCATCAACGGCACCAGGTCGGCGTCGGTGCGCACCCGCGCCCGCTGTTCCTCCTCGCGGGACTCCTTCAGCGACGGCAGCAGCTCGACGAACTGGTCGATCGCCAGCATCCCGGCCAGCGCGGACCGGTCGATCGGCACCGGGCTGTCGTCCTCGCTGTCGCCGCGCCGGGTGATCTCCAGCTGGGTCGGGTCGATCTCGCCGCGCGCGGTGGCTCGCCGCACGGCCAGCGCCATCGCGGCGGGCAGCGCCTTCGCCAGCGTCTCGTCGGAGACGTTCTTGTACAGCGCGGCGAGCGCGTTGCGCTCCAGCAGGTAGTGCTCGCGGGCCGAGGAGACCTCGGCCATCGAGGCGTGGTGGCGGTGGAACGTCAGCGAACCCGGTTCGTAGCGGACCCGCCAGCCGCGCAGGTTCAGCCGCCAGCCGAGGTCGACGTCCTCGTAGAACATGAAGAAGCGCTCGTCGAAGCCGTCGAGCGCGGCGAACAGCTCGGCCCGCACGAACAGCGCCGAACCGGTGCCGAACAGCACGTCCCGGGCCGCGTCGTGCGAGCCGTCGTCGACCTCGCCCGCGTGGCGCTTGTAGCCCATCCCGAACCAGGTCAGCCCGCCGTCGACGAAGTCGATGTGGCGGCCCTCCCAGTCCAGGACCTTGCTGGCGACCGCGCCCACCGTCGGCTCCGACCGCAACACCGCGACGGCCGCGCGCACCCAGGCGCGATCCGGTTTGGCGTCGTTGTTGAGGAAGGCCAGCACCTGGCCGGTGGCGCTGCGGGCGGCGAGGTTGCACCCGCCGGCGAAACCGAGGTTGGTGTCCGACTCGATCAGCCGCACCTCCGGAGCGGCGGCGCGGATCCGCTCGGCGCTGCCGTCGCCGGAGGCGTTGTCGACGCAGATCACCTCCAGCCGGTCGGCCGGGTAGTCGAGCTCGTCGCGGAGCGCGCGCAGGCAGGTGATGGTGTCGTCCGCGCCGCGGTAGTTGACCACGATCACCGACACGACGGGCAGGGTGCTGTCGGACAATTCAGCCACGCCCTAAAGCGTGCACCATCCCCCGGCGCAGCCTGCGGGGTGTTCGCGAAAACGCGGCCATCCCGACACCTGGAGCCGCCTGGGGCGAGGTGAGTGGCCTGTTGACTTCGTCTAGTGAGGTGAACGGACCGTTTGGGTCACACGCGGTGCTTGCCGGACGGGTTGGATCGGAGCTGTTCCGGTGCTCGGTGAGTTCAGGACGCGCCGGGGTGTGCCGGTGGCGGTCGGCGTGTTGGGTGGGGCGAACGGCCTGTTGACTCCGTCTAGCGATGTGAACCGGCCGTTCGCTCGTCCGCCGGGTTCAGGCTCCTGCCCAGGTGTTCCAGACCTCGCGCCGCGGAATCCGCGCCGTTCGGCCGATCCGCCGCCTGGCTCGGAGTGCGGCTGCTAGGCCGGCCGCGACCTCGGCCAGCACGCGGAGCCGCAAGGTGACGTGGAAGTTCGCCGCGTCGGGAACGGAACGCGCCCCGATCGCCCGGCGCAACGGCAGGGCGAGGGTGATCGCCGCGAAGCGGGCGAGCTCCCGTGCCGCGACCGACGCGGGAGCGCAGCGAAGCAGGGTGAGCAGGCGGTTCCGCTCGTTCCAGCGGTGGAACAGCGCCGAACCCGGCAGCGTCGTCGCACCGTGCAGGTGCGAGGCGGTGGCGTCGGCCGCCGGGACGATCCGGTGCCCTGCGAGGCGCAGGCGCCACGCCGTGTCGGTGTCCTCGTAGTAGCAGAAGAAGTGAGCCGGAACACCGCCGACGGAACGGAGGTGCGCGGTGCGCAGCAGCGCCGCCCCGCCGCAGAAGCCGAACACGCCGCCGGAGGCATCAGGCGCGTCAGCGCCGTGGCCGTCGGCCGTGAGGCGCACGCCGGCGGACTGCACCCGGCCGTCCGGCGTGCGGAGCACGGAGGACGCTGCGGCGGCGGAGCCGTCCGCGTCGAGCGCGGCTTCGAGCGCCGCGAGCCAGCCGGAGGCTGGCGCAGCATCGTCGTTGAGCCACGCGACGTAAGGAGTGTGGATTCGGCCGAGCGCAGCGGCGATCCCGCCGGCGTAGCCGGTGTTGCGGCGTAGCCGCAGCACCTCCGGCGCCGACGGGTGGGCGGCGATCAGGTCGGCCGTGCCGTCGTCGGAGGCGTTGTCGACCACCAGTGTCCGATGTGGACGATCCTGAGCCGCCAGTGCGTCCAGGCACGCCTCGATGTGGTCCCGCCCCCGCCAGGTCACCACGACAACGGTGCTGTGCACCCGTTCCGACGCCGTCACGCCCGAAGACGTTACGCACCAGCGATCCGGCGCCCGCCGCTGGTGGCGCAATCTCGCGGTGGTCGAATTCTCGCGAAACCGTCCGGCGCTCACGGAGTGGTGCGCAGAAGATACGGAGCGTTGCGGGTCTCATCGCCCACGGACCGGTGCGACTTCTCGCGAAATCGCGCCCCTCCCGCGATGAGGCTCCGGTGGCGAGGCGGCGTGGGAAGCTGGGCGGGTGCCCGAGCTAGTCACGATCGCCGAGCAGCTGCTCGCGCCGGTTCCCGGCGGAACCGGCCGCTACACGCGGGAACTGCTGCGCGCGATGGCCGAAACCGCGCCGAGCGGATGGGAGCTGAGCAGCGTGATCAGCCGTGGCGGTGATCCCGAGGCCGCGCGGGTTCCCGGCGTGCTCGGGCCTCGGGCGCTGCCGCTGCCGCGGCGCGCGCTGATCGCGGCCTGGGAACGCGGCATCCCGTTCTGGCCGGGCGGTGACTCGGTGCACGCCATGACGCCGCTCGCGCCGCCCGCGAAGCGCGGGCGGGGCCTGGTGGTGACGGTGCACGACACGGTTCCGTGGACGCATCCGGAAACCCTGACGCCGCGCGGTGTTTCCTGGCACCGGCGGGCGATCGCCCGGGCCGCGCGGCACGCCGACGCGCTGGTAGTGCCGACCGCCGTCGTAGCGGCGGACCTCGCGAAGCGCGTCCCGGTCAACGCGAGGCTGGCGGTCATCGGCGAAGGCGTCACGCCGTCGTTGCTGGCCGAACCCGACCCGGCCATCGCCGCACGGCTGGCGCTGCCAGAGCGGTACGTGCTGGCGATAGGCACGATCGAGCCGCGCAAGGGCTACGAACACCTGGTGCGGGCGATGGCCGAGCCTGCGGCCCCGGATGTGCCGCTGCTGATCGTCGGACGCCGCGGCTGGGGCGATGTCGACGTGCCGCGGATCGCCGCTGACTGCGGTGCGGAGGACGTGCGGGTTCTGGAGTCGGTCTCCGACGCCGAACTCGCGGCGCTGCTGCGGAACGCGACGGCGCTGGCCGCGCCGAGCCTCGCGGAAGGCTTCGGCCTCCCGCTCGTCGAGGCGATGGCGCTCGGCGTGCCGATCGTGCACTCCGACGCACCTGCGCTCGTGGAGGTCGCGGGCGGGGCGGGCGTGACGGTGCCGCGGGCCGACCCGGCCGCGCTCGCCGCAGCCCTGCGCGCGGTCGTCGATGACTCCGAGCGCCGGGCCGGGCTGATCGCCGCGGGTTCTCGGCGGGTCGCGGATTTCACCTGGTCACAAGCGGCGCGACAGGTCTGGCGTCAGCACCTCGACATCGTCACCCGATCCGGGCATCCCGGCGGCGCCGGCTAGGACCTTCACCGGGCGAAGCAGGACAGAACACATTTTCGCCGACTCGACGCAGGTTCACCCATCCGCACCGTAATCTGCTCTGGTGCACAGAGGCGAGCCGCACATCCTCATCGACGCCACCGCAGTACCAGCGGATCGAGGCGGCGTCGGCCGATACGTCGACTCCTTGCTGGCTGCCCTGGACGCGGACGGTGCCCGGCTCACGGTCGCCTGCCAGCCCCGCGACGCGGAGCTGTACGCGGCCATCGCCCCGCGCACCGACGTGGTGCCCGCCACCGAGGCCGTCGCCACCCGCACGGCCCGCCTGACCTGGGAGCAGACGACCCTGCCGCTGCTGGCGCGCCGGCTCGGGGTCGACGTGCTGCACTCGCCGCACTACACGACGCCGCTGGCCAACCCGGCCGCATCGGTGGTCACGCTGCACGATGCGACGTTCTTCACCAATCCCGCGGTGCACTCGCCGGTCAAGGCCAGGTTCTTCCGCGCGTGGACGCGCACCGCGCTGCGCCGCGCGACGCTGTGCATCGTGCCGAGCAAGGCGACTGCGGCCGAGCTGGCCCGCTCCGTCGGCGCCGACCGCGCCCGGATGCCGGTCATGTACCACGGCGTCGACCCGGACCGGTTCCACCCGCCGACCCCGGAGGAGATCCAGGAGGTGCGCGACCGGCTGAGCCTGCACGACCAGCCCTACGTCGCCTTCCTCGGCGCGCTGGAGCCGCGCAAGAACGTGCCCGCGCTGATCCGCGGCTTCACGATCGCCTGCCAGGGCCGCGCCGACTCGCCCGCGCTGGTGCTGGCCGGCCAGCCGGGCTGGGACACCCGCGTGGAACGGGCGCTGGAGGCCGTGCCGCACCGGATCCGGGTGATCCGGGCCGGCTACCTGCCGTTCGACCAGCTGGCCGGCTTCCTCGGCGGCGCGCACCTGGTCGCCTACCCGAGCATCGGCGAGGGCTTCGGCTTACCCGTGCTGGAGGCGATGGCCTGCGGCGCCGCGGTGCTCACCACGCGGCGGCTGAGCCTCCCGGAGGTCGGCGGCGACGCCGTCGCCTACTGCGGAGTGGGAGCGGGCGAGATCGCCAACGGCCTGACCGAACTGCTGGACGACCCGGCCCGCCGTGCCGCGCTCGCCGCGGCGGCCCAGCGCCGGGCGAAGGAGTTCACCTGGGCGGCCTGCGCGACCCAGCACCGAGAGGCCTTCGCCAGGGCCCACCACATCCACACCAAGACCCGTTAGAACAGGCTGCTCAGGGCCGTGAGTGTTTTGTGCGGCTATCGCGACACAACCTGCACACGGGTCTGACCAGTGGAAACGGAGCCTCCGCCGGCGTGCTCGCGGGGAACTGCGGTCGGGTGGCCGCCCGGTCTGCGCCGTTCGGCAGAATGTACCGGTGTGACCGACGCGCGCACCTACGGCGATGAAGTCGCCGTTGTCACCGTGACCTACTCCCCGGGCGAGACCCTGGAGCAGTTCCTCGACACCTTGGCCAAGGCGACGGAGCGCTCGGTCCGGGTGATCCTCGCCGACAACACCTCCACCGACGGCGTGCCCGAACGGGCAGCCGCGGAGCGAGCGAACGTCGACTTCGTGCCGACCGGTGGCAACCTCGGCTACGGCGGCGCGGCCAACCGCGGCGTCGCCGAGCTCGGCGACGAATTCGGCTGGGTCGTGATCGCCAACCCGGACCTGGAGTGGCAGCCGGGCTCGCTCGACGAACTGCTGGGCGCGGCCAAGCGCTGGCCGCGCGGCGGATCGTTCGGCCCGCTGATCAAGGAGCCCACCGGCGAGGTGTACCCGTCGGCGCGGCTGCTGCCGTCGATCGGCCGTGGCGCCGGGCACGCGGTGTTCGCCAAGATCTGGCCGAAGAACCCGTGGTCCCGCGCCTACCACCAGTCCGAGACAACGATCACCGAGCGGCCCGCCGGCTGGCTGTCCGGCTCCTGCCTGCTGCTGCGCCGCGAGGCGTTCGACTCCATCGACGGCTTCGACCCGCGCTACTTCATGTACTTCGAAGACGTCGACCTCGGCGACCGGCTCGGGAAGAAGGGCTGGCTGAACGTCTACGTGCCGAGCGCGGAGATCATGCACATCGGGGGGCACTCCACGGCGGGCGCCTCCAAGCGGATGCTCGTCGAGCACCACCGCAGCGCCTACCGCTACCTCGCCGACCGCTATCCGGGGCCGGCCTGGGCGCCGCTGCGTCTCGCCTTGCGCGTGGCGCTGACCGCCCGCGCCCGCATCGCGACCCGCTGACGACTGTGAGTCCCGCACTTCAAGCGGCGGACGCCGCTTGTAGAACAGCCCTAGTGCTGGTTGTAGTACTGGCCGGCCTGCGAACCGAGCGGCCCGAACTCGTGCGGGGCGCGCTGCGCGTGGTACGGGTTCGGCGGCAGATTCTGCTGGCCCTGCTCGTAATCCTCGGTCGGCCAGCCGCCGTGCTGGGGATCCTGCCGATGCGGCTGCTGCCGGGGGTGACCGCCGGGCAGCACCTGCGTGGTGTCCGCCGGGTCGGCCTGGCTGACGACCTCGCGCGGGATGCGCACGGTGCTCGCGGCATCCATCGGCGAGGTGGCATTGTCGGGGGTGACGACGAACGCGCCGCGTGCCCGCGCGCGAGCAAGTGCTTCGTCGGCTCGGAGGCGCGGGTCCATGGGGATGCCCTCTCAGTCGTTCGCAGTCGGTGGTCCGCGTTGGCGGACGTCGGACTGGGCGCGGCCGCTGCGGGCGAGCCCAGTGCTCATTATGCCGTTGCCCCTGCCAGAGTATTCCCCCCAATGGGTTTTCGTCACTGAAGTGCATCAGGTAGAGGAGGATCAACGCCGATGTCCGCGGATGTGCAGGACCCGGCCGCGTCGCCGACGGCGGAAGCGGTCGTGCTGGTAGGTGGTCGGGGCGTGCGGCTGCGGCCGTTGACCTTGTCGGCACCCAAGCCGATGCTGCCGACCGCCGGGGTCCCGTTCCTGAGCCACCTGCTGTCCCGGATCCGGGCTGCCGGCATCGAGCACGTGGTGCTCGGCACGTCCTACAAGGCGGAGGTGTTCGCCGAGCACTTCGGCGACGGATCCGAACTCGGCCTGCGGCTGGAGTACGTCGTCGAGCCGGAGCCGCTGGACACCGCGGGCGCGATCCGCAACGTCGCGGACCGGCTCAGCGCCGACGACGTGCTGGTGTTCAACGGCGACATCCTCTCCGGCGTGGACCTCACGGATCTGCTGGCAACGCACCGCAGCGCCGCGGCGGATGTGACATTGCACCTGGTGAAGGTCGCGGATCCGCGCCGTTTCGGCTGCGTGCCCACCGACGGGGACGGGCGGGTCACGGCGTTCCTGGAGAAGACGGAGAATCCTCCGGTCGACCAGATCAACGCGGGTTGCTACGTGTTCCGCCGTGAGGTGATCGACACGATCCCGGCGGGTCGGCCGGTGTCGGTGGAGCGCGAGACGTTCCCGGAACTGCTCGCCGCCGGCGCGCGCGTGCAGGGACACGTCGACACCTCGTACTGGCTGGACATGGGAACCCCGGCGGCGTTCGTCCGGGCTTCCGCGGACCTGGTCCTCGGCGTGGCGCCGTCGAACGCGCTGCCCGGCGAGCGCGGCGAAGCGCTGGTGCTGGACGGCGCGGAGGTCGCCGCCGGCGCGGAAGTCTGCGGGGGCAGCGCGATCGGCGCGGGCAGCACGGTGGAATCCGGTGCGCGCGTTGCGGAATCGGTGCTCTTCGAAGGCGTGCGCATCGAGCGGAACGCGGTGGTCGAGCGGTGCGTGATCGGCAACGACGCGACGATCGGCGCGGGTGCCGTGCTGCGCGACGCGATCATCGGTGACGGCGCGCGGATCGGCGCCGACTGCGAGCTGCTGGGCGGGGCGCGGGTCTGGCCCGGCGTCGAGTTGCCGGCCGGCGGCGTCCGCTTCTCCGCGGACTGAGCCGGCGTACCGTCGGGGGAACATGAGCGATGCCCTGACCCGGACCTGGCGCCCGCCGCATCCGCTGGACCTGCCGCGGGTGCTGGCTCCGCTGCGCCGGGGGAGCGGCGATCCGGCCACGCGCGTGGACGCGTCGGGCGAGGTGTGGTGGGCCACCACGACCCCGGTCGGCCCGACGACGCTGCGGTTGCAGAAGGACCACGCCGGAACCGTGACCGCGACGGCGTGGGGGCAGGGCGGGAGCTTCGTGCTGGACAACGTGCCGGACCTGCTCGGCGCTTCCGACGACGACAGCGGTTTCGTCGCGGTGCACGACGTCGTGGAGCGCGGGCGGCGCGCATCGCGCGGCGTGCGGTTGTGCGCATCGGGCCGGGTCTGGGACGTCCTGGTCGCCGCGGTGCTGGAGCAGAAGGTCACCAACCGGGAGGCGTGGCGGTCCTGGCGGGAGCTCTGCCGGCGCTTCGGCAGCCGCGCCCCGGGGCCGGTCGACGGGCTCTGGGCGGCACCGGATCCGTTGCAGTTGCGCCAGATCCGGGACTGGGAGTGGCATCGGGCGGGCATCGACGGAGCCCGTCGCCGCACGCTGCTCGCCGCCGCATCGGTGGCCGGAAGGCTGGAACGGGCGGTCGAGCTGCGCGGCGTCGCGGGACGGGAACTGCTGCAGAAGGTGCCCGGCATCGGCCCGTGGACGGCGGCCGAGGTCGCGCAGCGCGCCTGGGGCGACCCGGACGCGGTCAGCGTCGGCGACTTCCACCTGCCGACGATCGTCGGCACGGCGCTCGTCGGCCGGCCCCTGGACGACGAGGGAATGCTCGAAGCCCTGGCCCCGTACGAGGGCCACCGCCACCGAGCGGTCCGCTACCTGGGCGCGGCGGGCGTCCAACGTCCCCGCTACGCCCCGAGAATGCCGGTCCGCAACTACCGCACCATGTGACGCGCTGGCCGTGACTGCAAAACGCAGCTATTATGCATGCATGACTGTTCTGACGATTCGCAATGTGCCCGAAGATGTCCGAGACCTGCTTGCTCGTGCCGCTAAACGGAGTGGTCAGTCCTTACAGGGTTTCTTGCTGTCGGTGCTGGAAAGAGAGGCGCGATTCTCGCGCAACGCGGAGCTGGCTGAGATGGAGCCAGTGGGCGGCGGCCTGCTCAGCATGGATGAGATCGTGACGGCCGTCAGTGCTGCGCGTGGCGAGGCGCCTGGCTCAGGCGATCAGGCGGGTGTTGCATGATCGTTGTCGACACCTCGACACTCGTCTCCTTCTTCCTGGGGGCCGATCACAGCGGCCCTCAGGTCAGGAAGCTGCTCGGGGTGCACACAAGCTGGGCGGCGCCGCCGCATCAGCCAGCTGAAATGCTCAATGTTCTCAGAGGTTTGGTCGTCGGCGGCAAGATTGATCAGACTCATGCCGCCGATGTCCTTGAGCGCTGGAACGTCGCATACGTGCAGGAGCTGAAGTTCACTGCTGCGGTGCGGAACCGGATCTGGGAACTGCGGCACAACCTGTCGGCCTACGATGCCGCATATGTCGCGGTCGCTGAGCTGCATGAACTTCCGCTGGTCACTGGTGACAAGCGTTTGGCCAGGGCTCCTGGGATTCGCTGTGAAATCAGGCTCGTTCAGTGATCACCGGAAGTGAGCTCGCGGGCGCGGGCGGCGGCCATCAGTGGGCCGATGTCGGAGCCTTCGGGGAGGGCGTTCAGCGGCCACCAGCGCAGGTCCAGGGACTCGTCGCTGCGGGCCGGCTCGGCCCCTTCCGGGGCTCGCACGATGAAGCGCACGTCGAAGTGGCGGGTCGGCTTGCCCAGCGAGCAGGTGATCGGGTGCACGTCCAGGTGCACCGGCTCCGGCTCCACGACCAGACCGTCCACACCGGACTCCTCGGTCGCCTCGCGCAGCGCGGCCCCCGCCAGCGACGTGTCCGCCGGCTCGCAGTGGCCGCCGAGCTGCAACCACATCCCCACCCGGGGGTGCAGCGTGAGCAGCACGTTCTCGCCCGCAGCGTCGAGTAGCACGGCCGACGCGGTCACGTGGCCCGGCTCGCACGCCCGCAGACAGGCGTCCGCGCGGGCGTCCAGCAAGGTCAGGAAGGCGTGGCGCAATGCGTCCTGCTGCGGATCGGCCGGTCGCCAATCGCCGAGGACGCGCAGCGCGTCCGCGTGCGGCCCGCTCACAGCTCCACCAATCCGCCGTCGAGCTCCCGCGGCTCCCGCGGCCCGCCGACCGCTTCCGCGGGATGGCCGACCGCCACCGCGCCCAGCGGCTCCCACGAGTCGGGCAGGTCCAGCGCCGCCCGGACGACCTCCGGGCAGAACATCGTCGAGGACACCCAGCACGAGCCGAGCTCCTCGGCCGCCAACGCCACCAGCAGGCCCTGCACCGCAGCGCCGCCCGCGACGGTGAACATCTGCCGCTCCGCGTCGGCGCGCAGCTCGTCGGGATAGTCGTGCGCGCCCTCGCGGACCAGGAACGGCAGCACCAGTTCCGGCGCGGCGTAGAGCAGGTCGCCGCGGCCGACCCGGCGCTGCGCGGCCTCCTCGGAGAGCCCGTCGGCGCGCAGGTCGGTCAGCCAGGCGGAGCGCATCGCGTCCAGCAGCTTCGTCCGAAGTGGACGATCGCGCAGCCAGACGAACCGGACCGGCCGGGTGTGGTGCGGCGCGGGAGCGGTCAGCGCGGCGCCGACCGCGCGGCGCACCGCGTCGGCGTCGACCGGGCCGTCCGCGAACGCCCGCACCGAGCGGCGCATCAGCACCGCCTCGCGGCGGCCCTGCGCCAGCGCCTCGGCGGTGCCCATCCGGAACAGGTCTTCCTCGACGGGCCGCGTCAGGTCGCGCGCGGTCGACCCGTCGTCGGTGGTCGCCAGCCCGCGCACCACGGCGACCGGAACCGAGCCCAGCTTGCCCTTGACCAGGTCGGCCGCCCCGGCGATCTCGTCGGCCACCGCGACCTCGGTCACCGCCAGCTCGTTGCCCTGCGAATCGGTGGTGCCCGCGTAGCGGTGCAGCACCCGCAGGCCGGCAGAGCCGATCGCCACGTCGGTCTGGCCGACCCGCCAGGCGCGGCCCATCGTGTCGGTCACCACCACGGCGACCTGCACACCGAGCCGCTCGGCGAGCCCGGCCCGCAGCTTGCGCGCGGAAGCGTCCGGGTCGTCCGGCAGCAGCGCGATCTGGTCCAGCGCCACGTTCGAGGCGTCGACGCCCGAGGCCGCCTGCACGATGCCCAGCTTGTTCTGGGTGATCATGAACCGCTCGCGGCGCGCCAGCACGTGGGTGGCCTCGGCCAGCACCAGCTCGCGGCGCAGCTTCTCGCGCAGCTCCGGGTCGCGCGGCGTGGTCACCATGCGGCCCTCGACCTTCGACACCACCTTGCTGGTGACGACCACGACGTCGCCGTCGCTGAGCCAGGGCGCGGCCGCCGCGATCGACGCGGCCAGGTCGTCGCCCGGGCCGAACTCGGGCAGCCCGCCCACCGCGAACAGCTGCAACCCGCCCGCGGCCGCGTGATCCTTCATCGCCCCTCCCGGGCCAGGTCGAAGGCCGCCTGCGCCATCGCGGCGGTGGCGTCCACATCGGACATCAGCAGCGGCACGGCGCGAACCCGCACCCCGGGCACGTCGGCGCTGTCGCCGGTGTGCACCAACCAGCCGTCCAGGATGCCCTCGGCGTCCTGCCGCGAGCCGTAGTGCCGGCCGACCGCCTCGGCGGTGCTGTCCACCCCGATCGCGGTCAGGCAGGCGTCCGCCATGCCGCGCAGCGGCCGGCCGCCGACGATCGGCGACAGCCCCACCACGGGCGCGGACGTCTTCCGCAGCGCGGCGCGGAAGCCCGGCACCGCGAGCAGCGTCCCGATGCTGACCACCGGGTTCGACGGCGCCAGCAGCACCACGTCGGCCTGCTCGATCGCGTCCAGCACGGCCGGCGTCGGCTTCGCCTCGTCCGCGCCCACCGGCACGATCGCGTGCGCCTTCGGCTCCGCGCGGTACCGCACCCACCACTCCTGGAAGTGCACCGCCCGCTGGTCGCCGTGCTCCGGATCGTCGATCGCGACGTGCGTCTCGACCCGTTCGTCGGTGACCGGCAGCAGCCGCACGCCCGGGCGCCACCGATCGCACAGCGCCTCGGTCACCGCCGACAGCGAGTAGCCCGCGCGCAGCATCCGGGACCGAACCAGGTGGGTGGCGATGTCGCGGTCGCCGAGCCCGAACCAGGTCGGTTCGGCGCCGTAGGCCGCCAGCTCCGCCTTGACCGACCAGGTCTCGTCGACCCGGCCCCACCCCTTCTCGGTGTCGATGCCGTCGCCGAGGGTGTACATGCAGGTGTCGAGGTCGGGGCAGACCCGCAACCCGTGCATCCACAAGTCGTCACCCACGTTGACCACCGCGGTGATCTCGTGCTCGGACTGCTGCTGCGGTTCGCCGATCGCGGGCAGTCCCAACGCCGCTTTGACCCCGAGCAGGAAACGCGCGCCGCCGACTCCGCCGACCAGAACTACGACCTTCACGGCCCCGATCCTCGCACGCCCGCCCGCGCACCCGGGCGTGAACCTGATGACGGTCCAGCAGGCGGACGCATCACAGGAAACCGAAGATGCTGCGGAACATGCTCTGCCCCAGGTAGGTGTGCAGCGTGTCGCCGCCGACGAGGTCGAAGACGAAGTAGGCGAGCCCGAAGAACGCCTGGCCGACGAACGGCACCCCGATCAGCAGCAGGAACAGCACCAGCGGCGCCCACGGCCGCGCCTTCTCGCCGAACCGCCGCGCCGGGGCGGACAGCCACGGCTCGATCGCGCCGTACCCGTCCAGACCGGGGATCGGGAGGATGTTCAGCACGAACGCGATCACCTGCAGGAAGGCCAGGTAGGACAGCCCGGCCGCCAGCCCGGTCGGCATCGGCACGATCGCGACGGCGGCGCTGATCAGCAGGCCCAGCACCAGGTTCATCAGCGGCCCGGCCAGCGACACCATCGACTCGGTGCGCCGGGACCGCAACGCGTGGTGGTTGATCCACACCGCGCCGCCCGGCAGCGGGATGCCACCGAGCGCCACGAAGATCAGCGGCAGCACGATGCTCAGGACGGGGTCGGTGTAGTGCCGGGGATCCAGCGTCAGGTAGCCCTTGGCGCGCACCGACCTGTCGCCGCCGCGGAACGCGGTGATCGCGTGCCCGAACTCGTGCAGGCACAACGAAGTGGCCCAGCCGCCGAGCACGATCAGCACCACGCCGCCGACCCGGGCGGCGTTGTTCTCGAGCGTGGCGAGCACGCCGCCCAGCACGGTCAGCCCGACCAGGCCGAGGAACAGGGGACTCACTCGAACCGCGGAGTTGCTCACGCCTCCAGTGTCCATGAACGATTCCCGGGCCGTCCCCGGCATGGGCGGCCGCTCGGTGGTATCCATGATCATGGGGCCTGCCGATGCTGCACGCGGAGTACCGGCGATGCGCCGAACGCGCCCATCGGGCGGCCTGCGGGGGTTGTCCCCCTACGGAAGGTCTCCGCTTGACCGCAAGGAGCTACACGGGTGTAATCACAGCAGTGTCATTCGTCGCTGAAATGATCGTTCCCCGGGTGGAAACCGGTTGGATGGTCGCAGGCGGCGGCCGATCGGGTACGGGAGACCCGGTCGGGCACGGGTCGATCGAAGTGCCGCCGGCGGTGAGAGGCGGGCGGTGCGGTCGATCGGCGACGGCGCCGCCGCCGTCGAAGCGCGGGCTCCCGGCCGACGGGGGCCGGGCGACCTGCGATCAGGAGTGCGTCCTGTTCCGGCCCTGGGGAGGGCCGGCGGGAACGGGAGAAATCGGGGGAAATCAAACGATGTGGGAATCAGGAGATAGCCGCCTCGCGGAGCGTGGGGACGCCACCGCGGCGGAACTCGACGTCCTGGCCGAGCTGTTCGAGATGGGCGACGACGAACAGGAATGGCAGGAGCGCGCGCTGTGCGCCCAGACCGATCCGGAGGCGTTCTTCCCGGAGAAGGGCGGCTCGACGCGGGAGGCGAAGCGCATCTGCGCGGGCTGCGAGGTGCGCTCCGAATGCCTGGAGTACGCGTTGCAGCACGACGAGCGCTTCGGCATCTGGGGCGGTCTGTCCGAACGGGAGCGCCGCAAGCTCAAGCGCCGCGCGGTCTGATCGGCCGCAGTTCGTTTCGAGGGGGTTTTCTTCCGCTCCTGGTGCATTACCGTTCAGCGGTAGTGGATCAGGTTAGCGGGAGGGCATTTTGGTCGCGCCGGTGCTGGCGGTGTTGGTCTGTCACGACGGCGATTCGTGGCTGCCGGAGGTTCTCGCAGCGCTGGGCGACCTGACGGAGAAGCCGCGGCACGTGGTGGCCGTCGACACCGGTTCGACCGACCGCACCGCGGAACTCCTGGCGCGGGCGCGAGCGGACCGAGTCGTCGACGACGTGCTCACGATGCCGCGCGACACCCTGTTCGGCGCCGCCGTCGCGGAAGCCCTGGCGCACGCGACCAAGCAGTGGGCCGATCCGGGGCGCTGGTTGTGGCTGCTGCACGACGATTCCACACCCGAGCCGGAATGCCTGGAGCGCTTGCTGCGCGCCGCCGAGGAAGATTCGGCCGCGGCGCTGCTCGGCCCGCTCGGGTTGGACTGGGCGGATCCCCGGCTGGTGGTGGACGCGGGACTGAGCACCGATGCCGCCGGGCACCGGCGGACCGGCATCGGACCGTCCGAACTGGACCCAGAACTCGTCGGCGAAACGCCCCCGCCGTCCGGCGTGCTGGCGGTGACCGCGGCAGGTGCCTTGGTGCGGCGTGATGTCTTCGAGCAGCTCGGCGGTTTCGACGTGGATCTCGGCGGCAGCGCGGACGTCGACCTGGGCTGGCGGATCAACCTGGACGGGCACGGCGTCCGGTGGGTTCCCGGGGCGCGGATGCGGCATGCGGCCGCGAAGCGCGGCCCCCAGACGGGGGAGCGAGCCGATCAGGTTCGCACGTTCTTGGTGAACGCGCCGGTGTGGGCGTTCCTGCTGGGCCTGCCGCGGCTGTTCTGCCTGGCATTGCTGCGGATGTGCGGCTTTGCTGCGCTGCGGCGGTGGAGCGAGGCGGGCGCCGAGTTCGCGGTGCTGCGCGGTTTGCTCGGCGGGCGGTTGAAACTGCTGGCCGGCCGGGCTTCGCGCGCCGCGACGATCCCGGTCCGGCACGGCGTCCGAGGGCTGTTCACGAGCCGGCCGGCGCGGTTGCGGGACTGGGCGCGCACCTCGTTCGACGGCCTGGTCCGGGAGCGGGTGCGGCGCGATCTTGCCTTGGGGCGGGAGCCGGCGGGCTGGCTCGTCAAGGCCGATCCCGAAGCGCCGCGGCCCGAGAAGCCGGGCCGGTCGGGGCTGGTCGTGGTGCCGGTGCCGGACATCGGGGCGCCGAAGCCGTCGCCGTTGAAGCGGGACGCGATCCGGCGGGACCTGCTGCTCGTGCCGGTCGACCGCTGGCGGGTGCTGCGCGAACTGGTGCTGACGCCGCCCGTGGTGCTGACGGCGTTGCTGGTGCTGTTCGCCCTCGTCACCAATGGACTGATCGCCGACCGCTTCGGGGCCGGTCTGCAAGGCGGCCGGATGCTGCCGCTGGCCGATCTGGCGACGACGTGGCGCGACTACCTGGCGGCCTGGCACCCGGTCAACGGCGGCACCGGCGCGCCGGCATCCCCGTCGCTGCTGGTGCTGGCGCTGCTCGGAACCGTCCTAGGTGGACCGTCGGCGGTGGCGTCGGTGCTGCTGCTGTTCAGCGCTCCGCTGGCGGGTCTCAGCGGTTACCTCGCGACGCGCGCGCTCCCGGTGTCGCGTCCGCGGCGAGCCGTCGCGGCCGGTGCTTACGCCTTGCTACCGGCGGCTTCGCTTTCCGCCGGGCAGGGCCGGTTGGACGTCGTGGTCGCGCACATCCTGGTTCCGCTGCTGCTGGCCGGGATCGTCTCGGTGCTCGGGCGGTCCGGCGGGAAGTGGTTGGGAACGGCGTGCCTGACCGCGCTGGGCCTCGCGGTGCTGGGCGCCTTCGCGCCGCTGCTGCACATCGCGTTCATCGTGCTGACCCTGATCGCCTTCGTCGTGCTGCCGAGCGCGGGTTCGCGCGATCGGCGCCGGGTGGCCGGGCTGGTCGCGGTGGCGCTGCTGTCCGTCGCGTGCCTGCTGCCGTGGCCCGCGGTGCTCCTGCACCACCCGCAGATGTTGTTGCACGGGCTTGGTGCGCGGATCACCGAGACCCCGGCGGGTGCCTGGCTGCTGGCGCTGAGCCCTGATGGGTCGCCGGCGAGCCTGGTCGGCGCGCTGTTCGCGTTCGCTGCGGTCGCCGCGCTGGTCACCGCTTGGTCTCCGCGGATGTTGCCGGGCGCGGCCGTCGCGGTCTTCGGCTGGGCGCTGGCGGCGATGGTGGACAACCTCGCCGTCGAGCCGATCACCGGCGGCCCGAGCACGACCGGCTGGACCGGCGGGCCGCTGGTGATCGCCGCGGCCGGGTGCGGGTGGATCGTGCTGGTGGCGCGGAAACCGCGCGTGCCAGGCAAGATCCTGCTGCCAGTGCTGGTGGTCGGCCTGCTGGGGCTGACGACCGGTGCCGCGTTCGCCACGGTCGGCGGGCCGCTGCGAGCCCAGCCGACCATCGCGGCCGATCTGCCCGGTTCGCTGCTGGTCCTCGACCCCGGGCCGCAACCCGCGCGGCTCGTGGACGGCACCGCGCCCCGCTTCGGCGACGACGACCTCGCGCCGGTCGGCACGGCCGTCGACTGGCTCCGCCGGGTCGACGACGACCTGCAGTCCGGCGATCCCGCGCGGACGCGCGCCGCGCTCGCGGCGTCGGCGGCACGCGGCGTCGGTTTCATCGCGGTACCGGACGATTCCCGGCTGCCGGCAGTCGCTGCGGGGCTGGTCGCCGAGCACGAGCGGCTGCCCGACGGGCATCGCGCCCTGCGGCTGCTGCTGCCGAACAGCCCGGTGGAGCTGCTCGGGCCGGACCTCGCGCGGCAGGCGCGCACCGAGCCCGCGCCGACACCGGAGGCGAGGCCGTTGCAGGTGGCCGCCGGGCTGCCCCGGTTCACGGTCCGGATGTCCGAGGGCGGTGCCGGCCGGGCGCTGGTCCTCGGCGCGGAGAACGAGCCCGGCTGGTACGCCCGGATCGACGGCCGGACGTTCCCGCTGGCCACGGCCTGGGGCCATCAGGTGGCGATCCCGCTGCCGGAGAACGCCGCCGAGGTCCAGGTCGGCTACACGGAGGTGCCACGCACCGCGTTCCTCGGCCTGCAGCTGGCGTTCGTCCTGTTCGCCCTCGTCGCGGCCTTCCCCGAACGCCGCCGTGCGAAGCCCAGGAGCACCTGAGCCGCAGTGCCGCCAGGTGGGGTTTCCCAATTTTGCCTAAAACTGGGGAAAATCCGGTCCGGATCGTCAGGCGGCGGTGCGCTCGTCGGTGCCTGGGACCTTCGCCGTGCTGAGCGCGATGCGGTTCCAGGTGTTGATGGTGAAGATCAGCGCGAGCAGCCGGGCCAGCTCCGGCTCCGCGAAGTGCTCCGCGGCGCGGGTGTAGACGTCGGCCGGCACGCCGCCATGGGACACCAGCGTGACGGCCTCGGTCAGCTCCAGCGCGGCCAGCTCCGCCTCGGTGAAGAAGCCGCGCGCCTCCCGCCACACCTGCACCATGTGCAGCCGCTCTTCGCTCTCCCCGGCCTTGCGGGCGTCCGTGGTGTGCATGTGCAGGCAGTACGCGCAGCCGTTGAGCTGGGAGGCGCGGATCTGGACGAGCTCGATCAGCACGGGGTCGAGGCCCTCCCGCGCCGCGGTGTCGAACCCGATCAGGGCCTTGAACGCCTTCGGTGCGGACTTCGCGAAGTCGAGCCGCTTCGTTTCGTTGTTCGTCATGTGTTCCACGCTATGGCGCGAATCGACCGGCCGTAGAGTGCATTCACGTGTCAGATTCTTGGGTCAATTCGGCCGAGCGGACGGGCAGCGACCTGCACCTCGACCTGTCGGGTCCGGGCAGTCGCCGGTCGGTGCTCATGGGTGCCTTGCGGGACGCGATCCGATCCGGGCGGCTGGCGCCGGGCACCCGGCTGCCGCCGTACCGCTCGCTGGCCGCGGACCTGGGCCTCGCCCGCAACACCGTCGCCGCCGCCTACGCCGAGCTCATCGCGGAGGGCTGGCTGACCGCCCGCCAGGGCTCCGGCACCCGCGTCGCGCAGCGCGCCGAGCCGCGCAAACCAACCCGTGCGCCGAAAGAGGCGCGAAGCGTCACAGCGCCGGTCCACAACCTGCGGCAGGGCCAGCCGGACGCCGCATCGTTCCCGCGCACCGCCTGGCTTGCTTCGGCCCGGCGAGCGATCAACGCCGCGCCGAACGAGGCCTTCGGCCCCGGCGACCCGCAAGGCCGGCTCGAGCTGCGGCGAGCGCTCGCCGACTACCTCTCGCGGGTTCGCGGCGTGCGGGCCCGACCGGACCAGATCGTGATCTGTTCCGGCTTCGCGCACGCGCTGCGCCTGCTGTTCCCCGGCGTCCTTCGCGGACCGCTCGCCGTGGAGTCCTACGGCCTCGCCTTCCACCGCGAACTGCTGCACCAGGCGTCGATCAAGACCATGCCGCTCGAACTCGACGAGCACGGGCCCCGTGTCGGCGAACTGCCGTCCCGCAAGGGAGTGCGCGCGGTGCTGCTGACGCCCGCGCACCAGTTCCCGACCGGCGGCCCGCTGCATCCGGCCAGACGCGCCGCCGTCGTCGACTGGGCCAGGGCCCGTGACGGGCTGGTCCTGGAGGACGACTACGACGGCGAGTTCCGCTACGACCGCGAACCGGTGGGCGCGGTGCAAGGCCTGGACCCGGACCGCGTGCTGTACATCGGCTCGGTCAGCAAGAGCCTGTCGCCGGCGGTTCGGCTCGGCTGGATGGTGCTGCCCGAGCACCTGGTCGACGACGTGCTGGCGGTCAAGGGCGATCGGGAGGCCTGGGCCAGCGTCCTCGACCAGCTCACCCTCGCCGACTTCGTCGACTCCGGGCACTACGACCGCCACGTCCGCCGCATGCGCCAGCGCTACCGCCGCCGCCGCGACCAGCTCGTCGCGAGGCTCCTCGAACGTGCTCCGCACGTCACCGCGACCGGCGTCGCCGCAGGCTTGCACGCCGTGCTCCGCCTGCCCCCGGGCTCCGAGCGCTCCGCTGTCGCGGCCGCGGCCCGGCGGGGCCTCGCCCTGGACGGGCTCGCCGGCTTCCGCCACCCGGATGCCACGATGCCCGCGATGGACGGGCTGGTCGTCGGCTACGCCACGCCGCCCGAACACGCGTACGCATCGGCGCTGGACGCGCTGGTGGATGCGTTGAGCGCGGCGGAGGTCACTGGCCTTCGATGACGTCGGGGTCCAGCCCGAGGTACGTCGCGACCTGCTCGACGAGCACGTCGTGCAGCAGGTCCGCCATGTCCGTGCCGTCGCGGGCCCGCGCTTCCAGCGGCCGCCGGTACAGCACGATGCGGGCCCGGGTCGGCAGGCCGCGCCGGTCCACGCCCGCCGGGACGAGCCGGGCCAGCGGCACGTTGGCGTCCACCACCACGTCGTCGTCCCAGACCTGCTTCTCCGGGGTGGTGCTGGTGATCTCGGGCACCTCGTCGACGGCCACGTCGAGCTGGGTCAGCTCGGCGTGCCAGCGCTGTTCGATCGGTTCGAGCGCCTCCAGCACCAGCGCGTCGAACCGCTGCGAACGGCTGCGCGATACCGGAACCGAGGACGGGTACAGCGGTCCGCGCAGGCCACGGCCCCGCCGGTCCCGGCGGAAGCGGCTTCGACGCCGAGATCCACGTGCGGTCACCACGGGCCGAGGGTACGCCTTCGGCGGTCAAGGTCGGGACAAGCGTCGGGAGGATTCGCGTTCCGCCACCCGCCAGGCCCCGGACCGCGCACGACGTCGACCGTCGCCGGGCTTCGAAGACGGGACAACCCACGCAAATCGACCGCCGTGCCACTGGCTGTTCGCGCAGAGCTGACTGCTGGAAACCCGTGCTCGCGCGGGCTGTCGCGAGCGGTTTCCGCGTGCCTGCGCCGCGCGCCGGAGCGAGGGCGCTATCGTGCGTGTCGTGCGGAGCGTGAGGCGTTGCTCGCGGACCGGGTGTACCAACCCGGCCGTCGCCACGCTCACTTATGCCTACGCGGACTCCACCGCGGTCGTCGGCCCGCTCGCCACCTACGCCGAACCGCACAGCTACGACCTGTGCGAAGCGCACGCGCTGCGGCTCACCGTGCCGAAGGGCTGGGAGGTCGTGCGGCACGAAGGCGAATTCGCGCCACCGGAACCTTCCGACGATGACCTGACCGCGTTAGCGGAGGCCGTGCGGGAAGCAGGTCGGCCGGACCGCCCGGTCGAGGCCCAGGGCTTCACCCCGGGCGGCAGCCGGCGCGGACACCTGCGCGCCCTGCCCGATCCGATCGACGAGTGAATAGATCGTGACGAACAGCTCGCGTGTGTCGAGCTGGCGCCACCGCGTCCTCGATCGCCGGTAGGCTTCGAGCCACGTCGTCGGACGCGAAACGGGGAGGGTGCAGCGTGCGGGACCTGTCGGGGATCGTCAAGGCCTACGACATCCGCGGGGTGGTCGGTGACGGCTTGGACGCCGACGTGGTGCGGGAGATCGGCGCCGCCTTCACCCGGCTCGTGGGTGGCCCGGCGGTGGTCATCGGACACGACATGCGGGAATCCTCGCCGGGACTGGCCGCGGCGTTCGCCGAAGGCGTCACCGGCCAGGGTGTCGATGTGATCAACATCGGGCTGGCCAGCACCGACATGCTGTACTTCGCCTCGGGGCGGCTCGACCTGCCCGGCGCGATGTTCACCGCCAGCCACAACCCGGCCCGCTACAACGGCATCAAGCTGTGCCGCGCCGGGGCCGCCCCGGTCGGCCAGGACAGCGGCCTGTCCGAGATCCAGGAGCTGGTCGCGCACGGCGTGCCGGAGTTCCTGGGCGCCAAGGGCGTCACCACCCAGCGCGACCTCGTCGACGACTACGCCGCCTTCCTGCGCGAACTGGTCGACATCAGCGGCATCCGCCCGCTGAAGATCGTGGTCGACGCCGGCAACGGGATGGGCGGGCACACGGTGCCGACCGTCTTCGACGGCCTGCCGATCGAACTGGTGCCGATGTACTTCGAGCTGGACGGCACCTTCCCCAACCACGAGGCCAACCCGCTCGACCCGGCGAACCTGGTCGACCTGCAGGCCAAGGTCCGCGAGGTCGGCGCGGACGCCGGGCTGGCCTTCGACGGCGACGCCGACCGCTGCTTCGTGGTCGACGAGCGCGCCGAACCGGTCTCGCCGAGCGCGATCACCGCGCTGGTCGCGGTGCGCGAGCTGGCCAAGGAGCCCGGCGGGACGATCATCCACAACCTGATCACCTCCAAGGCCGTGCCCGAGATCGTCGCCGGGCACGGCGGCAAGCCGGTGCGCACCCGCGTCGGGCATTCGTTCATCAAGCAGACGATGGCCGAGACCGGGGCGATCTTCGGCGGCGAGCACTCCGCGCACTACTACTTCCGCGACTTCTGGCGCGCCGACTCCGGCATGCTCGCCGCGCTGCACGTCCTCGCCGCGCTCGGCGGCCAGGACCAGCCGCTGTCGGAGCTGATGGCCGACTACTCGCGGTACGCCGCCTCCGGCGAGATCAACTCCACGGTCGACGACCAGCAGGCCCGGATGCGCGCCGTGGCCGAGGCCTTCGGTGACCGCAATGGCGCTCGTGTGGACGAGCTCGACGGGCTTACCGTGGAGCTGGCGGACGGCTCCTGGTTCAACCTTCGCCCGTCCAACACCGAACCGCTGCTCCGGCTCAACGTGGAGGCAAGGGACACTGACGCGATGGCCGCGCTGCGCGATGAGGTGCTGGCAGTCGTCCGAGGATGACGACCCGGCGTCGCCGCGATGGCAGGAGTGCGTGCCCGCGAGGTCGGCGCGGGTGAGTTTGGGAGGAAAAGTGGCCGTTGACCTGCAACCACAGCTGTTGGAAATCCTGGCATGCCCGTGCCCGGAGCACGCGCCGTTGCGGCCGGGGCTCGGCGATGACGCGCAGGCCGACTACCTGACCTGCACCTCCTGCGGCCGTGGTTTCCCGGTCCGGGACGGAATTCCGGTGCTCCTGCTGGACGAGGCGGTCGGAGGGCCGGCCCCCGGCGCGGCCGGGGAGGGGTGACGTTCGTGCTGGACGACAGTCTCTTCGACGACCCGGCCAGGCTGGCCGATGTGGATTCCAGCGGCCTGCTGCGGCTCGCCGCGCTCTCCGGGGCGCAGGTCCGGGCCGCGGTGGAGAGCGCGGGCGAAGCGGACCTGGCCGAACTCGCCGACGGGCGCCCGCGCGCCGTGGTGCTGCTGGCGCGCCCCGGCGTCGGCCCGGGTGTCTGCAGCCTGCTGGCGGCCCTGGCCGGGCCGCGGTGCCCGGTCCCGCTGGTGATCGCCGAATCGGTCCCGGCGTGGGTCGGCGCGCTGGACGTCGTCTTCGCGCACACCGACGACGTCGGCGACGCGGTGCTGGCCGAGTCGGTCTCGGTGGCCTGCCGTCGCGGTGCGTCGGTCGTGCTCGCCGCCCCGGCCGACGGCCCGGTCGCGGCCGCCGGTGCGGGCCGCGCCAAGCTGCTCCCGCCGCGCATCCCGGTGCCACCGGCGCTGTCGTTCGCGCACGTCTTCGCGGCCGGGCTCAGCATGCTCGGCACTCTCGGCCTGCTCCACTTCGACGCCGAGAGCCTGGCCGGCGTGCTCGACCGGGAAGCCGAACGCGCGCACCCGAGCCACGAATCCCTGGTCAACCCCGCGAAGTCGCTGGCCCTGCGGCTGGCCGACCGCGCCCCGCTGCTCTGGGGCCTCGACCCGGTGTCGACGGCAGTGGCGGCGCACGGCGCGTTCGCGCTCGGCTGCCACGCGGGCGTGGCCTGCGGCGTCGCCGACTACCCGCAGGCGGCCACTGAGCGGGCGCTGCACCGCGCCGCCGCCACGGTCGGCTCCGAGGCGGACCTGTTCGCCGACCCCGAGGACAACCCGGGCGCGCTGCTGCGCGTGTTCCTGGTCAGCGCGCGGTACGACGCGCGGGGGGAGGCGTTCGAACGAGCCGCGACGCGGGATCTGCCCAGCGCGGACCTGGTCACGCCCGGCGAGTCGGTGGGCGACGACGCCGTGCTGCGGTCCGCGGCGCTGGCCGCCCGGTTCGACCTGGCCGCCGTGTACCTGGGGCTGGCCGCCGGAACCTTGAACGGGCCCGGCTGGCCGGCGATGGCGGTTCACTGAGGGAAAGTTCAGGGGATGCCCCGATGTCACCCGCCGGTCCGGCGCGGTGTGCTGTGCTGGGCGTCGGGCACGAGCAGGCGCTAGGACGAGGAAGCGAGAATCGACTGTGGAGCTACTGCGGAACGCGGTGCGCCCCTATGCGTGGGGCTCGCGTACCGCTATTGCTGATCTGCTCGGTCGGCCCGTCCCCACGCCGCACCCCGAAGCCGAGCTGTGGATGGGCGCCCACCCGGGTGACCCGTCGCGGGTGGTCCGGTCCAGCGGGGAAGAGGTGTCGCTGCTGTCCCTGCTGGACAGCGATCCGGCGCACCACCTCGGCCCGGCGTGCGTGGACCGCTGGGGCGGCCGGTTGCCGTTCCTGCTCAAGGTGCTCGCGGCCGACGAGCCGCTGAGCCTGCAGGCGCATCCGTCCGCGGCGCAGGCGGCCGAGGGCTTCCTGCAGGAGGAGCGAGCGGGCATCGCCCGCAACGCCCCCAACCGCAACTATCCGGACCCCACCGCGAAACCCGAGCTGATCTGCGCGCTGACCGAGTTCCACGCGCTGGCCGGGTTCCGCGATGCGCAGCGGACCGTGCGCCTGCTCGACGAGCTCGCCGTTCCCAGCCTGCGCGCCCACCGCGAACTGCTGGCCGCGCAACCCGATGCCGACGGCCTGCGCGCTCTGTTCACCACCTGGATCACCCTCCCCGAGCACTACCTGCGCGAGGTGCTGCCGGACCTGCTGGAAGCCTGCGTGGCCCACGTGCGGGAGCACGGCGAGTTCGGGCTGGAGTGCCGGACGGTGCTCGAACTCGGCGAGGCGTACCCGAACGACGCCGGAGTGCTGGCCAGTCTGCTGCTGAACCGGATCGTGCTCCAGCCCGGCGAAGCGATCTTCCTGCCCGCCGGGAACCTGCACGCCTACCTGCACGGCACCGGCATCGAGATCCTGGCCAACTCCGACAACATCCTGCGCTGCGGCCTGACGCCCAAGCACGTCGACGTGCCCGAGCTGCTGCGGGTCCTCGACTTCGCCTGCGGCGACATGCGGGTGCTCAAGGGCGAGTCGCTGGACGCCAACCTGACCGCCTACCGGACGCCGGCCGACGAGTTCGAGCTGTCCAGACTGGACTGGACGCCGGCCGAGGGCGGCGCGGTCCGGCTGGACTCGCCCGGGCCGCAGATACTCCTGTGCACCAGGGGGCGTGTCCGGCTGACCAGTGGAAACGGGTCGCTGCCGCGCGAGCTGGTGCTGGACCGCGGCCACTCGGTGTGGCTGGCGGCATCCGACCCGGCGGTGGAGGTGCACCCGGTCGAGCTCGACGCCGACGGCGGTGCGCAGGTCTTCCGCGCCGCCGCGGGCACGTTCTGAGGTCGCCGGTTCTGCGGACCTGATCCCCCGGCGCGGGGCCAGCGGGTAGATTTCTCCCGTCATCGGGCCGGGCACCGGCCTCCCCGCACACCGAATCGGGAGATACATCGTGTCAGCAGGAGGCGGAACCAAGGCCATCCTGGCCGCGCTGGCCGCGAACGCGGGCATCGCCGTGGCCAAGTTCGGCGGGTTCCTGTTCACCGGTTCCTCGTCGATGCTGGCGGAAGCGGTGCACTCGGTAGCCGACACCTCGAACCAGGGCCTGCTGCTGCTCGGGCAGAAGACCTCGCAGCGCAAGCCCACCCCGGAACATCCCTTCGGGTACGGCCGGGACCGCTACTTCTACTCGTTCGTCGTCGCGCTGCTGCTGTTCAGCCTGGGCTCGGTGTTCGCGCTCTACGAGGGCATCCACAAGATCCAGCACCCCGAGCCGCTGCACTCGGCGTGGGTGGCGGTGGTCATCCTGCTGATCGCGATCGGCCTGGAGACCTTCAGCTTCATCACCGCGATCCGGGAATCGAAGGCGATCAAGGGCGAGCTGACCTGGTGGCAGTTCATCCGGCAGGCCAAGACCCCGGAGTTGCCGGTGGTGCTGCTGGAGGACCTCGGCGCGCTGATCGGCCTGGTGCTCGCGCTCGGCGGCGTCGGCCTCACCGCGCTGACCGGCGACCCGGTCTGGGACGGCATCGGCACCGCGTGCATCGGCGTGCTGCTGGGGGCGATCGCGATCGTGCTGATCGTCGAGACCAAGAGCCTGCTCATCGGCGAGGGCGCGACCCGCGACGTGCTCGACGAGATCGTGGGCCAGCTGGAGTCCGAGCGGGTGGAGAAGGTGATCCACATCCGGACCCAGTACCTCGGCCCGGACGAGCTGCTGATCGCCGCCAAGATCGGTCTCGCCCCGTCGCTGTCGGTGGCCGAGGTGGCGGCCGAGATCGACGGCGCCGAGGCGCGGGTCCGGGCGAAGGTGCCCGCGGCCCGGCTGATCTACCTCGAACCGGACCTGGAGCGGGGCCGCGCCGCGACCCCGTGACCGCTCCGCCCCGGAGTCCCAGGCGCTGCCCCGGGCCGAGATCCTCGACATCATGTGCCTGGACGGCGTCGGAGGATGCCCAAACGGTCACCGTACGTAGGTGAAAGAAGGCAGATGTCCTGCTTCTGGTGGTAAGACCTGTGGCGACCTGCATTACAAGGAGTTAACGAAACGGGCGGCGGACTCAAGTTTGCGAGTTCCGATCGAGATACTGCCGCGTTAGGGTGCGGACCCACCATTTGGGCTTAATGAGGGAGGCGACAGTGCCAGGCACTGGGCTGTGGCGAACCAAATCGGTCGAACAATCCATCTTGGATACCGACGAACCGGACACCAAGCTGCGAAAGAACCTCGGTACCTGGGACCTGATCGTCTTCGGGGTTTCCGTGGTCATCGGCGCGGGCATCTTCACGCTCGCCGCGCGGACCGCCGGTGATGTCACCGGCCCCTCGGTGTCGCTGGCGTTCGTGCTCGCCGCGATCGCCTGCGGGTTGGCGGCGCTGTGCTACGCCGAGTTCGCCTCCACCGTTCCGGTCGCGGGCAGCGCGTACACCTACTCGTACGCGACGTTCGGCGAGTTCATCGCCTGGATCATCGGCTGGGACCTGATCCTGGAGTTCGCCGTCGCGGCGGCGGCGGTGGCCAAGGGCTGGTCGATCTACCTGGAGCAGGTGCTCAAGCTGATCGGCCTGGAGGTGCCCACGGTCCTGCCGCTGGGCCCGCTGCAGTTCGACTGGGGCGCCGTGCTGCTCACGGTGGTGCTGTGCAGCCTGCTGGCCCTCGGCACGAAGCTGTCGGCCCGCGTCAGCCTGGTGATCACGCTGATCAAGGTGGCCGTGGTGCTGCTGGTCATCGTGGTCGGCCTGGCCTACATCAACACGGCCAACTACGCCCCGTTCATCCCGCCGGCGCAGACCGCCACCGAGGAAAGCCCGAAGCTGGAGCAGTCGCTGCTGTCGCTGATCCTCGGCGGTGAGACCAGCACCTACGGCGTCTTCGGCCTGCTGGCCGCGGCGTCGCTGGTGTTCTTCGCCTTCATCGGCTTCGACATCGTGGCCACCACGGCGGAGGAGACCAAGAACCCGCAGAAGATGGCGCCCCGCGGCATCCTCGGCAGCCTCGCGATCGTCACCGTGCTCTACGTCGCGGTCGCGCTGGTCGTCACCGGCATGGTGCCCTATACCGACCTCGCGACCGCCGAGGACGGCAGCCGTTCCACGCTGGCCACGGCCTTCGCCCAGCACGGTGTGAACTGGGCGGCGGCGATCATCTCGGTCGGCGCCCTAGCCGGTCTGACCACGGTCGTCATGGTGCTGCTGCTGGGGCAGACCCGCGTGCTGTTCGCGATGTCCCGCGACGGCCTGGTGCCGCGCGGCCTGGCCAAGACCGACCCGAAGCACGGCACCCCGGTCCGGGCCACCATCCTGGTCGGCGCGGTCGTGGTCGTCGCGTCCGGTTTCTTCCCGGCGGACAAGCTGGAAGAGATGGTCAACGTCGGCACGCTGTTCGCCTTCGTGCTCGTCTCGCTCGGCGTGATCGTGCTCCGCAGGACCCGGCCCGATCTGCCGCGCGGCTTCCGGGCCCCGCTGGTGCCGCTGGTGCCGATCCTGGCGATCCTGGCCTGCTTCTGGCTGATGCTGAACCTGACCGCCCTGACCTGGGTCCGGTTCGCGGTCTGGATGGCCGCCGGTGTGGTGATCTACTTCCTGTACGGCCGCAAGCACTCGCGGCTGGCCCAGCGCCAGGCCGGCGAGGTGGCCGCAGGGGGTGCGGTGCCCCAGAACGGGGACTCCAAGGAATAGCCGGGTGACTGGCTGACCGATCGAAGCGGCGCCGCCCTCGGAGGGCGGCGCCGCTTTTTCGCCTGCGATTCGAACAAATGTTCACCTGGCTGAGTGATGATCTCCGGCGTCCGGCTCCGGATCATGGAGGCATGACACGGAGAACAGCTGAAATCAGGAACGGTCATCACTCCGCACGCCGCAGCAGGGCTCGCGGAGGCGGGAATGCGAAGGGCGAGGGCGAGGGCGGGCCCTTGCCTACGGTGTTCGTGCCCGCCGACCTCGTCGGCGAGGCGCGATCTTCCGGAGCGCCCCCACCGCGCCGGAGGTCGGCGCTCGGTGCACGCGTGGAGCGCGCCATGTCGCTTTGTTACGCCGCCGGGCTGCCCGGCGGGTGGTCACGTGCCGTTGCTCAGCGCTCGGAAGCGCGCAGCGCCATGCCGCGCTCCCACGGGGCGCTGCGTCCGCGGGGCTCGGTGATCTCCGGAAGAACCGAAGGCTCCGGCCGGGGCTTCGCGTGCTGCTGTCGCGGCACCGCCGCCGTGGTCCGCTCCGGCTCGTCGTTCTGGGCGGTTTCGGGCTCGTCGGCGTCGGTCTTCGGGCGGGTCAGGCCCTCGATGGTCTCGGTGAGGGATCCGCCGTCGCCGCCCTGCGCCGTCAGGTGAGGCGTCTTCGGCGCGCTCGCCGTGGCCGGGACCTGAGCCGGGGTCGGGGTCTGCGGCTGCAGCGGGAGCGCGGCGCCGCGAACCGGGGACTCCAGGCCCGCGGCCATCGCGACGGCGCGGTCCCACTCCGGGTCGCCGCTGTAGTCGGTGTGCCCGAGCACGCCGGGCACCCAGCGCCGGCACGAGAACGGACCGCGCTGCGGGTCGGGGAGCCAGTGGTCGCCGCCGAGCACCAGGGCGCCGGTGGGTCCGCGGGTGGCGGCGGGCAGCGGGCCCTCGGTGCCGTCGGCGCGCAGCCCGACCCCGATCAGCATGCCGTCGTAGACCTGCCGGTTCCAGGTGGTCACGGCGCCGCCGATCGGGTCGGTGCCGCGGCACAGCGAGCGCCAGCGGCCGCCGAGCGCACCGGCCAGGTCGCGCAGCGAGGCGTGGGGCA
This sequence comes from Saccharopolyspora sp. NPDC045839, assembly GCF_056431645.1. NCBI lineage: Bacteria > Bacillati > Actinomycetota > Actinomycetes > Pseudonocardiales > Pseudonocardiaceae > Saccharopolyspora > Saccharopolyspora sp. NPDC045839. The sequence continues at coordinate 315,156 of NZ_JBWKKH010000006.1, forward strand.
CCACGCCGGGGAACGCCCGCGGGTAGGCCCACTGGAGCTGGGAGCCCGCGGTGACCAGGCCGACCCGTTCGCGGTCGGCCTCCGGCAGGGATTCCAGCAGCCGGGCGGTCGCGACGGCGGCGAGCAGGCTGCCCTGGCTGTGCCCGACGAGGACGACGCGGGTGTTCGGGTCGGCGAGGTGCTCGGTGGCGCGGGCGGCGAGCTCGGGGATCACCTTCAGCGCGTAGCACGGCGGCACCACGGGGTGCGCTTCGCGAGGCCAGAACAGCGCCAGGTCGCAGAGCACGCCGAGGTAGCGGGCGGTGTCCCGCTTGGTGGCGGCCAGGTACACCATCCGGAGCAGCCCGACGGCGAGAGTCGCGAGCGCGGCGACCCCGACCCCGATCAGCCAGGTGAAGCCGGGCAGCTCGGCGACCCGGGCCACCAGGGTCAACGCGGTGCTGACGGCCAGCACCCCAGCGATCACGAGGAGGGCGAGATGTGAGTAGCGGCGCTGCAGGTCCGCCCACTTCCAGGCGTTGGCCGCGGCGCGCTGGTCCGCCGGCCGCCCGGCGTGCAGCAAGGCGACCTCGTCGGGAATCGAGTCGTCGGTGCCCACGGAGCCGTCCGCGCCGTCGCCATCGCGGCGTCCAGCACGCCACCGCTTCAGCAGCATCCACGGGGTGCCGATGATCCCGGCGGCGAGCAGCAGCACGGCGGTCGTGCCCCAGAAGATCGTCACGTCGTCGTAGGCGGTGGGCAGCATGAGCACCGGGGCGCCCGGCTCCTGCGAGGCGCCCAGCGCCCGGGCCACGCTCAGGCCGAGGCCCGCGCCGAACCCGTTGCCGAGCATGCAGGCGAGCATCAGCACGGGGGCGGTCATCCAGCCGCCGATCCAGGGGCGGAGCCGGGGCGGGCAGGTCTTCCAGCCGGGGCGGGCGAGCAGTGCGGCGGGCGCGAGCAGGACGGCCACCGCGAGGCAGGCGATCACCAAGGCGCCGGTGATCGCGTCGATCGTGTCGCCCGAGCCGGGCAGCGGGCCGGTCAGCTGTCCGGGGAAGAGGGCGACCGTGCACAGCAGTAACGCGGCAACGGTCATCAGCGCGCGACGCGGTGTGCGGCCGAGGGTGATCCGCAGCGCCTTTTCCTTGCCGTCGGGGCGCATTCCGGCCGGGTCGTCGAGCACGACGGTTCCGACCAGGGAGAAGACGAGCAGCGCCGCGGCGATCAACCAGCGCGGATCGGCGCTGATCGCGAACGGTCCGCCGAGCGCGAGAAGCGCCACAGTGGACAGTGCCGCGATGACGTGCATGGTGCGCAGCACCGGCGTGTCCGGGTCCGCGACGACGTTCGCGCCGGGCAGCATCGGTGCCCGCGCCGAGTGCTGCGGTTTGTCGGTCTTCGGCGCGGAGACCTGCCAGGACACAGTGGACAAGCGATGCATGAGGAGGATCACGAGAGCAACGGGCAGCAGCGCGGCCGAGGCGCGCAGGATGTCGATGCTCCGGATGGCGCCCGGGACGAATTCCATGCACGGCACGCCAGGTCGGAGGCATTGCGCGGCGACCAGGTCGAGGGTGACCACGGCCAGCTGCGCGACGAGCAGCATCGTCAGCAGCAGGGCCGAAATCCGGAGCAGCGCGCGCAGCACGGACGAGAGCGCGGTGCTGATCGGGTTGCCGGTCCGGGCCGGCGGCAGCATCCAGTGCGCCATGTTGGCCAGCGCGAACGGGAACAGCAGGGCCCAGGTCGCCTTGGCCAGGCCGCCGGAGGTCATGCCGCCCCAGACGTAGCCTTCGACGATGCGGGGCACCGAGCGGTCCCCGGCCGACAGCATCGGTCCGGGGACCGGTCGGCGAAGTCGGTCGGCCGGGCGCATGATGCGTCCGATGCCGTCGCCGGCGACGTCCACCGAGGCGACCGAATCGGTCAGCTCGTCGCCGGTGGTGCCGAGGATGCCGTGTACCCGCAGCTCGACGACGCGGGTGTCGGGCCCGGGTATTTGCACTGGATCCTCCCGTGCGGTCGTTGATCGTCGAATCGCCGGTGGCGATTCTCCACTGCTGATCGACATCTGGCGAGCTCTGCCCCTCCGATTGTGATCGTCCGGGGCGCCCCATGTCCCGCATTCCTCGCAGGTTTCCCGGTGCTTTTCCGGCAGTGGTGCCTCTCGTGGCCGACGGGGAGCTGCACAGCGCGGCGCCCGCGGCCGGCGTGGTCGGCGAGCGGCGAAGCCGGGCGTGCAGCACGGACCAGCGGCTGGGCCGCGCTGGGCCGGCGCGGAGCGGCGCTAGCGCGGCACCGGCCAGATGTTATCGCCATGAGTGATCGTTCGAATACCGACGGTAGTCTCGATGCGGGGTCGGCTGCCGAATCCGTGCCCTGACCAGCACGCATCTTCCCGAGGGGGCGAAGGATGAGTGTCGAGAAGCTGCAGACCCGCGGCGGTGTCGAATTCGCCGTCGCGGATCTGGCGCCGGCCGCCGACGGCCGGAACCAGATCCGGTTGGCCGAGCACGAGATGCCCGGGCTGATGGCGCTGCGCCGGGAGTACGCCGAGGTGCGTCCGCTGAAGGGCGCGCGCATCTCGGGTTCCCTGCACATGACGGTGCAGACCGCCGTGCTGATCGAGACCCTGGTGTCGCTGGGTGCCGAGGTGCGCTGGGCTTCCTGCAACATCTTCTCCACCGACGACGCGGCGGCCGCCGCTGTGGTGGTCGGCCCGCGCGGGACTCCGGACGAACCCGGGGGTGTCCCCGTGTTCGCGTGGAAGGGCGAGACCCCGGCGGAGTACTGGTGGTGCACCGAGCGGATGCTGACCTGGCCAGGTGACCGGGGGCCGAACATGATCCTGGACGACGGCGGTGACGCGACCCTGCTGGTCCACGAGGGCGCGCGGTGCGAGGCGGCCGGGGTGGTGCCGAATCCGGCGGACGACGACCCGGACGAGCTCAAGGTGATCTTGGACGCGTTGCGCGCGTCGCTGGCCGCCGACCCCACCAAGTGGACTCGCGCGGCGGCAGGCGTCCGGGGCGTCACCGAGGAGACCACGACCGGCGTCAACCGCCTCTACCGGCTCGCGGCTCGCGGCGCGCTGCTGTTCCCGGCGATCAACGTCAACGACTCGGTGACCAAGTCGAAGTTCGACAACAAGTACGGCATCCGGCACTCGCTGATCGACGGCATCAACCGGGGCACCGATGTGCTCGTGGGCGGCAAGGTCGCGGTGGTGTGCGGCTACGGCGACGTCGGCAAGGGTGCGGCGGAGTCGCTGCGCGGCCAGCGGGCCCGTGTGATCATCACCGAGATCGATCCGATCAACGCGCTGCAGGCGATGCTGGACGGATATCAGGTGGCCCGGCTGGAGAGCGTCATCGACCAGGCCGACATCGTGATTACCACGACGGGGAACAAGGACATCGTCACCGTCGACCACATGCGGCGGATGAAGCACCAGGCGATCCTCGGCAACGTCGGCCACTTCGACGACGAGATCGACATGGCCGGCCTGCGCCGCGCCGCCGATGCGCGCCGGGTGCGGATCAAGCCGCAGGTCGACGAGTGGGTGTTCGGCAGCGGCCGGTCGATCATCGTGCTGTCCGAGGGGCGCCTGCTGAACCTGGGCAACGCCACCGGGCATCCGAGCTTCGTGATGTCGGCGTCGTTCGCCAACCAGACGATCGCCCAGATCGAGCTGTTCACCAAGCATGAGGAGTACGACAACGAGGTCTACCGGTTGCCCAAGATCCTCGACGAGAAGGTCGCCCGCATTCACGTGGCGGCCCTCGGCGGCGAGCTGACGAAGCTCTCCCAGGAGCAGGCCGAGTACATCGGCGTCGACGTGGAAGGTCCCTACAAGCCGGACCACTACCGGTACTGAAGCCCTGCGTGCCGGGCGGCAGAACCTCAGGTGTCCGGGCGGGCTGCGGATCGCCGACCCGCAGCCCGCCCGGCCCGAGGTCCTGCGCCGACGCCGGCCGGCTCGTCACTGCGCGATGTGGATCTCCGGTTCGTGGCGGACCGGGAAGTTGACCGAGTTGGCGATGAAGCACTTGCGGTGCGCCTCTTCGTGCAGCTTCTCGGCGGTCGGCAGCTTGGCCGGGTCGGTGATCGTCACCTGCGGGCGGAGCACGACCTCGGTGAAGTGCCCGCCGGTGTCGGGGTCTTCCGCCATGGCGCCGCTCGCGTCGTCGCGGTAGGCGGTGACGACGATGCCGGAGGTGCTGCACAGCGCGAGGTACCACAGCATGTGGCACTCGGACAGCGATACGACCAGGAGGTCTTCGGGGTTGTGGAGGCCGGGATCGCCGCGGAAGGCGGGATCGGCCGACGCGGTCAGCTGCGGCTTGCCATCGATGTCCACGACGTGCTCACGGCTGTAGTCGCGGTACGAGGTGGTGCCGCCGCCGGTGTTGCCGGTCCAGGTCACGGTCGCGCGGTACGAGTGAGTCTTTGGCATACCGGCTGTATACAGCAGAACGGGTTGCGGCGAAAGCGAATTCACGCGCCGGGACGATCGGACGAGGGTGTCCGGATGGGGGGTGCGGCGACTGGACTACCGTCGACGGCGTGGGTCGACTAATCGTCATCGAGGGACTGGACGGCGCGGGCAAGCGCACGCTCGCCAACGGCATCGCGGCGGAACTGACCGCCCGCGGCCACTCCGTGGCCCGTTCGGCGTTCCCGCGCTACGCCGACGACGTCCACGCCGAGCTCGTCGCGGAAGCGCTCCGCGGTCGCCACGGCGACCTCGGCGACTCCGTCCACGGCATGGCCGTCCTCTACGCGCTCGACCGCCGCGCCGCGGCGGACGCGCTGCGCGCGGACCTCCGCGCGCACGACGTCGTCCTCCTCGACCGCTACGTCGCCTCGAACGCCGCCTACGGCGCCGCCCGGCTCCACCAGGACAGCCACGGCGACTTCGTCGCCTGGGTCCACGAGCTGGAGGTGACGCGCTTCGCGCTGCCGAAGCCGGATCTGCAGATCCTGCTGCAGGTGCCGTCGGAGGTGGCGGCCGCCCGAGCCGAGCACCGGGAGCGGACCGAAGTGGACCGCCAGCGGGACAACTTCGAGTCCGATGCCGCGCTGCAGCAGCGTTGCGGCAAGGTCTACCAGCAGCTCGCGGCGGCGGACTGGTGGTCGCCGTGGGTCGTGGTGGACGGCGTGAACCACGTGGACTTCGGCGCGCTCGTCGACCAGCACGTCCTCGCGCGGTAAGCGTCCGGCGGCGCGGTGAGGGCCCGCACTGTCCGAAGTGCACACTCGTCCAGGTGGCCCAAGCCGTTGCTACGCAACGTGAGTCGATCGGCACGCGGCGTCGAACCGGGTCGGTGCGCGAAACCACCGGACTGGATGCTCCATTCGGCGGTACTCGCTGGGCCGATTCGGTTGTCGCGCCGCGACCTGCGGCGACGATCAGCGGGTGGATGCACGGCGGCGGGGTGACAAGTGCAACCATGTTGGCCATGAAGGCACGCGTGCTCGTGGTGGACGACGATCCGGCCCTGGCCGAAATGCTGACCATCGTGCTCCGAGGTGAGGGCTTCGAGACGGCCGTCGTCAGCGACGGCACCAAGGCGCTGCCTGCCTTGCGCGAGCTCAAGCCCGACCTGGTCCTGCTGGACCTGATGCTGCCCGGGATGAACGGCATCGACGTCTGCAAGGCCATCCGCACCGAGTCCGTCGTGCCGATCGTGATGCTGACCGCCAAGAGCGACACGGTCGACGTGGTGCTGGGCCTGGAGTCCGGCGCCGACGACTACGTGGTCAAGCCGTTCAAGCCGAAGGAGCTGGTCGCCCGGCTGCGGGCCCGGCTGCGCCGGACCGACGCCGAGCCGGCCGAGGTGCTCACCATCGGCGACGTGACCATCGACGTGCCCGGCCACGAGGTGACCCGCGACGGCCAGCCGATCGCGTTGACGCCGCTGGAGTTCGACCTGCTGGTGGCGCTGGCCCGCAAGCCGCGCCAGGTCTTCACCCGCGAGGTCCTGCTGGAGCAGGTGTGGGGCTACCGGCACGCCGCCGACACCCGCCTGGTCAACGTGCACGTCCAGCGCCTGCGGTCCAAGGTGGAGCGCGACCCGGAGCGCCCCGAGGTGGTGCTGACGGTCCGCGGCGTCGGTTACAAGGCCGGCCCCCCGTGATGTCCTGATCGAAATGGGCGCCCGCTCGCGAGCGGGCGCCCATTCGTCCGGTCCGGCACTTCGGGTCCGGACCGGGATCGCGATTCGCGGCTGCGTGCGGCGCGAGTTGCGGGTGTGGAACAAGAGGAAATGACTGCGCCGCCGGCACCGGACTGCGGGTGGGCGCGGTGATCCGGAACTGCGCACCGGTGGGGCACCGGTGTGGGCGGTCGGCCGAGCCTTTGACACAGTTGCTAGCCGGGTCGTAGTGGCGGAGTGGCCCGGGGGACGGTTGCAGTGAGGGTGTGGACGCGTCGAGGCCGCTCGGTGCAGCGGCTGATCAGTCGTGTCCGCGAGGAGGTCCGCAGCCGTTGGCGCCGCTTCGAAGCGCTGTGGCGGCGGTCGATGCAGCTGCGCGTCGTGGTCAGCACCCTCGCGCTGTCGATGGCCGTGGTCTTCGCGCTGGGCATGATGCTGCAGTGGCAGATCACGTCGCAGCTGCTGTCCACGAAGGAGACCGCCGCGATTTCGCAGGTCGAGGTCAGCCTGCCGATCCTGGAGCGCGAGCTGACCGCGGTCGACCCGAACGCGGACAACGTCACCGAACAGCTGCAGGCCGCGCTGAACCGGCTGACGACGACGTCCTCCGGGCAGTCCACCACCGAGACGGTGGCCGGCGCGTTCGAGCCGGTGCTGGTCGACGGGCGCGCGCCGGGCGAACGGTCGCAGCAGCCGGCCGCCGGCCCGATCGACGACGTGCCGTCAGACCTGCGCCAATTCGTCGAACGCGGCCAGCTGGCCACCCAGATCACCACCGCGCACCGGGAGAAGGGCACCTCCGTCACGATGCTGGCGGTGGGGACGCCGGTGAGCACCGCGACCCGGCAGCTCCAGGTCTACCTGCTGTTCCCGCTGACCGCCGAGCAGAGCACCCTCGAGGTCCTGCAGCAGACCCTGCTGCTCGGCGGGCTGGTGCTGCTGGTGATGGTGGGTGCCATCACGAACCTGGTGACCCGCCAGGTGGTGCGCCCGGTGCGGCAGGCCGCGCAGATCGCCGAGCAGCTGGCGGAAGGCGACCTGGACAAGCGGATGCGGGTGATCGGCGAGGACGACGTGGCCCGCCTGGCGGAGTCGTTCAACGAGATGGCCGACAGCCTCAAGCAGCAGATCACGCAGCTGGAGGAGTTCGGCCAGCTGCAGCGCCGGTTCACCTCGGACGTATCCCACGAGCTGCGCACCCCGCTGACCACCGTGCGGATGGCCGCCGACGTGCTGCACGCCTCCCGGGAGCAGTTCCCGCCCGGCCTGTCCCGGTCGACCGAGCTGCTCGTCGACGAGCTCGACCGGTTCGAGCTGCTGCTGGCCGACCTGCTGGAGATCTCCCGGCTGGACGCCGGCGTCGCCGATCTGGCGGCCGAGCAGCTGGACCTCGCCGAGATCGTGGACCGCTCCGTGGAGGCGCTGCGCCCCATCGCCGACACGAGCGGCGTGGAGCTGCGGGTGATCGCCCCGTCCGGGGGCGAGCTCACCATCGTCGCCGACGTCCGCCGGGTGGAGCGGATCATGCGGAACCTGGTGGCCAACGCCATCGACCACGCCGAGGGCGGGCCGGTCGAGATCCGCTTCGGCGGCAACGAGCAGGCCGTCGCGGTGACCGTCCGGGACTACGGCGTCGGCCTGCGCTCGGGCGAGGCCGAGCTGGTGTTCACCCGGTTCTGGCGGGCCGACCCGTCCCGGAACCGGCGCACCGGCGGCACCGGCCTCGGGCTGTCGATCAGCCTCGAGGACGCCCGGCTGCACGGCGGCGGGCTGGACGCGTGGGGCGAACCCGGCGAGGGCTCGTGCTTCCGCCTCACCCTGCCCCGGCGGCCGGGCGAGTCGTTCGACACCAGCCCGCTGCCGATGCCGGGCATCCGCCGGATCGCTGCACCGGAAGCGCTGCTCGCGGCCAGCGTCGACCCGCCGAAGGACGGCGAGGCCGGCGATCCGGACTTCCGCGACCGCGGGCCGGCTCGGTTGTCCGAACACACCTGGGAGGACGAATGATGGGCGTGCGTCGGGTGGCGGTGCTGCTGGCGGTGCTGCTGTCGGTGTCGGCGTGCGCATCGATCCCGGAGAGTTCGGACGCGAGGGCGATCCGGGCGGTCGACGAGAGCAACGCGACTGCGCCCGTGCCCCCGCCACCGGACGGCGCCGACCCGCTCGCACTGGTGCGCAGTTTCGTCAACGCGTCCGCCGCCCCGGAGAGCAACCACGAGTCCGCGCGGCAGCACCTCACCCCGGCGGCGCGCCGGAGCTGGACCCCGGCGCCGGGCCTGCTCATCGTGGACAACGTCGACACGATCCCGGCGACGCAGCCCACGCCGCTGCCCGACGGCGTGCAGATGGTCACCGTGCAGGCCGACAAAGTGGGGCGGCTGCTGCCGGACTCGTCATTCGTCCCCGAAGTCGGCGAGTACCAGGCCCAGGTGCGGGTGGAGCTGCAGGCGGACGGCGAGTGGCGCATCGCGACGCCGCTGCCCGAGATCGTCGCCAGCAAGGGCTCGTTCAGCACCGTCTACCAGCCGGTCCCGATCTACTTCCTGGACCACGACTCGGCCGGCATCGTCCCGGATGTGCGGTACGTGGTGTCGCAACCGGCGAGCACCCTGCCCAGGCAGGTCATCGACCTGCTGACCAGCGGCCCGTCCGCGGGGCTGGAGTCGGCCATGCGCACCGCCATCCCGCCCGGCGTGCACCCGAAGACCAACCCGGCCGACCCCGGGGACGGCGCGCTGGAGGTGAACCTCAGCGATCTCGGCGCCATCCCGCGGGAGGAGCGCCAGCTGATCGCCGCACAGGTGGTGTTCACCTTGCAGAGCGTCAACAACGCGCGGGTCCGGCTGAAGGTGGAGGGCGCGCCGCTGCTGCCGGACGGGAAGGACCTGCGGCCGACCGACCTCGGCTCCTACGAGACCAACAACACCGCCCGCCCGGATCTGCCGGGGATGGTGGTGGTCGACGAGCGGCTGCTCTCCCTCGACACCGCGCAGCCGATCCAGGGCCCGGCCGGATCGGGCGAGTACGACGTGCTCCGGGCGGGTCAGTCGCTCGACGGCAGCCATCTCGCGGCGGTCACGCGCGTCGCCGGTGGCGTCGGCGTCGAGTTGCGGGTCGGCCGCTACGGCGCGCAGCTGCCCGAACTCCCGGTGCGGGGCGCCGACATGAGCAAGCCCACCTGGCGCGGGAAATCCGAGGTGTGGACCGTCGTGGACGGCCGCAACGTGGTCCGCGCGCTGGATGCCGGGAACAGCTGGGTGCTGCGCCAGGTCGACACCAGGCAGCTGACCAGCGAAGGACCGATCAGCGATTTGCGGTTGTCCCGCGACGGAACGCGGGTGGCGGCGGTGGTCGGCGGCCGCCTCGTGGTCGCCGGGGTGTCCGATCAGGACGGTCAGGTGGTGCTGCAGCGGCCGATCACGCTGCCTGCGCCGGGGGTTCGGATCACCGGAGTCGATTGGCTGAAGGACGACTCGCTGGTGGTGATCACCGACAGCAACACCACGCCGGTCTTCGAGGTGACGGTCGACGGGTTCCAGTGGGTCCCGTTCACCGCCGCGAACCTCGGCCAGCCGTTGAAGGCTGTCACGGTCGCCAACCGCGGCCGGGTGGTCGTCAGCGACCGCAGCGGGATCTGGGAGTCCAAGGAGACCGACGACGTCTGGTCCCTGGTCCAGGGCTCGATCGGCGGCGGTTCGATCCCGTTCTTCCCGGGCTGACCGCCCACGCCGACACGCGTCGGTGAGTCGGGACGCCGGTCTGCGGCACCATCGGCCGGTGCGCGTTTCCTGGTTCGGTGCGGGGCTTTCCGGCTTGGTCGACCTGATGCTGCCGCTGCGCTGCGCGGGCTGCGACGCGGCGGGTGCGGCGTGGTGCCGGGACTGCGCGCGCGAGCTCGGCGGGCTCCGCCGAGTCGAGCGCCCGCTGCTCGAAGCCGTCCCGCCGGTGTACGCGCTCGGCCGGTACCGGGGCGCCGCCCGGCGAGCGGTGCTCGCCTACAAGGAGTCCGGCCGCCGCCATCTCGCCGAGCCGCTGGCCCGCCACATCGCGATCGGCCTGCGTGCGATCACCGCCGAGCACCGGCTCGATCCGGCCTGGTACCTGGTGCCGGCGCCGTCCCGGACGATCGCCTCCCGCCGAAGGGGCGGCGCGCACATGTCCCGCATCGCGCACCGGGCCGCGGCCGGGCTGACCGACGCGGGCCACCCCGCGGCCGTCGCGGACTGCCTGGTGACCGCACGCGGTGCGGCGGATTCGGCCGGGCTGGATGCGGCCGAACGAGTGCGCAACCTGTCCGGCCGAGTGCTCGGCCGGACGAGTCGTTTTCCGCCGCAGGCGGCGCAAGTCGCGCTGATCGACGACGTCATCACGACCGGTGCGACGGTCGCGAGCTGCTTGGCGGTCCTCGGAACCGCAGGCATCGAGGTCGCCGCGGTGCTCGGCCTGACCGCGACGGCCGCCTGAAGCATTCGGGTGGATTGCCATTACCCGAACAGCCGCGGGAACTTCACCTGCCGTCCACTCGTTTTCCAGTTATGAGCAGGCAGGACCAGGTCCTCCGGCGGCCCGGCCGGGAGCTACGGCACGTAGCCCCCGATCGGGTGAAAAACGAGGCCGATGGGCACCTGGGTCAGGGCAGGCCCGCGCCCGCTGCCTGCTTCGAACGGTGGCAGCAATCACTCTCGGTGGCCGCTTGACTTCGCCCGACAAGGGGGGTGTCACAAATCGGTAAACCGAGCTAACGTGCCACTCAATCCAGCCAACCCAGGCGGGAGGGAAGGAGCGAAACCCCATGTCCCTGGCGCCGGAAGTGAGCTGATCGCCTTCTAGCCGGCGCCGCCGTGCACACCTCGCCTACGGCACGCAAGGAACGGAGGTCGTGAATGGATATCGTCGTCAAGGGTCGCAACGTCGAAGTTCCCACGCACTACCGGGAGCACGTCAATGCGAAGTTGACCCGGCTTGAGCGGTACAACAAGAAGGCAATCCGGGCGGACGTGGAACTGTTCCACGAGCGCAATCCCCGTCAGGCCAAGAATTGCCAGCGCGTCGAGATCACGCTGATGGGCAAGGGCTCGCCCGTTCGGGCCGAGGCTTGCGCAGGCGATTTCTACGCCGCACTCGACGCCGCCGCGACCAAGCTGGAGAGCAGGCTCCGGCGCATGCACGACCGTAGAAAGGTGCACTACGGGCAGCACAACCCGACATCCGTGGCACAGGCGACCGCAGCGATGGCGGACCGGCCCGTCGCGATGGGCCAGGCCGTGGCCGAAGGCCGGACCGCGCTACTGGAAGCGCCGCCGGAGGTCGACGAGTACGCCGCCGAGGTCCCGGGCCAGCGGATGGCCGCGGAAAACGGGTACGACGAACCAGGCCGAGTCGTCCGCGAGAAGGACCACCCGGCCGAGCCGATGACGGTTGACCAGGCTCTCTACGAGATGGAACTGGTCGGACACGACTTCTACCTCTTCTCCGATGCGGACAGCGGTAGGCCCAGCGTGGTCTACCGGAGGAAGGGATTCGACTACGGAGTGATCAGGTTGGCTGACGCGCTATAGGGCGAGTCTGCGCCAACGCCGACCCGAACGGCTGTCCCCCGCGTACCGTGGTTCGCGGGGGACAGTCGCGTGTGGGGGTCCGCCACCCGGACCTGCACCGGATGGCGGGTCCCCGCTACCAGCTCTAATACGATGACCGCAAAGCGTCCGTGACGGACGCGTCACGATCAGCTAGTGAGGTCGACCGGATGGTCCTGTCCCGACTGCTCCGCGCCGGCGAGGGCAAGATGCTCAAGCGTCTGCGCAACATCGCGGCGCACATCAACGAGCTTGAAAAGGACATCGTCGCGCTGTCCGACGCCGAGCTGCGGGGCAAGACCGACGAGTTCAAACGCCGCCACGCCGGCGGCGAGTCCCTCGACGAACTGCTGCCCGAAGCGTTCGCGGTGGCCCGCGAGGGCGCCAAGCGCACCCTGGGCCAGCGGCACTTCGACGTGCAGCTGATGGGTGGCGCGTCGCTGCACCTCGGCAACATCTCCGAGATGAAGACCGGTGAGGGCAAGACCCTGACCTGCGTGCTGCCCGCCTATCTCAACGCGATCACCGGCAAGGGCGTGCACGTCGTCACGACCAACGACTACCTGGCCCGCCGCGACGCCGAGTGGATGGGACGCGTGCACCGCTTCCTGGGCCTGGAGGTCGGCGCGATCCTGGCCGACATGACGCCGGAGCAGCGGCGCAAGGCCTACGCCGCGGACATCACCTACGGCACGAACAACGAATTCGGCTTCGACTACCTGCGCGACAACATGGCCTGGAGCCTCGCCGACTGCGTGCAGCGCGGGCACTACTTCGCCGTCGTCGACGAGGTCGACTCCATCCTGATCGACGAAGCCCGGACGCCGCTGATCATCTCCGGCCCCGCCGACCAGTCCTCCCGCTGGTACCAGGAGTTCGCCAGGCTCGCGCCGATGCTCAAGCGCGACCAGCACTACGAGGTGGACGAGCGCAAGCGCACCGTCGGCGTCACCGAGGACGGCGTCACCCTCATCGAGGACCAGCTCGGCATCGAAAACCTCTACGAGGCGGCCAACACCCCGCTGGTCGGCTACCTCAACAACGCGCTGAAGGCCAAGGAGCTCTACAAGCGCGACAAGGACTACATCGTCCGCGACGGCGAGGTGCTGATCGTCGACGAGTTCACCGGCCGCATCCTGGCCGGGCGCCGCTACAACGAGGGCATGCACCAGGCGATCGAGGCCAAGGAAGGCGTCGAGATCAAGGCCGAGAACCAGACCCTGGCCACGATCACGCTGCAGAACTACTTCCGCCTCTACGACAAGCTGGCCGGCATGACCGGTACCGCCGAGACCGAGGCGGCCGAGTTCCACACCACCTACAAGCTCGGTGTGGTGCCGATCCCGACGAACAAGCCGATGGCCCGCGCCGACCAGCCCGACCTGGTGTACAAGACCGAGCCGGCGAAGTTCGAGGCGGTCGCCGAGGACATCGAAGAGCGGTACCAGAGCGGTCAGCCGGTCCTGGTCGGCACGACCAGCGTGGAGCGCTCCGAGTACCTGTCGAAGCTGCTCACCAAAAAGGGCATCCCGCACAACGTGCTGAACGCGAAGAACCACGCGCGGGAGGCCGCGATCATCGCCGAGGCGGGTCGCAAGGGTGCGGTCACGGTCGCCACCAACATGGCCGGTCGCGGTACGGACATCGTGCTCGGTGGCAACATCGACCACCTCGCGGACGCCGAACTGCGCGGCCGCGGCCTGGACCCCGTCGAGAACCGCGAGCAGTACGAGGCCGAGTGGCCCGCGGTCGTCGAGAAGATCACGGCGCAGGTCAAGGCCGAGAGCGAGGAGATCCGCGAGGTCGGCGGCCTCTACGTGCTGGGCACCGAGCGCCACGAGTCCCGCCGCATCGACAACCAGCTGCGCGGTCGTTCCGGCCGTCAGGGCGACCCGGGCGAGTCCCGGTTCTACCTGTCGCTGGGCGACGAGCTGATGCGGCGCTTCAACGCCGCGATGGTCGAGACCGTGATGACCCGGCTCAAGGTGCCCGACGACGTGCCGATCGAGCACAAGATGGTCAGCCGCGCCATCCGCAGCGCGCAGACCCAGGTCGAGCAGCAGAACATGGAGATCCGCAAGAACGTCCTCAAGTACGACGAGGTCATGAACCAGCAGCGGACCGTCATCTACGACGAGCGGCACCGCGTGCTGGACGGCGAGGACCTGCACGAGCAGGTCATGCACATGCTCACCGACGTGGTGACGGCCTACGTCGACGCGGAGACCGCCGAGGGCTACGCCGAGGACTGGGACTTCGAGAAGCTCTGGACCGCGCTGAAGACCCTCTACCCGATGTCGATCAGCTGGGAAGCCCTCGTCGATGACGAGGAGGACATGTCCAGGGAGCGCCTGCTGGAGCTCATCCTGGAGGACGCTCGCGCCGCGTACGCCAAGCGCGAGGCCGATGTCGACGGCAAGGTCGGCCAGGGCGCCATGCGCGAGCTGGAGCGCCGCGTGGTGCTCAGCGTCCTGGACCGCAAGTGGCGCGAGCACCTCTACGAGATGGACTACCTCAAGGAGGGCATCGGGCTGCGGGCGATGGCCCAGCGCGACCCGCTGATCGAGTACCGCCGCGAGGGCTTCGACATGTTCGGGGCGATGCTGGAGGCGCTCAAGGAGGAGTCCGTCGGGTTCCTGTTCAACGTCCAGGTCGAGGCGGCCGAGCCGCAGCCCGAGCCGGAAGCGCCGGCCATGCCGGTGTCGGTGAGCCAGGTCGGCAGCGGCACGCCGGACGTGCCCCAGACCCCGCAGCCGACGGCCCAGCCCGCGCCGCAACCGCGGCCCAGGCGCGCCCGGCCGGCATCCGCCGGCCCCGCGTTGAGCCAGCTGCCCACCGCGGCAGACGGCGAGCAGGTCCCGTCCGCGTTGCGCGGCAAGGGACTCGATTCGCCGGCGCAGCGAGGTCTGAGCTACTCCGGACCGAACGAGACCGGTGACGTGGAGACCAGCAGCGACGGCGACCAGGGGCCGGAGTCGCGCAGCGGCACCCGCCGCGAGCGTCGGGCCGCCGCTCGAGCTGACGCGAAGAAGAACAAGAAGCGCTGATCAGACCAGGGACAGCAGCGTGCACACCCAGTGCCCGTCGTCCTGTTCCAAGCGCAGCACCAGGGCCCGGACCCGGTAACGCGTCCCGACGATCATGCAGGCCTCCACCGCGCAGTCGGTGATCAGGCAGGCGTGGACGGACCGCAACCGGTAGTCCGGGCTTTGCGCTGCGTGCAGCCGGGTGGTGAACAGCAGCCCGGCCACCTGCGGCTCGAGGTGCTCGCGCACCTCGTGCAAGGCCCGGCGCCCGGCGAGCACGTCGAACACCTGCTCACCGATGAATCCCGCGACGGCGGAGGCGCTGCTGTCCGCCACCGCCTCGGCCGGCGTCGTTTCGATCGACAGCACTGCGGTCATGGCGTCTCCAGGCGGTCGGCGGACTGGGCTCCCGCTTAACTGAGGAACTTGCGGTCCGGATCCGGTCACCTTCAGCACCAGAACGCCCCGATCGTGTGAGCTACCGTGCGGCTCGTGGATCTGAAGGGACTGCTGCTGGACTACGCCGGGGTGCTCGACGATCCGGGCGACGAGCCGTCCGGCGTTCCGCCGCTGCTGGACGTCGCCCGGCGCATTCGCCGGGCCGGGATCGGAACCGCCCTGGTGTCCAATGCCAACGGGCTCGCCGATCCGGGCCTGGCCGAGCTGTTCGACACCGTCGTGCTGTCCGGGGCGGTCGGCGTCGCCAAGCCGAGCCTCGAGATCTACCGGTTGACCGCGCGCCGGCTGGGGCTGGAACCGCGGCAGTGCGTCTTCGTCGACGACCTCCGCCGGAACGTGGTCGGCGCGGTCGAGGCGGGCATGGTCGGAGTCCACCACCGCGACGTCGATTCGACGGCCACCGAGCTGGCCGCCCTCTTCGGCCTTGAAGTTGGCGCTTGACCTGGTGTTTTGATGTTTAAGGGGGGGTGGTTGCAGGGGGTGTTTCGGGGGTGTGTAACTTTATCCAAGTCAGCGCGACACGGGCCGGGAAAACCGGGCCGGGCCTGACACGGGTCGCGAACCAAGCTCCCACGAGTGAGTGGTAGAGTGGGCGAACCGGAAAAGCGGTGAAGAGGAAATGCTCCCCGGAGCTTCCTGGCCTTGAGAGGCTGGGGGTGATGGTGTGGGTGTGTTCTTTGAGAACTCAACAGCGGACTGTTTTGGTTAGTGTTCTTTTATGCCCCCGACCATTTCGGTGGTTGGTGGTTTCTTTGAGTATGGCGCTCGCCCGGTTGGGTTTGAGTGTCTGCTGGGATTGTTCAACAGCATTGTTGGAGAGTTTGATCCTGGCTCAGGACGAACGCTGGCGGCGTGCTTAACACATGCAAGTCGAACGCTGAAGCGCTTTCGGGTGTGGATGAGTGGCGAACGGGTGAGTAACACGTGGGTAATCTGCCCTGCACTCTGGGATAAGCCTTGGAAACGGGGTCTAATACCGG